>CAYPEV010000144.1:0-6747 GCA_964409605.1 uncultured Christensenella sp. | reverse complement strand
GAGTATGATATGATCGGCCGGCTTATCTGAGCGTGTAAGCAAAACAAGCTTCCTCCTTCCATTATCCCGAATACAGAAAGACGAGACACTATGGAACAGACGCAGCCAACGCGCGAACCCCGCGCAAAGATGAATCTTCCCAATCGGCTAACCATATTTCGCATGGTGCTTGTGCCACTGATGGTCGCGGCGTTTTCCTTTGAAGCATGGCTACCAGGCTGGAACTATTACGCAGCCGCGATCTTCTTCCTCGCGGATATGACGGACATTTTGGATGGCTATATCGCGCGTAAACGGGGTCTGGTCACCAATTTCGGCAAGCTGATGGACCCCATCGCGGATAAACTGCTGTTTTGCGCCGCTTTCATCATGATGACCTACAACGGCATGCTCAACCCGATCTTGTGCATCATCTTCGTCGGGCGCGAGATCATCGTCTCGGGCTTCCGGCTGGTCACGGCAAACAGCGGGAAGGTCATCGCGGCAAACTGGCTGGGCAAGCTCAAGAGCGGTTTGCAGGTGGTTGCGATCCTTACAACGCTGCTGGGAAACCCGATCTTCTCCCGCTGGGACTTCCCCTTTGACTTCGGCGTGATGTGCACCGCCGCGGTCTTCACCATCTGGTCGGCGGTCGACTACATCGTCGCCAACCGCAACGCGGTCAATTGGAACTGAACCGGATTAGAAATTTACAGCATCTGCTGGAACAATAGAAAGTGACACAGCTATGATCGCAGAAATCGTTTCCGTCGGAACGGAGTTGCTCATGGGCCAGGTCGTCAACACGGACGCGCAGTTCATCGCGCAGCGTCTGGCTCCGCTTGGCTTTCAGGTGTTTTATCATACGACCGTGGGCGACAATGTAAAAAGGCTCACCGCGGTCGTGCATCAGGCAGTGGAGCGTTCGGATGTGGTCGTCTTCACGGGCGGGCTGGGCCCCACCGACGACGACCTCACGAAGGAAACCGTCGCCGCAGCGCTCGGGCTGACCGTTGAGCTCATCCCCGAAGAGGCGGAGCGCCTGAGAAAGCATTTCGAAACGCGCGGCTATGACTTTACGCCCAATAATCTCAAGCAGGCAAGCTTTCCAAAGAGCGCGCTGATTCTGCCAAACGCGTTCGGCACCGCGCCGGGCTGCATCATGACCGCGGAGAATAAGACCGCGATCCTGCTGCCGGGACCGCCGCGGGAACTCTTCCCCATGTTTCAAAACCACGTGATGCCCTATCTGGAACAGCTCAGCGGCAACAAGCTGTATTCGCGCGAACTGCGCATCTTCGGCAAGGGTGAATCGACCGTCACCTATGAGCTGCGGGATATCATTGAAAACCAAACCAACCCGACCGTCGCGCCGTACGTTAAGACGGGCGAAGTCTCGCTGCGCGTGACCGCTCTGTGTCAAGATGAAGCGGAAGGCGAAGCACTCGCGCGGCCGATGATCGGCGAGATCATTTCTCGCCTTGGAGACATCGTCTATTCCACCGTCGGCGAATCGCTGCCGGAGACGTGCGCGCGCATGCTGACGGACGATCAGCAGACGCTCGCCGTTGCGGAAAGCTGCACCGGCGGCCTGATCACAAGCGAACTGGTCGCAATTCCCGGCTGTTCCCGCTTCCTCATTGAAGGCTGTGTGACATATTCCGACGCGGCGAAGGTCTCCCGCCTCGGCGTAAGTCAGCAGACGCTGGATCGTTTCGGCGCGGTCAGTGAGCCCTGCGCAAGAGAGATGGCGGAAGGTATGCTCAAGACGTCCGGCGCAAGCTACGCGCTCGCAACGACGGGTTTTGCGGGGCCTGACGGCGGCACGGTGGAAAACCCGGTCGGCACGGTCTATCTCGCGCTCGCACGGCAGGGCGAAACGCTCGTCAAACGCGTACAGCTCTTTGGCGAGCGCGCACGCATCCGCGAAATCGCAGCGCTGCACGCGTTCGATCTGCTCCGGCGCAAACTCTGCCTCGAATAGCGGCTGAAATTGCCTGAAATCCCGCCAAAAAACGCTGTACTCGTCACATTCGCCGTGTTATAATGGCACGAGAACATGCGATCATTTGTTTCCATCCGATACTGTTGCGCGCTGATTTGCGCCGGTTAACCAAGCGAAACAACACGATAGATTGCACCGAACGAAAGGAATACTGTGATGGTCGAAAAAGAAAAAGCATTGGAGATTGCGCTGGGTCAGATCGAAAAGCAGTTTGGCAAAGGCGCGATCATGAAGCTCGGCGACGCCGCGGCGCGTGCGCCGGTTGCAACCGTCTCCACGGGCTGCCTCCCGCTGGACTATGCCCTCGGCGTCGGTGGGATCCCGCGCGGCAGAATCATCGAGATCTTCGGGCCGGAATCCTCCGGTAAGACCACCATCGCGCTGCACATTGTCGCCGAAGGCCAGCGTGCGGGCGGCACAGCGGCGTTTATCGACGCGGAGCACGCGCTCGATCCTGCCTATGCCGAGGCGCTCGGCGTACGCGTGGACGACCTCTATGTCTCCCAGCCGGACACCGGCGAGCAGGCGCTCGAGATCACCGAGGCGCTCGTGCGCAGCGGTGCGATCGACGTCGTGGTTGTGGACTCCGTCGCGGCGCTCGTCCCCAAGGCGGAAATCGAGGGCGATATGGGCGACGCACACGTCGGCCTGCAGGCGCGGCTGATGAGCCAGGCGCTCCGAAAGCTCACGGGCGCAATCAACAAATCCAACGCCATCGTCATCTTCATCAACCAGCTGCGCGAAAAAGTCGGCGTGATGTTCGGCAACCCCGAGACAACACCGGGCGGCAAGGCGCTCAAGTTCTATGCCAGCGTACGTTTGGACGTGCGCCGCATCGACGCACTGAAGAACGGAACGGACATCATCGGCAACCGCACGCGCGTCAAAGTGGTCAAAAATAAAGTCGCGCCGCCGTTTAAGAGCGCGGAATTTGACATGCTCTATGGCGAAGGCATCTCCAAAGAAGGCGCGATTCTCGATCTCGCGGTTGAAAAAAAGCTGATCCAAAAGAGCGGCGCCTGGTATAACTACGGCGAGATGCGCATCGGCCAGGGGCGCGACACCACGCGCATCTTCCTCAAGGACAACCCGGAGCTCACGCAAAAGCTCGATAAGCAGCTCCGCGCAATGTTTGAAGCGGAGCGCAAGCAGGCGATTGCGGATCAGGAAGCCAAGCGCAAGGTCAACCAAAGCGCGATGGCGGCTGCGGAAGCCGCGCAGAGCGCCGCTGCAAAACCCGCCGTGGCAAGACCCGCGCCTGTGGTAAAGGCCGCTCCCGCTCCCGCTGCGAGAAAGCCGATCGACGAAGACGTCGAACCCGAGTAACCCAACGAAACAAACAACAAAGGCACCCTTGCGGGTGCCTTTTGTATTATGCGCTCTTAAATCTTACGCTTTGCCGTCGCAGCCGAGCACGGTCGTGATCTTGTGGGAGACCATGTTCTTGATCGCATCGCGCGCGGGCTTGAGGTACTGGCGCGGGTCGAAATGGCTGGGGTTGTCGTGGAAATACTTGCGGATCGTCGCCGTCATTGCAAGGCGAAGGTCGCTGTCGATGTTGATCTTGCAGACCGCCATGCGCGCGGCTTCGCGGAGCATATCTTCTGGGATACCGATCGCGTCCGGCATGTTGCCGCCGTTTTCGTTGATCATCTTCACGAACTCCGGAATGACGCTGGAGGCGCCGTGGAGTACGATCGGGAAGTTGGGCAGACGCTTTTCCACTTCGGTGAGAATATCAAATCTCAGTTGCGGCTTCGTGCCGGGCTTGAACTTATACGCGCCGTGGCTCGTGCCGATGGCGATTGCCAGCGAGTCCACGCCGGTGCGCTTCACGAAATCTTCGACTTGATCGGGATCGGTATAGCTGCCGTCGCCGATGGCAACTTTCACATCGTCCTCAACGCCTTCGAGACGGCCGAGTTCGCCTTCCACGACGACGCCGTGATCATGCGCATACTCGACGACCTGGCGCGTGAGCTTGACGTTGTCTTCATAGGAATGGTGCGATCCGTCGATCATAACGGAGGAAAATCCACCGTCGATGCAGCTCTTGCAGAGTTCGAACGTGTCGCCATGGTCGAGATGGACGCAGATGGGCAGATCCGTCTCGATGCACGCGGCCTCGATGAGCTTCATGAGGTAGGTGTGGTTGGCGTATTTGCGCGCGCCGGAGCTGACCTGGAGGATCAGCGGAGCGTTGAGCTCCTTGGCGGCTTCGGTGATGCCCTGAATGATCTCCATGTTGTTGACGTTGAACGCGCCGATTGCATAGCCGCCGGCATACGCGTCCGCAAACATCTTCTTGCTGGTTACGATAGGCATAAGAACTATCTCCTTTTCTTGATCGGTTGGATCAATTGTACGATTCTTTCGATGCATATTCTATCACATGACGACCAAATTGCAACGAAAAAATACTGGCCCCCGCCTTCCGTTCTTATAAAACGAATTGTTTTTACACAATAATCACGCGCGCGTGACGAAAAAGCGAAACCTATGCCGCTCGGTTGTCTTTGCCTGAGGTTTGCGCTATACTACAGCTTGGATAGGAGCCGTAAACGCGCAGGGCAAAACAGGTTTTTATCCGGAGGAAACACTCGATGGATTCGACCAAGCAGCGCATGTTGTCTCTCGTTATTCCTGTATTCAACGAAGAAGAAGTGCTTCAAGACTCTTTTCTGCGTATGGATCTCGCGATGCAGAAAACCGACTATGCGTACGAGATCATCTATGTCAACGACGGCAGCCGTGATCATACGCTCGATCAACTGCGCGCGCTCGCAAGCGAACACCCGCATGTGAAAGTTCTCTCGTTTTCCAGAAACTTTGGCCACCAGCTCGCGGTCACCTGCGGTATGGACGCGGCAAAAGGCGACGCCCTGATCATCATCGACGTCGATCTGCAGGATCCGCCGGAGTTGATTCCCGAAATGGTGCGCATGTGGGAAGCGGGCGCGGATATCGTCTATGGCAAGCGCGTCAAGCGCAAGGGCGAGACCATCTTTAAGAAGGTCACGGCAAGCTTGTATTATCGTCTGCTTTCGTGGATGAGCGCATACCCTATCCCGCTCGATACGGGAGACTTCCGGCTCATCGGGCGCAATGTTGCGGATGTGTTTCTGCAGATGCGCGAGCACAACCGTTTTCTGCGCGGCATGTCCGCCTGGATGGGCTATCGCGCCGTGCCGATCGAATATGAACGGCAGGAGCGCTTTGCCGGCAAAACCAAGTATTCGCTGAAAAAGATGCTGCGCCTCGCCAGCGACGGCATCACGGGCTTTTCGGATCGTCCCCTGACTCTGCCGATGACCATCGGCGTGCTGCTGATGCTCCTCTCCGGCGCGGGGTTGATCGCGCTGATCGTAACGGCTCTCATCTCCGGCGTCGCGCCCTGGCTCTGGGCCGTCTGCGGCGTCGTGTTCGTACAGGGCATGTCTCTGTTTTTCATGGGATTGCAGGGTATGTATCTCGGGCGGATGTATGACGAACTCAAAGGCAGACCGCTCTATATCGTCTCCGAAAAGCACAATCTGGATTGATTTTTGCGTCGAATCAATCGATCGCGCGAGACTGATATATACATGAAATCAGCTGTTTTGTTTGGTTGGCTGAGAAAGTTTTTTCTTGCGGATATAGTGCAGATATTGTACAATACTTTGGGCTTACAGAGTGAATCAAACCGCATTCCCCGCGTATCCATTTCCGGCGGTCAGGACTGATTTCGCCGTAACATGTTCGCTCGTTCGCCCGATTCATAACATCGTATATCAAAAAAAGGAGAACATAGATATGGCAATTAAAGTAGGCATCAATGGCTTTGGCCGTATCGGCCGCCTGGTATTCCGCGCAGCCGCAGCCAATCCCGAAATCGAAGTCGTCGGCGTGAACGATCCGTTCATCGATCTCGACTACATGGTCTACATGCTCCGTTATGACACCGTTCACGGTCAGTTCAAAGGAGAAATCTCCATTAAAGACGGCAAGCTGGTCGTCAACGGCGAAGAAACCGCCGTCTACGCCTGCATGAACGCAAATGAGATCCCGTGGAAAGAGTGCGGTGCGGAATACATCGTCGAATCCACCGGCGTATTCACCACGATCGATAAGGCGAGCGCCCATTTCGCTGGCGGCGCCAAGAAGGTCGTCATCTCCGCTCCCTCGGCGGATGCCCCGATGTTCGTCATGGGCGTCAACCAGGACAAATACACCAAGGACATGAACGTTGTTTCCAACGCGTCCTGCACCACCAACTGCCTTGCCCCTCTGGCGAAGGTCATCCATGACAACTTCGGCATCGTCGAAGGCCTCATGACGACCGTTCACTCCATCACGGCGACGCAGAAGACCGTCGACGGCCCGTCCAAGAAGGACTGGCGCGGCGGCCGTGCGGCAGCGCACAACATCATCCCCAGCTCCACCGGCGCCGCCAAGGCAGTCGGCAAGGTCATCCCCTCCCTCAACGGCAAGCTCACCGGTATGTCCCTGCGCGTTCCGACGCCGGACGTCTCCGTGGTTGACCTCACCTGCCGTCTCGAGAAGGGCGCAACCTATGAGCAGATCAAGGCTGTCATGAAGGCCGCTTCCGAAGCGCCCGAATGGGCCGGCATCATCGGTTACACCGAGGATGAAGTCGTCTCTTCGGACTTCTATACCGATCCGCGCACCTCGATCTTCGACGCCAAAGCCGGCATCAGCCTGAACGACAACTTCGTCAAGCTCGTCGCCTGGTATGACAACGAGTGGGGTTATTCCAACAAAGT
>CAYPEV010000143.1:0-6773 GCA_964409605.1 uncultured Christensenella sp. | reverse complement strand
TTGATCTCCTCGGCATAGGTTGGGCTCACCGTGCAGAGCCGGTCGGAAAACACAAGCCCTCCCTTCATGCAGCTGATGCAGCCGAAAAACTCCATGTATTCGTAGGTGAAGTAACGCTCGTCCAGACCCAGCCTGCCCGCGATTTCACGCCAGGAGAAGATCCCCTGATATTTGAGATTGTGGATGGAAAACACCGTTCGAATGCGTGCGTAATCCGCCCGCGCGGTGTATTGCGTCTTTAAGAGCGCCGCAATCAGCCCCGTCTGCCAGTCGTTGAGGTGCAGCACGTCCGGGAAAAATCCGATGTGCGGCAATCCCTCCAGCACCGCGCGGCTGAAGAAGGCGAAGCGCAATCCTTCCGAAACGCCGTCGCCATAGATCTCCGTCACGCCAAAATGCGCCTCGTTGTCCACAAAATAGTATGTCACGCCGTTGTCGAGGACTCGCTCGATTCCGCAAAAGAGCTTCTCCCAGCCGAAAAGTACATCAAAGTGGCAGACATGCTCCATCCGGCTCTTCCAATATTCGTCGATCACGCGGTATTTGGGCAGGATCACGCGCACGTCGTGCCCTTCCTTCGCAAGCGCGATGGGCAGCGCCCCCGCGACATCCGCAAGGCCCCCCGTCTTGACAAACGGTACGCATTCGCTGGCGCAAAACAGCACATTCATGTTGCAAGCCCTCCCGCAAAACCATATTTTGGAGCGACGACACGCTGAAATGCATGCACAAAGCCAGGCGAGCCGTGCCCGCCGCCGATGCGTTCACGCGCGGAAAACCTGCGCGAAACATGCCTTTAAATCGTGGTGCCTTTTTTGAGGATGATCGGGAATCCGTCGTAGCCGGTGAGCGTGCGCCCCTCGCGCACCACGACGCCCTTATCCAGAATGACGTGATCCATAACGCAATTTTCGCCGATACTGACGCCCTGCATGAGAATGCTGTTTTTCACCACCGCGCCTTTTTTCACGCTGACGCCGCGGAATACGATGCTGTTTTCCACCGTACCGTCGATCTGGCAGCCGTCCGCCAGCATCGCGTTTTTCACCACCGCGTTTTCTCCGTATTTGGCGCTGACCTCATCCTTGACCTTCGTATAGATCGGATGCGCGGGGTTGAAGAGGTCGTTCCTGACCTCCTGCTGGAGCAGCGCAAGGTTGTGGCGGAAGAAATCGTTCACGGAGTCCAGCCGCGCCACGTAGCCATCATACCGATAGCCCAGGATTTTGAGCGTCTGGCATTTTTTGAGCAGGATATCGCGCGTGAGGTCGTAGTCGCCGTGGGAATACGCTTCCTCGACGAGGTATTCCAGCAGAAGCTTGTCCATGATCATGACATCGCAGCTGCGGTAAGCCGAGCGCGGCGAAAATGGGTTGAGTTCCATCTCCGTCACGCGGCCGGAAGCGTCAATCAGCAGCCGCAGGTCGAGGTTCTGCTCCTCGCTGGGCGCGAGTTCGCTTTCGTTGTAAAGCATTGTAATGTTCGCACGGGTTTCGATGTGCCGCGCGAGCATGTCGTTGAACGTCATGTTGAAGATCGTATGGCTGCCGGAGAAGATCACGTATTGCTGCGGATTTCTGCGTACATAGCCGAGGCAGGAGCGAATCGCGTCCACGCTGCCGCGGTAAAGGCCGGTGTTCTCCTTCGTCATAAACGGCGGCAGCATGAAGAGGCCTTCGCGCTTACGATGCAGATCCCATTCCTTGCCGGCGCCCAGGTGGTCCATCAGCGAATGATAGTTCTTCTGCGTGATGAGGCCGACGCTGGTAACGCCGGAGTTGACGAGATCCGACAGGATAAAGTCGATGCAGCGATACCTGCCGCCGAACGGCACGGCGGCGACCGAGCGAGAGAGCGCAAGGTCGCGCAGGAACGGGTTGGTTTCACCCGTGTAGATGAGGCCAAACGCGTTACTTGTCATAGCATCTTCCTCCGCATGCGTCTTCCGTGGCGACCGTGCCCTGCGGCAGGTAGGCCGACGGTTGAATGCTGATATCGTTGCCGACCAGCGTGATGGTGCCGGTCAGCGAATTATCCACATGATCGCCCAGCCGCAGTTCGCCGCCGATGATCGCGTCCTCGCCGATGACGGAGTTTTCGCCGACGATGGCCTGGTAAACCTTTGCCCCGCGGCGGATCACCGCGCCGGGGAAGATCACGGAATCGTATACCTCCGCGCCGTCCTCGATGGCGACATTGGAAAACAGCACGCTGTGATGCACCTTGCCGTCCACGCGGCAGCCCTCCGTCACAAGGCTCTGGGTAACCGAAGCGCGCGCGCCGACATAGTGCGGCGGCATGATCGGGTTTCTGCTGTAGATTCTCCACTGCGGGTCGTTGAGCACGAGCTTGGGCGGCGTCGAAATGATATCCATGTTCGCGTCCCAGAGGCTCTGAATCGTACCGACGTCCTTCCAGTATCCCTTGAACGGATACGCGTAAACCGCATGTCCGCCGCCTATGATCGCAGGGATGATGTCGTTGCCGAAATCGTTGGTGGAATTCGGGTTTTCGTCGTCTACGCGCATGCATTCCTTCAGCGCGCGCCAGTTGAAGATATAGATGCCCATCGAAGCTTTGTTGGATTTCGGCTGTTTGGGCTTTTCGTCGAACGAGGTGACGCGGTCCTGCTCGTCTGTGTTCATGATGCCGAACCGGTGCGCCTCCTCCATCGGCACGGGCAGAACCGCGATGGTCGCCACCGCGCCTTTTTCGATATGAAAGCGCAGCATCGCGCCGTAATCCATCTTGTAGATGTGATCGCCGGAGAGGATGAGCACGTAGTCGGGATCGTACTGATCCACAAACTCACGGTTCTGGTAGATTGCGTTTGCGGTTCCGGTATACCATCTGCCGTCCACGCCTGTCACATACGGCGGCAAAACAAACACGCCGCCGTTCATGCGGTCGAGGTCCCAGTGCTGGCCGGTGCCGATGTAGCTGTTGAGCGCGAGCGGGCGGTATTGCGTCAGCACGCCGACGGTGTCGATATCCGAATTGACGCAGTTGCTCAGCGGAAAATCGATGATGCGATATTTGCCGCCGAACGGGACCGCAGGTTTTGCCATGCTGGAGGTCAGCACGCCGAGGCGGCTTCCCTGTCCGCCGGCGAGCAGCATCGCTACAATCCGTTTTTTCATGCGTTATCCTCCTTTTTTGCCTCGATTTTGGGCAGGGGCTTGGGTGTGACGCGATAGCACACCGCGCCAAAGGGCGGCAGACGCAGGCGAATCCGGCAGGGATGCTCCCCGTATGGTTCGTAGACGGACATCGTCGGCGCATTGGGATAATCCCCCGTGCCGCCGTAATACGGCGCGTCCGTGGAAAAGACCTCGGTGTACAGGCCGTACCGCGGCACGCCGATCATATAGTCCATCCAGGGCTGCGGTGTGAAGTTAAACGTCCAGAACAGCACGTTGCCGTCCCGGTCAAGCCGCATAAACGAAAGGATCGAGTGGATATTGTCGTCCACTCCACACCAGCGGAAGCCCGACCAGCTATCGTCGATCTCGAACATCGGCGGGTTTTCGAGGTAAAAATGGTTCAAGTCATGCACATACAGCTGCATCTCGGCATGCTTGGGGTAGTCGAGCAGGAACCAGTCCAGCGAATCGTCTTCTTTCCACTCGATATACTGTCCGAACTCTCCGCCCATGAACATCAGCTTCTTGCCGGGGTGCGCATACTGATAGGCATACAGCAAGCGAAGCTGCGCGAATTGCTGCCAGTAATCGCCCGGCAGCTTCGAGAGCATGCTCTTTTTGCCGTGCACAACCTCGTCATGCGAAAACGGCAGCACATAGTGCTCCGAAAACGCATAACACAGCGAGAAGGTCAGTTTGTCGTGATGATATTTCCGATAGATGCTGTCCATGCTCATATAGGTAAGCATGTCGTTCATCCAGCCCATATTCCATTTGTAGGCAAAGCCGAGGCCATCCTCCGAGACGGGGCGCGTCACATAGGGATAGGCCGAGCTTTCCTCCGCAAAGAGCATCTTCCCGCCGTCAAGCTTGCTCACGGCGGAGTTGAGTTTGCGGAAAAACGCGATGGCGTCGAGGTTGTCGTGTCCGCCGTAGCGGTTGGGCAGCCATTCGCCCGGCTGTTTGCCGAAGTCGAGGTAGAGCATCGCGCTCACCGCGTCCACGCGCAGACCGTCGAAGTGAAACTCCTTGAGCCAATACATCGCGCTGGAGATCAAAAACGACTGCACCTGCGTCTGCTCAAAATTAAACAGGAGCGTGCCCCACTGCGGCATCTCGCCGCGCCGCGGATCGGGATGCTCAAACAGCGGCGTGCCGTCGAAGAGGCGGAGGCCGTGCGCGTCCCGCGTGAAATGCGCGGGCACCCAGTCCATGATCACGCCGATGCCTGCCTCGTGCGCGCGGTCGACCAGATACATCAGTTCTTCCGGCTCACCGTAGCGCGCGGTCGCCGCATAATAACCCGTGACCTGATAGCCCCAGCTGGGATCATACGGATACTCCATCAGCGGCATGAGTTCGATGTGGGTATACCCCATATCCAGCACGTAATCGATCAGCTCGTGCGCAAGCTCCTCATAGCCAAGCCCCTGCTTCCAGCTGCCCAGATGCACCTCGTAGATGTTCATCGGTTGGCTGTAGGAGTCCGACATCTCCTCCCGGCATGCAAGGTATGTTTCGTCCGACCATTCGTAATACGGCATATCGCCGACGACGGAGGCCGTTCCGTGCGGTTCCGCACGAAAAGCGAAGGGATCCGCCTTCAGGATCACTTCGCCGGTATAGGTTCCGATCGCGTATTTATACAGATCCCCCGGCTGCGCACCCCCGATTGCGATCTCCCAAACGCCGGTGGTCCCGACGCGCTCCATCGGATCCGCCTTCTCATTCCAGGCGTTAAAGGTGCCAACGACGCTGACAAACTCCGCGTTCGGCGCCCAGACGGAGAAGCGGAAGACACGCTCACCATATTCGCCAGCACCCTCGTGGCAGCCAAGTTCCAGATATGCCGCCGTGGATACGCCACGGTTGAAATAATAGAGTGCGGTTTCGTCCGAAAATCTGCTCATCAATGCAACCCCCGGGTATATCGTTGCGAAATCAACGTGTTTTGGTCGGTTTCTTCCAGTCGTCGCGTCTGTACGGTGTTTTCGTTCTGTCTGATCCTGTCTTGCCGTTCGTGCTTGTATGCGCTTTCTTTCTGTCATCATACCATCATTTTTCGGCAAAAGGAACCATCAGTTCGGTGAAAGCGCGCGGTGCACACGTATTTTACAGCAAGTTAACGAATCCATATTTCATTGTATGAAGTGAAAGCGCGAATGAAAGCGAATCCTTTCGTTTTCCCTTTCGCACCGCGCAAAAAGCGAAAACAGCCGGAAAAATCGTTGGGTGGAATCGCGTTTTCCGGCGTTTTTCCGCCCCGCGCGCCGAGCCGTTGTGATATAATGCTTCCAATATCGCGCGGTTTCACCCGCGTAAACGCAAGATGGAACCGGGGGTTCACCATGCAAAACCTGCTCCTCTCCTTCAACGTGGTCGCTCCGCTGATGATCTATATGCTCATCGGCGTGTTGCTTCGCAAAGCAAATATCGCCTCCGAGCGCCTCATGCGCGACGCGAACAACATCATCTATTACCTTACCCTGCCGCTGATGTGCTACCGCGCGATTGCGGCGGCCGACCTCGGCGCGATGTTCGACACACCGTTTTTGCTGTATATGGCCGCCTGCATCGTCGTCATCTTCGCGCTCAGCGCATGGCTTGTACCCATGTTCTGCCGGGAAAACCGCAGGCGCGGCGTGCTCATACTCAGCGTGTTTCGCTCCAACGACGCGATCTTCGGCCTTGCCGTCGCAGCGGCGCTGCTGGGCGAAAACAATCTCGGCATGATGTCCATCGCGGTTTCGCTCTCCGTTCCGCTGTTTGGTCTGCTCTCCGTCGTCGCGATGGAGCGCTATCGCGGCGAGCGCGTGCGCTTTGGCGTCGTGCTGCTGCGCGTGATCAAAAATCCGATCATGATCGGCTGTTATGCGGGCTTTCTCGTGAATCTGCTGCAGATCAACCTGCCCGCCGTGCTGCAAAAGCCCGTCGACAGCCTTGCCGCCGTGACCACGCCGCTCGCGTTCGTCCTGCTCGGCGGCACGATCTCCTTTGCCGCGGTGAAGCGAAACCGCGCCGCGATTACGGCGGTCTCGCTGCTGCGGCTGTTGATTGTTCCTCTGGTCGTCGTCGGTATGTTTCTCCTGCTCGGCTTTCGCGGGGAGTACATCGTCGTGACGCTGATTATCTTCGGAGCTCCCGTCGCGATGGTAACGTATACGATGGCGGTCGGCATGCAGGCGGACGACGAGCTTGCAGGCACGCTGGTCGCCGTCACAAGCGTGCTCTCGATCCTGTCGATGTTCCTGTTTATATTCGTGTTGAAGCAGTTTGCGCTGATCTAGCACGATCCTATGATCTCCCGATAGCACAATACCTGTTAATTTCATGTGAGGGCCTTCTATGACGAAACGATTGTATGATCTGGACAGCCACCTGACCCAAGCCGAATCCACCGTGCTCTCCTGCGTACCGGCAGGGGACGCGTTCGATGTCGTGCTCGATCAAACCGTGTTTTTTCCGGAGGGGGGCGGCCAGCCTTCCGACACCGGCACGCTGGGAGCCGCCAGTGTTCTGCATGTGCGCGAGGAGCAGGGAGAGATCTTTCACCGAGTGGATCGCGCGCTTGCGGTCTGTTCTGCCGTGCAGGGCATGATCGACTGGGCATGGCGCTTCGATCTCATGCAG
>CAYPEV010000142.1:0-6817 GCA_964409605.1 uncultured Christensenella sp. | reverse complement strand
AAGGATCTCGAAGTGTATATCACCCGTTCCGCGATCACCGCGCTCTCCGGCACGCCGGTCATCACCGGCAACGCCTATTTCGGCGCGACGCTTTCGGCGAACCTCTCCGGCGTCAACCAGCCGGATCTGAGCACGATCACCCTCGCATGGGTGCGCGTGGACGGCGAGACGGGAACCCCGCTGGAAACCGGCAACAAGGACACCACGCATGCGATTGTCGAGGCGGATATCGGCAAGATCATCCGGCTATATGTGACGGACGCGACGCTGACGGGGACGCTGAGCGCCGCGACCGCCGCGATCACGAAGGCGCCGTATACGGGCAGCGCGACCAAGCCCGTCGTCCAGACCGTGACGGAAACATCCGTCGTGCTCCAGAGCGCGAGCGGATATGAATACATGCGCACGGGCGGAGACTGGCAGGATGGCACGACGTTTACCGGCCTGACCGCGGGCGAGAGCTATGATTTCTATCAGCGCGTGAAGGCGACGAGCACCGTGTCCGCCTCCGACACGAGCGAGAAGACGACCATCAAGACGCTCTCGGGTCTCACGGGCACGGCGGTCATCAGCGGCACGGCGCAGTCCGGCAAAACGCTGACGGGCTCGCTCTCCGGCTCCAACGGCTCCGGCACGATCAGCTACGTCTGGCAGCGCGGCGGTTCCACGGTAGGAACGGGCGCGACCTATCTCTTGGGCAGTGCGGACGTGGGCCAGGTGATCACGCTGCTCGTCACGACAAGCGAGCAGACCGGCACGCTCTCCGCGGCCACAGCGACAGTGCTCAAGGCAGAGAATACGACCACACCCGCGCAGCCGACCATGGCGAGCGCGACGGCGACGACTATCACGCTCAATGCAATCAGCGGTTATCAATATTCGCTTGGTGGGACGTATTGGCAGGACACGACGACGTTCCATAACCTCGTCGCGGGCGCGACCTATACCTTCTTCCAGCGCGTGGCGGAGACCGCTACCACGCTGGCTTCCGCGCCGAGCGCAAGCGTCAACTTCAGCACGCTGCCCGCGCTGAGCGGAACGCTCACGACCACCGGTGAGGCGCGCTATGGCATCACCATGACCGCGACGCTCACGGGAAGCAACAACACGGGGACGCTGACCTATACCTGGAAGCGCGGCAACACCGTCGCCGGAACGGGTACGGCCTATGCCGTGAGCGCGGCGGATATCGGCAACCAGCTCACGCTGGAGGTGACCAGCTCCGTGCAGGGCGGCGTGGTCTCCAAATCGCTCGGCACGGTCGCCAAGGCGTATTACATCGGCAACACGCCGGATGCGCCGACGAGATACAGCCGCTCGACCAGCAAGATCGTGCTCAACACGGTTTCCGGCGTCGAATATTCGCGTGGGGGAACCACCTGGCAGGACAGCCCGACGTTCAGCGGCTTAAAATCCGGCACGAGCTATACGTTCTATCAGCGCTATAAGGCAACCGCAACCACGGAGGCCTCTCCGCCGAGCGAACCGTATAAGACCTCGACGTCCGCCGCATCCTCTTCGGACGACGACACAAGCACGACGCCGACGCCGAAGCCCGGCACGACGGCCAGCGGTTCGACCGCGCTGTACTCCTACACGCTCACGCAGGACAACACCCGCATTCTCTATTCGACGATGAAGAGCCTCGCCGAAGGAAACAAGACGCAGGATGTGACCATCAAGCAGGCGGATGTCGAGTTCACCTTCCCGAAAGGGACGATGACGCAGACGTATACCCAGCTTTGGTATGACTTCGGCGCGTCGATCAACAACTCCATCGCGGCGCAGACCGCAGAGGAGATCGCGGGCGATGCCTATGTGGCGACGGTGCATTATAACTACAACGGCGAGCTGCCGGGCCGGGCGAATATCCGCCTGAACATCGGCGCGGCGCAGGCGGGCAAGACACTGTACTACTACCTGCTGAACGCGGACAACACCATGACCTTCCAGCAGACGGCGGTTGTGGACAGCAGCGGCTGGGCAACCGTCTCGCAGACGCACTGCTCGGACTATGTCTTCTTGAACCGCGATATCAACAGCATCAGCCCCTCGCCGTCCCTCTCGCCCTCGCCGGACGCTTCCGTATCCCCGCTTCCGTCTCCGACCGCTACAGTGGAGCCCAAGAACGAAGGCCTCGGTTCGGATGGCTGGTTCATCGCGGCGATCATCCTGATTGCCGTTGCGCTGATCGTCGGCGGAATCTGGCTTTATACCAAGAATCGCGGGGACCGGATGGACGATGACGACGAGAACGAAGGCAACGATCTCTTCTAACCCACCAGAAAAACACTGTCCCCATCGAGGAAACCCGACACATCCCGCTCCGGTTTGATCCGGAGCGGGATGTTTTTTCGCGCACTGAATCATGCCAAAACTGTCCCTGTACGCTGGGCGGGATACGGCGTATAATGAACGCAAAATCAGGGATATGTTGTGCATTACGATGAGAAAGCGAGGATGCGCGATGGAGAAAACGATCACGCCGGAGCTGATGGGCAGGCTCCTCAGGATGCAGCGGGACGAGATGACCGGCAGCATTCTTTATGCAGCGATCGCGAAGCGGCTGAAGGACGGAAACAACAAACAGGCGTTTGCGGAGATCTCCCGCGCGGAGCGGGGGCACTATGAGACCTGGCGCGCGTATACCGGACGGGATGTCGCGCCGGATCGGACAAAGATCGTGCTGTTCTCTCTGCTGAGCCGGCTGCTCGGCATCACGTTTACGATCAAGTTCTTCGAAAAAGGGGAGGATGTCGGCCTCGCAGACCTGCGCGCCATCGAACAGGAACTGCCGGAGGCGCGGCGGATGATCGCGGACGAGGAAGCGCATGAAGCAAAGCTGATGGAGATGATCGACGAGGAGCGGCTGCACTACGTCGGCTCTATCGTGCTGGGGCTTAACGACGCGCTTGTGGAGCTCACGGGAACCATCGCCGGACTGACGTTTGCGCTCGCGAACAACCGGCTTGTCGCGCTCTCCGGCATCATCACCGGCGTCTCCGCGACGCTCTCGATGGCCGCCTCCAACTATCTGGCCAAGCGGGCGGAAGGCAGCGGCGAAGCGCTGAAATCCAGCCTTTATACTGGGGTAGCGTATCTTCTGACCGTAGTGGCGATCGTGCTCCCCTATCTGCTGCTGCCGAACGAGCTGTATGTGCTTGCGTTTGGTATCATGATAGTCGCGGTTGTGCTGATCATTCTTGCGTTTAACTACTATCTCTCCGTGGCGCAGGATCTGTCATTCTGGCGGCGCTTCGGCGAGATGGTGGCAATCAGCCTCGGCGTCGCCGCGTTGTCGTTTGTCATCGGCCTTGCCGCAAAGCAGCTGCTTGGCATCAACGTCGGCTGAGGAAGTATGTAAAAATCGGAGCCGCTCCCGCGCGGGGTGGCGCGGGCAAAGAGTCAAAACAAAAAGTACAGGGGGATTTTTTCACGTGAAACAACGCAAACCACTCATCCAGTGGCTTGGCCTCTTGGGCCTCGTCAGCCTTCTTTCCTACACGGCCGCGGTCGTGTTCTCACCGCTGGCGTATCCCGGCTATGTCTGGACACAGCAGGCGGTCAGCGATCTTTCGGCGGCGAACGCGCCTTCGCGGATGCTTTGGAGCCAGCTTTCGAGCCTGTATCATCTCTGCGGCATCGTCAGCGTGATGATGGTCTGCGT
This sequence comes from uncultured Christensenella sp., assembly GCA_964409605.1. GTDB lineage: Bacteria > Bacillota > Clostridia > Christensenellales > CAG-138 > UBA7703. Next base: position 3,150 of record CAYPEV010000142.1, on the reverse strand, counting down.
GTTTGTGCAGGGCAGGCTCAACCGCCCCCTGCGCCTTGGCGCCTATCTCTTTGCCGCGATGAACTGGGTCTCCGCCGCGGGCTATGCGAGTTTTCCGCTGACGGACAGCGGCTATGCGGGCACGTTTCAGGACGTGATGCATATGGTGGTCACGGCGGGCGTGGTCGGGCTCTCGATCCTTTCGCTGGTCTTTTTCATCATCGGCGGACTGCGCAAAAAGGCATATGTCTCGCTGGGCGTGCTCGCGCTCGTTTCGCTTGTCGTCATGTTTGCGGGTCCGCTTGGCATCGGCCTTGCGCCCAAGAGCCTGTTCGGCGTGTTTGAGCGCTTCAGCGTCTTCGCCGCGACGGGCTTTAATGCGATCCTAGGATGGTATCTGTTTACAGGATTTTCCAAGTATCGAGCGTAGCGCGGGCCCGTGCGAATCATAGGTTGACAATCCCTCGCGCGCGGGACTAGAATGAGCACGAAATCCGGCAAAATCAGAGACGAAACGGAAGTGACAGACCGTGTCCCACAAGGGCGGATCCGGCGCGCCAATCGACTGGAACGACCCCGAACAGGCCGCGACACAGGCGAAGATCGACGTGCTGCGCAACATGATTTCCCACAACCCCATGTCGTATTCGGAAAAAGAGGAACTGGTTCGTCATCGCCTTGCGGACGAGCGGCAACGCGCGGAGAACGAACGAGCCGGACAGGCAAAGCAGCCGCGAAAGAATTGGGACATATAAAGTTTCGGCGTGACGCGCCGAAAAAAAGACGCTCCATTGCCGGAGCGTCTTTTGCGTATCAGCAGGATCAGATTATTCTACAAACGACGGGACGAGAGCTTCCAAAATCCGTACCACCGTCTCCATCGCCTCGGTGCTGATGAATTCATACCTGCCGTGGAAATTATGCCCGCCGGTGCAGAGGTTCGGGCACGGCAGGCCCATATAGCTCAGGCGGGAGCCGTCCGTGCCGCCGCGGATCGGCGCGCAATACGGCGCGACGCCGACGGATTCCATCGCGCGTTTCGCCGCGTCCACGATAAACATCGGCACCTTGGATTTCATGTTGTAGTAGGTGTCCGACAAATCGAGCGAGACCGTGCCCGCGCCGTATTTGTCGTTCAGATAGGCACAGGCTTTTCTCATCAACGCTTTCTTGTGTTCAAACTTCTCCGTGTCGTGGTCGCGCAGCAGATAGTAGAGATATGCGTTGTCCACGCGGGCATCCAGCCGCTCAAGGTGGAAGAATCCCTCGTATTCCGCCGTGCAGGCGGGGTTCTCGAGGCTTGGCAGGAGCGCGTGCAGTTCCATCGCGACGAGGGACGCGTTGACCATCCGTCCCTTTGCGCTGCCGGTGTGCGCGCTGACGCCCTGAATGCGGATCTCCGCGCTCGCGGCGTTGAAGCATTCATAGTTGATCTCGCCCAGCGTGCCGCCGTCCACCGTATAGCCAAAGTCCGCGCCGAAAGCAGCTACGTCGAAGAGATCCACCCCGCGTCCGACCTCTTCGTCCGGCGTAAATGCGATGCGAATCTTGCCGTGTTCCGGTGCGTTCGGTGCGAGCATGTGCTCGGCAAACGTCATGATCTCCGCGACGCCCGCCTTGTCGTCCGCGCCGAGCAGCGTCGTTCCGTCCGTGCAGATGATCTCCTCGCCGATGTGCTGTAAAAGCGACGGAGAAGCCGCGGGCGAGAGCGTGTATCCGTTGCCCATATCGATATCGCCGCCCGCGTAGTTTTTTGTGAGTACGGGTTTCACGTTCGCGCCGCTGACCGCGTCTACGGTGTCGACATGTGCGAGAAGCCCGATCACAGGCGCGCGCTTTGCGGTGTTGGCGGGAATTGTTGCGGTTACGTAGCCGTGCGGATCCATCGCGACGTCGACGGCGCCGATGGCCCTGAGTTCTTCCGCGAGCAGGCGGCAAAGGTCCAGCTGCTTATCCGTGCTGGGGATCTTGTCCACGTGGTGTTCGGATTCGGTGTCGATCTTCACATATCGCAAAAAGCGGTCTTTGACGGATTCCATCGCTTATCTTCCTCGATTTCTTCGATTATTTCCTTTGTGAGCATAACACGTGTTTTTTCGGATGACAAGGGATTGCGCGCAAAGGCGGGATCGCAAGTTTATCGATTTATTACAATCGGTTGATAAGACGTAATGTGGAAGTTTGCAAATGTAAGAGATAATGAAGCGTCGGATACGACATCTGGGAAAAACAAAGTATTCGTATCTCTATCCATAATCCCCATTATATTTCCAATGAATGCGTAAACATCAAGGTCAACACCCATTGGTTCAAGTTGAATGATGAGCCCGTCTTGTGTCCAATCGACGCGCTCTATTGGCACTGTTAACCCCCAGAGATTCGCGCTTGGGATTTCATCATTCAAGCCCACAGTGATCATTTCATCGCTTGTAGCGGCCCCACTTCCTAACCCAACTTGAGAGATTTCAAGCCTCGCCCAGTTCGTGCCATCGTCGCCTTCGATCGAAAACAACTCGAAACCCATGGAATACGACAGTATGGAGGTTACTGTTAAGGGAGATCCATCAGCGCTATATGCAATTATGCCCTCCAAGATATCAGAAGAACAGTAGCCTCCTGAGTAAACTGCCGGCCATACTAGAGTGAGGTTGTTTTTTAGAGGAATGAAGTGGATCATCCCCGACTCGATAAAAGGAATGTTTGCATTGCTGGAGTATGTGCCAGTAACCGCCAAAGGAGCAACACCATCAATCGTATTTTGATCAATCGTAATCGTATAACTCATAGACGGGTCGAACCCTGCGTCATGATCCGAAAGGTAAAACAATCTTGGTACAGGTGCTTCGGACTCAGTGTAAAATGAGCCCGCCGGCGCAACGGAACATGCATATTCTTTTCCGTTTTGCTCAACACGAACCTCATGTTCGGTTTGAAAGTATTGGGCAAAATTTTCACCGCTTAATGCTTGGAAGTATTCATCGAACAAAAAGTAGATCTTACTATCGGTTTCTATACAAAGCGATAGCTCCATGCGACCATCGTCATTGGAGTAAACGGTGCTGGTACCCTGCCAGATCCGCAGATCGATTGGAGTGGAAGAGGCTGAACTGATGCTGGGCTCGGCGGTGATGCTGTTCGTAAAGCTAGCGGAGGAATAGTATTGGAACATGT
>CAYPEV010000141.1:0-6829 GCA_964409605.1 uncultured Christensenella sp. | reverse complement strand
ACTCAACGAACTGATCCTCGGGGTATGGCTGATGATCCATGGCTTCCGGGAGCTTGAAGCAAAATCACAACCCGGTTTATTTCCAATCGCAGAGCCAGTTCACAATTAAAAAATAGAAGGAGTGAAATAAGGAATGGATACAAGGATGAAACAGATGAATCCAACTGCGCCGGAGCCGACGCGCGCGCTGCTCTCCACGCTGTGGATCGTGGTACTGATCAACATACTCTCGGCGGATATCTTCTCGTTTATGCTCGGCGGAGCCGGGGAAGAGATGGTTTCGGTCACGCCATGGATCATGCTGGCTTTTGCATTGGTGCATGAAATCCCGATCGCGATGATCATCCTTTCGCGGATACTCCGCCGATCAATCAACCGCACGACCAATTTTATCGCGGCGGGCGTGACCGCTTTATACATCATTGCGGGCGGCTCCGCGACGCCACACTATATTTTTTTTGCCTTGATGGAGCTGATTTGCCTCGTTTTCGTCGTGATTTACGCCCGGAAGTGGCCTGAAACGACACAAAGCGCGAAGCAACCAATTGTATAAAAAGCAACGAAATTCAAAACGATACAGAAAGAAGGAAATCAAAATGAAGTCTGCAAAAAAAACCGCGCGGGTCGCGGGGCTGTTCTTCCTGCTGATGGTCGTCTCCGGTTTGTTTGCGGAGCTGTTCTTCCGGCAGGAGATCTTCACCAAGGATACCGCGGAAACCGCCGCGCGCATCCTCCAAAACACGCTGCTCTTTCGCGCGGGGATCTTGAGCGATATCGTCATGTCGCTGGCATATCTCCTTACGGCGATTATGCTGTATCGTCTCCTGCGCGTTGTCAGCGAGGATCAAGCACGGCTGATGGTGCTCTTTGCGGCGGCGGGCTGTGTGATCCTGCTGATGAACGTACTCAACGAATACATGCCGATCGTCTACGCGAACACGCGGGAAGGTGCGCTGAGCATGGAACAGCTGAACGCGCTCTCCGGCTTAAGTTTCTCCGCCTATAACAACGGCTATATGATCGGCCAGGTGTTCTTTGCACTCTGGGTTCTGCCGTTGGGTCAGCTCATCTGCCGTTCGAAGTTCATCCCGAAAATATTCGGTGTGTTGTTTCTTGTCGAAACGGTCTGCGGGCTGCTCTCCGTCGCAGCGCATTTCCTGCTCGATAGCGAAACGATCACATCCCTGCTGCTCATGCCGGGCACGATCGCTGAATTTGCATTCTTGTTCTGGCTTCTGATTCGCGGCGTGAATGAACGCAAGCTTATCTCAGCAGGAGAATCAATCTGAGCGGAATCGTATGGCGGACAAACGCTCCGCACCGAAGAACGCACATAACAAAAAAAGCCCGCTCGTACGGGCTTTTGTGCTGCGGTTTCGTTTGCGGTTAAAAGGGGCTCGCGGAAGCGTTCGGATTCAGAAAGGCGACCGCCTTGCCGAGGATGCGGACGTTTGACCCCGCGCGCAGGACGACGGGCGCATAGGCGGGATTTTCCGCCATCAGGACGATCTGGTTTTCGTTCTTATAGACGCGGCGCAGCGTTAGCCCGCCATCGAGCAGCACGACCGCGACCTCATGGCTGCGGACGTCTTCCATCATGCTTGCGTAGACGATGTCGCCGTCGTTGATGTTCAGTTTTTTCATGCTGTCACCGGAGAAGCGAAGCGTAAAATCGCAGCGGATGCTCTGCGGCACCTCGTCATAGCAGGCAACGTTCTGCTCATCCAGCAGGGGAAAGCCTTTTACGCTTCGATAGATGCGCGGCTTGACGATCGAGGTTGGCAGCGCGGTGATCTGGCCGGACTTCGGGGATACGCTCGGATAGGCTCTGCGGGTCTCTTCATCGATGATGAGATAGTCCACCGTCACCTCGAAAAAACGGGAGAGCTTAATCAGCGTGGAACGCTTGATGTTCTCCGTGCCTTTTTCGTAAAAGTTGACGATCGTCATATACGGTATGCCCGAAAGACGGGACAGCTGCGATTTATTGATGCCCTTTTCGGACATGAGTATATCGAGTTTTTCGGTCATTGTCATCGTGATACACCCCGATTGATGATATTCCGCAGAAGCAGATACGCATTTCGGCTGTGCGCCTTATGGCAATCATACCGAATGAAACTGGAAAAGGCAAGTGTTTTCTACCATACAGCGTAGGATTTTTTCTCCTTTTTGTTCAAAGTTTGTTCAAATATGGCTTGAAAATTATGAACACCACAATATATGGTATCCATACCGCTGCAAGAAAAAAGGCGGCGTGCTACGGCACAGGGTGGGGAAAGAACTGCCGTTCTTCGCGCGATGGATTGTGAACAATCTTGACTTCATTTTTGCAGCACCCGTCGGTCGCTTGCATTTTACCCGCGAAAGTGGTATGGTAACAAAAAACGGAGGCTGAATGCTATGGGCAAATATGTCATCAAACAAGGCAAAACAGGACCCTTTTTTGTACTCAAGGCGGCCAACGGTGAACCCATTGGCAAGTCGGAAGTATATTCCTCCGAAGCTGCCGCAAAGAGCGGCGTTGAGAGCGTAAAAAAGAACGCGCCAGTCGCGCAGCTGGAAGACCAGACGGTTGAAGGATGGAAGAGCGTGACCAACCCGGTTTTCGAACTGTATAAGGACAAAGCGGGCGAATTCCGTTTCCGTCTGCGCGCGAAAAACGGCGAACCGATCCTCGCATCCGAAGGATATTCTGCAAAGGCTTCCGCCATTGGCGGCATCGAGAGCGTCAGGAAAAACGCGGATTCCGAAATCGTCGTCGAATAAACCCGATCATCACAACGTTTCAAACTCAGATGAACAATGCGGCGGCATATGAAGCGATATGCCGTCGCATTTCTGAACTTCTACCGCAAAAAAGAGCCGCAAACAAGCGCTGGAGGAGACTATGATCACCCTTCTTTCCAAGCTCTTCATTCGTGACAATCAAAACTATTCGTCTCCCGCCGTCCGGCTGCGGTACGGTGTACTTTGCGGCGCGGTCGGTATCTTTTTCAATATTCTATTATTTGCGGGCAAGCTGATGGCGGGCATACTGACCGGCAGCATCGGCATCACAGCGGATGCATTTAACAACTTATCCGACGCAGGCAGCTCCGCCATCACGCTTGTAGGCTTCCGCCTCTCGGACGCAAAGGCGGACAAGGAGCACCCGTTTGGACACGGAAGATTTGAATACATCTCCGGACTGATCGTTTCGATGGCAATCTTGTTGATGGGTTTCGAACTGGGAAAAACCTCTGTGGAAAAAATTCTCCAGCCCGAATCCGTGACATTTTCGTTTCTCGCGCTCGGCGTGCTGGTCGTCTCGATCATAACCAAGCTGTATATGTTTTTCTATAATCGGGGGATCGGCAATAAAATCGATTCCGCGGCGATGCGCGCTACGGCGATGGACAGCTTCTCCGATGTGACCGCCACCTCCGTCGTGCTCCTTTCCATGTTGATCGGCAAATGGACGGGGGTAAAAATCGACGGGTATGCCGGCCTTCTTGTCGCAATGTTTATCACCTATACCGGTGTGCGCGCGGCGAAAGGGACCATCAGCCCTTTGCTTGGACAGCCGCCCGCGCAGGAGTTTGTCGAGCAGATCGAGCGAATCGTGCTGGAGCAGGACGGCGTGATCGGCGTGCATGACCTTGTCGTACACGATTACGGCCCGGGGCGGCGCATGATCTCCCTGCACGCGGAGGTGCCTGCGGACGGAGATATGATCTCGCTCCACGACACGGTAGACAATCTTGAAAAACTGCTGCGCCGCGAATGCGGCTGTGAAGCGGTGATCCACATGGACCCGGTCGAGACAAACAACGCGGAGACAAATCGCCTCCGCGAGGAAACGCGCGCGATTCTAGAAGAACTCGACGCGCGGTTGACGCTGCATGACTTCCGCGTTGTCGCGGGAAAGACGCACACCAACCTCGTGTTCGACGTCGTAGTGCCGTTTGAGTTTTCCATGACGGACGACATGGTGAAAAACGCGATCTCCACGCGCATACATGCGCTGGAGGGCAACTGCTATGCCGTCATCGACGTTGACAAGTCCAGCGTCCGCCCGGGCGAACATGCCGCGCACTGACGCGAAACCGCACGATATTTCAGGAAAAAAGGAGCTCGAATATGCTGACAAAATGGGGAGAAGCGCTCGATAGGGAACACATTCTGCCGGACTATCCGCGCCCGCAATTTCGCAGGAACAACTTTGAAATTCTCAACGGCGCCTGGGACTATGCCATCAGCGCCATTACGCTGCAGACACCGCCGGAGCATTTTGAAGGTGTGATTCTCGTACCGTTTTCGCCGGAGAGCGAGCTTTCCGGCGTCGGGCGGACGCTCAAGCCGAACGAATGCCTGTGGTATCGCAGACAGCTCGCGTCTCCACCGGGCTACGACCCGAACACCGAGGATTTGATCCTGCATTTCGGTGCGGTGGATCAGTTCGCAGAGGTGCGGTTAAACGGCGTGACGCTTCTGCATCACGCAGGAGGATATCTTCCGTTTTCCGTTGCGCTCAACGAAACCTTCGTCAACGGAATTCCAAACGAACTGATTGTGCGCGTGCGGGATGAGACGGACAGCGCATGCTGGTCCCGCGGGAAACAGAGCAGCAAGCCTGGCGGCATTTGGTATACGCCGCAGAGCGGCATCTGGCAGACGGTCTGGCTGGAGCGTGCGCCGAAGCGACGCATCGAGACGGTTGTGATCACCCCGCTTTTTGACGAGAGCGCGGTGGAGTTCACGGTCTGGACCAACTGCGGCGGAGCGGGCGTAATCGACCTGATGGGCAACGAGACGGTATTTGTCAGCGGAACGCCGCTGCGCCTTCCGATGGAAGGATTCACGCCCTGGAGCCCGGAGACGCCAAAGCTCTATGATTTTTCCATGCGATTTGAGCGGGACTTTGTGGAGAGCTATTTCGCGATGCGGAAATTCTCGGTGGAACGCGACGCGCAGGGTACACCGCGCCTGTTTTTAAACAATGCGCCATATTTTCACAACGGCGTGCTGGATCAGGGCTATTGGCCGGACGGGCTGTACACCGCGCCGAGCGACGAGGCCATGGTAGATGACATCGAGCGGATGAAGCGGCTCGGCTTCAACACGCTGCGTAAGCACATCAAGATCGAGCCGCTGCGCTGGTATTACCACTGCGACCGACTGGGCATGCTCGTCTGGCAAGACATGGTCAACGGCGGCGGGAGATACGGCGCGGCTTCAATCTCCCTGCCGCTCGTATTTGGCAACGCGCACAAGGACAGCGACTACGCTTATTTTGCGCGCGAAGAGGTGCGCGGGCGCGAGGCGTATATCCGCGAGCTTCACGAGACGGTGATGCTGCTCTACAACAGCCCGTGTATTGCGATGTGGGTTCCGTTCAACGAAGGCTGGGGCCAGTTTGACGCGAACAAAGCCGTGGACGCCATCCGCACGCTGGACGGCACGCGCACCATCGACCACGCGAGCGGCTGGCACGACCAAAAGGGCGGAGACGTCAAGAGCCTCCATGTCTACTATAAGCCCTACCGGTTCCGGAAGGACGCATATGGGCGGTCGGTCGTGCTCAGCGAATTTGGCGGCTACAGCCTGCATCTTGCGGAGCACAGCTTCTCGCAAAAGGAATTTGGATACAAGCGGTTTTCGTCCTCCGAAACGCTGACCGCGGCGTTTGAAGCGCTCTATGCGCGAGAGGTCATTCCAGCGAAGGAAAAGGGGCTTTCCGCCGCGATCTACACCCAGCTTTCGGACGTCGAGCAGGAGACAAACGGATTTGTCACCTACGACCGCGCGGTGGAGAAGATGGATCAAGGGCGTGTGCGCGCAATCAATGCGCGGCTTTCGGATGCGGTGCGGGAGGCTGAACCCGCGGAGCCGGTTTTGGAAGAGATGAAAGCCGAAGCGCAGGCGGAGAACGATACGCAGGCTTAACGTTTCACTGAAATCGATCCAATAAACGCGACATCAATACAGACGCGCTTTACTTGCGACACAGGAAAAGCCTGGGGTATAATCAAAGAACCAAACAAAAAGGCGGTGATGAAATGGAACAGGCTCTCGCGCGGCACAAACGCGTATTTCACTTTTGCAAAGCGACGCTCGGCGGAATCATCCGAAACATCTACGGTTTTCATCCGGAGAAGGCAAACCTGGGCAAGGGGCCGTTTCTGATCACCGCAAACCATAACGGAGAGCTCGACCCGGCGCTGCTTGCGATGAGCTTTTCGGAGCACATGTATTTCGTCTCCAGCGAGCATGTGTTTCGCAAAGGGTTTCTCTCCAAGCTCCTCGTCTATTTCTTTGCGCCGATTGCGCGGGTCAAGGGCATGACGGACGCGACGGCCGCGCTGAATGTGATCCGCGCGATCAAGCGCAACACGAACGTGTGCCTGTTTGCGGAGGGGAACCGCTCCTATAACGGCGTGACCGGGCCGATTTTTCCCGCGACGGGGAAGCTCGCCAAGGCGACGGGCGCGTCGCTTGTGACCTATCGGCTGGAGGGCGGATATCTCACCACGCCGCGCTGGAGCAAGACCACGCGAAAGGGATTCATGCGCGGTTATGTGGTCAATGTATATTCGCCGGAGCAGCTCAAGCAAATGACGCCGGAGGAGGTCAACGAGCGCATCCGCGTGGACATCATGGAAGACGCATTTGAGCGGCAGTTGACAAAGCCCTATCGCTATAAAGGAAAAAAACTTGCAAAGGGTTTAGAAAACGCTATTTACTTCTGCCCGAAATGCGGGAGGACGGGTACGCTGCATAGTGCGGGAGATGTGTTTTCCTGCGACTGCGGGCTCAACGTGAAGTATGATGAGTATGGGCGGCTGCA
>CAYPEV010000140.1:0-6844 GCA_964409605.1 uncultured Christensenella sp. | reverse complement strand
CAGCGGAACGCCGTCCTTGAGCGGCTTGCTGCAGTCGCGATAGGTAAACGGTCCCATCGCAAGCTCCGGCGCGGGTTCGCGCCAAGTCCAGCCCCGGCGGCGCGGGCGATAGTGCTCGAGATCCTCTAAAATCTTCGCAACGTCGATGTTCTCTTCCGGCGACAGACGATATTCGCTCATTGTTTGCCTCCAAACAGGCGCGCGGCCTCTTCCAGATGCGCGGGGACGAGCAGACGAAGCCCCGCCTCGCGAATCTCCAGCCCGTTGGACGTTGCATATCGGTAGACCACATTGCCCGCGCCATGCCCCAGCAGGCTCCTCTCCGTGCATGCGTCCACAATCGCCTTTGCTTCCAGCGAGCTAAAGCCCATGCGAAGCAACACGCTGCGTTCGATGGCGGGCGAGGTATTCTCGTTTGCAAGCTCCAGCAGCGGATCGACCAGCTGCTCCGTGAGCCGCCAGAAGCGCGCCTTGAGCGCCTCATCATTCAGGGTTTCAAGATGCGCCCGACGCGCCTGAAAATCATCTTCCCGTTTGATCATATTGTTCCTCCCGATGTCGTTCAGGATTTTTTACTGTATGAGTGTTTCGCGCACGAATGCTTTGTTTGACTTCGTCTCCTCCGCGAGAAACGCGATGTCATCTTCCGTCGGTGCATGATCGATCGTGGATGCCGCGTGGGTGATCAGCGAGCGGCGCATATGGCAAAGATCGACCTCCGCCGCACGCAAAAGCGACGGATGCGCGGGCAGCACGATGCTCTCGCCCGCGATTTCGTCCCGCGGGTCGCCAAGCGACACCCGCACGCCGTTTTGCCGCGCAAAGCTGAGCTGCGCGCTGCCGTGCTTGCCGGCGCCCGTATACTCCGTCTCCTGCACGACAACGATCCGATCCTCCGGCAGCGTCTGCGCAAGCGAGATCGCGGCGGCGAGGCTTGTGTTACCCGCGGGCCCGCGCTCGATCCCTTCCAGCCGCGCGAGCAGTTCCGTGGTATAAAACACTTCGCCCTGATTCACCGTCACGTAGCGGTCCATGTAGCGAAGCGGGCGAGCCGCGCTTCTGGGTACATCGCTGCGATCCGGCCAGGTGGAAAACGGCATGCCAAAACCGGTGTGCCCGGTCGTGAACGACTTTCTGTTGAACTGCGTGTCGCTCGCCATGTGCAGCCCCTTGAGGTTGACGCTTGCGGCGACGATCTGCGGGAAGCAGTTCGCTTTGAAAAGCCCGCGCGCGGTGCCCGTCAGGTTCCCGCCGCCCGCGTTGGTGCAGATGACCACGTCGGGGTCCTTGCCCGTCTGCGCGCGGCACTGCTGCGCCACCTCATATCCCAGCGTCTCGATGCCCGCGATGCCAAACGCGGTATAGAGAGACGCGTTAAAATAGCCCGTGTCTTCGAGCATGCGCAGCACGGTATAGAAGAGCTCCGGGCCTACCGAAAGCTGCACCACCTCCGCGCCGAGCGCCTCGCACTTCCTCGCCTTTTCGATGATCTCCGGCTGGCCGACCCCACGCGAATCGTAGCACTCCTGCACGACGATGCAACGAAGGCCGCTCTTTGCACAGCAGCTCGCGACCGCAGCGCCATAGTTTCCGCTCGTTGCGGAGAGGGCGCCGGGGTAACCCATGCGCTTCGCGTGGTGGATGCTTGTGGCAGCCCTGCGCACCTTGAAGCTTCCGCTGGGGTTTGCCGCCTCGTCCTTGACGAAGATGCGCGCGCCAAAGCCGTCCTTGCTGAGCTTTCGCACGAGAGCGGTGATATTCTTGAGCTCGATCAGCGGCGTATTTCCGATCGCAAAGCCGCGCTGAATGTCCGCAACATCCTCCAGGGTATATCCCGTGGACGCCATCATGCCCTCATAGTCAAACGCGATCGATCCGCTCTCGAACTGCTTGTAGTCAACGCCGACGGCGCTGCGGATGATCTCGTTCTTACGCGCCATTACGGCGGAAAAGCTGTTATCCCTACTCACTTCGCGTCACCTCCGAAGAGGAACGCAAATGCCTCGTCCCCAGCCTTCTGCAGCTCCGGCACGAAATCGCCAAAGCTGTGCGTATAATGCGGCGTTTCGTCCGTGAGCGTGCCCGAGACGATTCGCCCCGTGCGCGTGGTGACGGCAGCCTCGCCGCCAAGCGGGGCGTCGGCGTTCAGATATCCTTTCGTCCACTGTTCCAGCGGCACGGCCTTCGTATCCTCCGGAACGGCGGAGGAACGCTGCTCCGGCATCAGAACGACGCTGTGGATCCGTACCCAGTCGCCTTTTTTCGCCATGTTGTTCTCCTCATTCATGCCGCTTATGCAAGCAGCCCTTCCTCGATCTGATCCCTCATATCACCCATGATCGCGTGCGGAACGGGCAGGTCGATCATCGTCTTGAGGCCCGGGCGCGCGTTGATCACATGCGGGATCATGTTGACGCACATGGCGATGGTGCCGATGCCGCCGTCCACCTCCGGCTGAATCTGCATCTGCACCGGAGGCGTGCCTTCGAGCGTGATGTAGTCGCCCGTGTGCGTGCCGCCGAGCTCGGGTTCGATCTGCTGCGGGTGGATCATGTCGATCTTCACCTTGCCATCGACATAGCCCTGCCCCGTCATGTTCACGCCCGCGACGTTTCCGCGCGCCGCAAATCCGTAGGGCGATTTTCGGTCGACCTCGGTCAGAATCGGCGCCATCTGCTGCGAAAACTCGTCGATCCTCCAGCCCAGCGCCTGCGAAATCATGCCGACACTTTCGGCAAAGCCGACGTGCCCCGCAAGTTCGCCCTTGTCCACGCCTTCGTGAAAGGCTTCCGGCGTCAGACCCACGCCCTGCTCCTGCATGACCAGCGGGCCAAAGGGAGAGAGCGAGTTGACCCTGCGGCAGGTGACCTTCTCCACATGCGTCATGCAGCCGGTCAAGCAGATTGCGAGCAGGTCCATCATCAGTCCCGGATTGATGCCCGTGCCGAGCACGGTCACGGCGTTTTCTTTCGCGATCCGGTCGAGCGCGCGGGTGAGTTCCGGCTCCTTTGCCGCAGGATAGCTCATCTCCTCCGCGGTACTGATGGCGTTGACCCCGCGCGAAAGCACCTTCACGAGTTTCGGATACACATCCTTCGTGAACGAGTCGGTTGCGACGATGCAGATATCCGCGCTCCTGTCCGAAAGCGCCGCGTCGATGTCGCTCGTCACGATCACGTCCGCGCGGTCACCGCGCGGCATGTCGAGCAGTGCAAAAATGCTCTTGCCGACGCGATTCGGGTGCAGATCACAAACGCCCGTGATCTCCACGCCCGTCTTTTGCAGCAGCACCTTCGTGATGCCGCCGCCCATCGCGCCAAATCCCCAAACTGCTACCCGGATATTCCGCATACCGTTCCTCCCGCCGCATTGGCCAAGAAAATTGAGGTTCTGTTCTATTGCTATTTATTTTATGTTGAATTGGTGTTTTGTGTTTTATCTCAAAAAAATCAATCGAAATTGAGCTGCCGTTTCGGTATATAGAAGTCCTCCTGCTGCAACCCCAGTTCGTCGATCATCTGCTCGACGTACAGAAGGTTGCCGATCTGGAGCCGGTCGTGACAGTCGCTGCCCATCGAAAACATCAGCCCCGCTTCATGCGCCCTGCGGAGCATATCCGCGCCCGGCGCGCGCCAAAGGCCGGAGATCTCCAGCGCGATGTTGTGTTTCTTGCACAGCCCGATCACCGCATCCTCCCATTGGGTTAAAAACGCGGTGCCATGCATTTCATCATAGACCGGCAGAACCGTCGAGTGCCCTAGGATATCCACGCGCTGGGTGGAGAAGGTCTTTTCCATCATCTGGATGATGTATGCGAGGTAGTAGCGGTTCATGTCCGAGGAGTAGTTTTTATCGTATTTCTCCGTGAACCCGCTGCGCCTCGAAAAATACTGATTCAGCGGAACAAAGCCGCCGCGCCCGTCCGGCATGCTGTGCACGCTTGCGATAATGTAATCGAGCTGGTCGTCCAGCGAATCCGGCAGGTTGAAGCGGTGTTCCATATTGACTTCCGCTCCGCGATAGACGGGATAGAGCTGCAGGATCTCCAGATAGTTTTTCACGTCGTTGAGCGTATAGATGCCGCAGCAGAAGAGATGATCGGATACGCCGAGGATGTGCCCCTGCTCCTGTTCGACCGAAACGAGATCCTCGATCGGAAACCGCGCGTCGGACATGTTCGTATGCGTGTGCAGGTCGTATAGTTGCATGATAATCTCCCGTCTTTGCTCCAGCGTGCGCACAGGCGGGTGTCGTTCGCCCGCTTTGCGCAATCATGCGAACGTTACGTTCCCGTGCGTTTTGCATAAAATCGCCCGATGCTTATACAATATACCATGAACCCGCGCGCGAAAACAAGGGCGCGGCAAAATGCCCGCATGGAAAATCGCCCGATCTCTGCGCACGGAATCGCGCTTGACAGCGGATTACGGCGCACCTATAATGCAACCATATCAGGGCGTCAATCACCCGATACGCATTCGTTTTTTTAAAATTCAAAGAAACCGGATCTGACGAAAAGGAGCGCAAACCGCTATGAAACCTGCCATTCTATACTACTCCTTCGGCGGAGCGACGCGCGCGGAAGCAGCGAAGCGGGCCGAAGCTTCCGGCGCGGACAAATTTGAGATTGCGGAAGCAAAAAAACGCGGTTTATTCTCCGCGTTTTTATCCGGCTGCCCGCAGGCGCTCGGCAGGAAGGCTTCCGCCATCCAGCCGCTTGCCATCGACTGGAGCCAGTATGATTCCGTGACGCTCATGGCGCCTGTCTGGGCGGGTCATCCCGCTCCGGCTTTCAACGCCGCGCTGGAACTCATTCCAAAAGACAAGCCGCTGTATGTCGTGCTCTGCTCCGGGGGCGGCGAAACCCCGAAGAGCAAGGAGGGTACCATCGACATGCTGCGCAAGCAGGGCTATTCCCTCGCGTCCTATGAAGATATCCAGACTACGCCCGCAAAACGATAACACCCACGCAGCCAGCAAGAGCGCCCGGAAACCATACCGGACGCTCTTTTTTTGTTGCTTGTATGGTTTACTCCGACTTTTTACAGGCGCAATGCCGGATCAGCTCCGCAGCGACGCTGACGGCGATCTCGGCCGGCGTCTCCGCGCCGATAGCGAGGCCGACCGGCGCATGCAGGCGCTCGATCTGCTCTTGTGTCACTCCATCCGCGGCCAGCCGCTCCTTCGTAAGCGCGATCTTTTTCCTGCTGCCGATGCAGCCGATGTAGTCCGCCTCGGACCGCAGAAGCCAGCGCAAAACCTGATAATCCGTCTCGTGCCCGCGTGACATCACGATACCATGATCGCGCTTCGTGATGTTCAGCCGCGCCTCCATGCCGTCATATTCGCCGAGCAATACCGCCTCTGCCGAAGGAAACAGCGCCGCGGACGCAAACGCCTCGCGGTCTTCCGCGACCCAGACGCGATAGTCCAAGAGGCCGAGCTGGCGCGCCATACACTGCGCAACATGCCCGCCGCCAAAGAGGATCACGCGCGGCGCGGGCATCAGCGGCTCGATCAGCCAGGCCGGCTCCGTCTGCGTCAGGATCGCCTGTTCCGGCGGGCAGCGCAGTCCGCAGGCGGACATGAGCGCGTCCGTTTCCAGCACGCGGCTCTCTTCCGCACACCCCTCGGCGATTCGGCAGACGAGAAACGCGTCCCGCCCCGCCCGTATCGCCTCGCGCATGCGTCCGTACAGAGAAAGCCCCGCGTCCCCGGAAAACGGACGGAACAAAACCGTCACGCTGCCGGAATACGTGTTCGCATCGTCGGCGTGGATGTCATATACACGGACGGTTTGTTCGCCGCCTGACAGAAGCGTTTGCGCATCCTCGCGCACGCGAAACTCCAGCGTCCCTCCGCCGACCGTACCCGTCTGGCCGCCCATGCTTGACACAACCATTCCGACGCCCGTGCCGCGCGGCGCGCTGCCCGCGCGGGCCGCAATCGTTGCGAGCATACAAGACCGATTTGCATGCAACTCGGTCTCTATCGCGTCCAGCAGCAGCTGATCCATATACGCCTCCGCCGAAAACGGCTAAATGATCGGTTTCTTCAGCGCGGGGTTCGCCGCGTCAAACACCAGCATGCCGAGCTTCCTCTGCTCGGTGAAAGAATACGGAAACTCCGCGTCGTCGGACGTCTCAATCAGCGCATCGAGCTCTTCCTCCGTCAGGAGACGGTTCCAAACAAAGAGAAAATAGGATTTCGCGTCCTCACGGGAGCGAAACGGCTGCACATGCGCCTGTACAAACGGTTCTAAGGCAAAGGGGATTCCCGCGTTTTTCAGCGCCGCGGAAAGCTCGCCGATGGCAGCCTCGCCTTCCGCCGTCTCACGGCTGAAGAGCACAAATGTCTTTGCGCGCGATAGTTCGCGCACGACGGGCAGCGCCTGCTCCGCGCTGCCGATATCGTAGAGCACCAGCGCGTCGTATTGTTTTTCCGGCGAATATGTGTGCACATCCCCCAGGATTGCGACCACATTGTGCGGGCAGCGCGCACGCAGCGCGGCGACCGCCTTCGGGTCGTTTTCCATGACGGTGACCTGCTCCACGTGATACGAAAGCCAGATTGCAAGATCGCCCAGTCCTCCGCCCGCGTTGAATACGCGCGCGGAAGGCGGCAGATACGCCGCGATGCGTTCCGCAATCCAGTAGTAAAACTTGCTCTTCTTCGAAGCGTCGCTCATCCAGCGGATATGCGCGTCCGTCCATACGAATTCTTCCAAATATGTGTCTCCTCAATCGATTTTTTCTCTGATTATCTGCGTGTTATTCGCGGATCGTTTGCCCTTCGCCGGTCTCGCGCATCAGCTCGCCACAACGATAACAGGCAGGTTCATGCT
>CAYPEV010000139.1:4364-6883 GCA_964409605.1 uncultured Christensenella sp. | reverse complement strand
ACAGCACCCCGAGGGGTGCCGTTTGCATAGATGCTGACGGTTGTTTTATTCTTCGGGCGTAACCAAAATCGCCCGGCAGGGTGCCACGGTCTGTTTCAAAAAACAGATGAAATACTATTCTTCCATTCCGACCAGGATCGCCCGGCAGGGCGCGCCTTCCGCACCGGAGATCTTCAGCGGGGCGGCGTAGAGCGTATATCTGCCATCCGGCACAGAGCGCAGTTCGAGATTTTCCAGCACGGCGACGCCGTAGCTCAGCAGCGCGACATGCACCGAAAGCTCGTCCGAATACGATCCGATCGACTGCTTGTTGGTGCCGATCAGCACGCAGCCCTGGTTGTAGAGATAGCCGATCGCGCTCTCGGTGAGCTGCCCTTCGCCGTGGAGCAGGATGCGCGGCGCAAACGGACGCTTCATGAAATACATCGCGTCCAGCGGCGTCTTGGGTACCGTGAGTACCACGCAATCACCTATAAACTGCTCGATTGGCAGGGAGGCAATGTCCTTGCCGTCCGAGATGAAGTGCAGCGGCGCGTCCACATGCGTGCCCGCGTGCATACTGGTCTCCAGGCGGCTGAGGTTATAGCTCTCACCGTCCTTCATGCGGTGCACGGCTCTCAGCTTTGGCGGCTCGTCGCCCGGGTAAGGCAGCGCTTTGATCAGGTCGCGTGAAATATCGTATAGCTTCATGATGATTTCTTTTCCTCTTTCGGCGGGCCTTACCGCCCGCGCTGGCCGCGTTTTTGCGGCAAAACCCATTATACGTTGTTAAGCAGCAAAACGCAAAGCGTAATTTTATGCACGCATATGGGCGAGAAAAAGCTCCCGCCGGAACGGGAGCTCTGCCGTACGCGCGGTGATGCGCGTTATTCGTTTCGAATCGCCGCAAGCGGGGAGAGCTTCATGGCGCGAATCGCGGGATACATGCCCGCCGCGACGGCGACGACGATCGAGAACCCGACCGCGCCGAACACGAGATAGGCGGGGATGATGCTGCGAAGCCCCGAGCTGGCTAAAAACACGTTGAGAAGCCCCGATATGCCGAAGCTCAGCCCCATGCCCAGCGCGCCGCCGAAGAGGCCGATATACGCGGCCTCCGCGAGGAACAGCTCCGCGATGTTGTCGATCCGGCAGCCGAGCACCTTGATGATGCCGATTTCGCGCGTGCGCTCAAAGATGCTCATCATCATCGTGTTCATGATGCCGATGGCGGCGACCAGCAGCGCAACGCCGCCGATGGCGCCCAGCAGATACTGCACGTTCTGCGTGCTCTTTTCCGCCATCTCTACCGCGTCCTGTAGGCTGTAGGTGCCGTAGCCCATCTCGGAGATCGCGTTTTTGACGGCTTTGACGTCCTCGATATTGGCGCATTTGACGAGGACGGTCTGGTACTTGCCCGCTTCATAGTTGGTGAATTCTTTGTTGATCTTGGCGATCTTGTCCAGCTGCGTCGCGTCCATCACGCAATAATAGGAGAAGTCGTTGTTGCCTTCGTCCATGATGCCGGTGACTTTGAGCTTGTAAAAATCACCCGGCGGCGTCGGCGTTTCGCCGGAGGTATCTTCCCCGATGGACATCGCCATCTGCCGGTAGATGTTTCGGTAGTCAAACGTCAGCTGCATGCGCGAGTCGCGCGTGACCTTCGGGTTTCCGTTTTTATCCAGCGCCTGGCGATAGTTTTCCGGGCTGTAGAAGCTCTGCAGCGTCCATGCGCCGAGTGCGATCTCATAGGTGGTCGCGCTGCCCGCGCCGGGGAGCTCCCCTTCGGCGAGGGTGATGCCGAATTGCTCCGCCTGCTCTTTGGTGACGCCAAGGATGGACGCGTCCACCGCGTAGCTGCCGCTTTTGATCATGCCGTAGGTTTCGACCAGCGGCATGACAGCCTGCACGCCCTCGATCTTCTTAAACTCGGCGATCGCCTTTTTGTTGAGTTCCTTCTGCCGGGAGGATCCGCCGCCGTTTCCGGTGGAAACGTAGGACCAGGAGTTGACGCGTATGGTCGTCAGGCTGCCCGTTCCGGCAAAGCTTTCGATGGTCGCCTGCTTGATGCCGATGCCCAGAGACACCATCACCACGATGGAAGCAACGCCGATGACCATGCCGAGTACGGTCAGAAACGCCCGCAGTTTTCGCCGCCACAGGTTGAGAAACGCTGTGGTCAGCAGATCTTTCATGCTCATTGTTCCTCCAGTTGCGCGGTTTCGCGCCGGACGGGGTTACTCTTCTTCGAGCGCGCGTTCGCGCTTCTGCTTCGCTTTCACGCCGAGGAAAACGAGACCTGCGACGACCGCAGCTCCCCCGAGCGTCCAGAACACCCAGCCGATGTTCGCGTTTGCGGGTTTGTCGCTGGGAACCTCCATCTCGCCGTTGCCGGGGGAGACCATGCCGCCTGCCGGCTCTTCGTTGACGAACATGTTCATCGGCAGGAGTTCTTCCGTCGCGTTTCCGTTGACGTCTTCATAGGTGACGCGCACCTGCGCGTCGAGCTGGCCGCCCATGGTCGGGGTCAGGTTCAGATC
>CAYPEV010000139.1:0-4354 GCA_964409605.1 uncultured Christensenella sp. | reverse complement strand
CGCGCATCGTGCCGCCCGCGGCGATGTTGCCGCCGAAGTAGCTTTCCTCGAGCGTGACGCCGTCGCCGACGACATCCACCATGCAGTTATACAGCGTGGTTTTGCCGAGGTTATAGAGCGTGACGCCCACGGAGACGTTGCTGCCGACCCACGGATCGTCATAGATCTTCGGGCTGTTGATCATCACGCGCGCCTTCTGCTGCACGGGGATGCTGACGCTCGCGGTCTCTTCAAACGCGCTGCGGTTCCGCGTGCCCTCGTAGGCGAGTTTGATAGCGAGCAGCTGTGGCTTCGGCTCCGCGTCCGGGGCTACCTGCAGCTTGACGGAGAGCACGTAAGCGTCGTCTTTTTCGATGGTGCCGACGAATACGCTGTTGCTGCCGCCCGGCGCGGGGAGGATGACGCCCGCTTCGTTGGAGAGGTCGAGCGTGAGGTTGGTGATCGCTTCACGGGTGGAGGTGTTGGCGATCACGAGGCGCAGGGTGACGGTGTCGCCGGCATAGATGGGGTCTTCGCTGAAGCTGTAGGACTCCAGGATGACCTTGGGCTTGCTCTTGTAGCTGCTGCCGCCGCTGCTGCTGCCGGATGATTTTTCACGGACGACAATGGTTACAGGAATATTATCCTTTAAGCCACTATTGTAGGTGACGGTAAAATAAAGATTATAGCTACCAGCAGTTAACGATGAGAGCAGCTTGCCGGTGACTTTAAAGTATGCGCGATCACCGACTGCAAGGCTCGCTCCCGACCACTCTTCCAGTTGATTTGTGGTGGAGTTCCATGTTTTGTAAGGCGTGCCCGCTAAGGCAGTCGTGGATGTAAAAGGATTCTGGCTTGTATTCGAAGAATCCGCAAAATACAGTTTGCATTCCAAACCGGTTGCATTATCCAGATTTTTGTTGATGATCGGAACATAGAATGTAATGTTATCGCCTGCATACGCAGATTGCGTTTGCAGATAGCCCTTCTCCTCGTCAGATACTTCCTGAAGAAGGAAGATATGTCCATCGCCGGGTTCAGGTGTCGGAACTGACGTCGGCGTTGGCGTTGCCGTTGGTGTCGGCGTTGGAGTTTCCGTTCCCGCATCCGGCGTTGCATCCACCGCCAACGCGGAATAAAACGGCAGAGCCGTCAGGAGCAGCATTGCCGAAAGCAAAATCGCAAACAATTTCATCTTTCCTGTGTTACGCATGCAAAATACCCTCAGTTTCCCGAACCTTTGGTTCGTTTTGTGTGGTGTTTTCTTTGTTGTTGGTGATGATATCCGTAATTCTGCCGTCGAGCAGATGGATGACCTTGTCGCCGTATTCCGCGATGTGCGCATCGTGCGTCACCATGACCAGCGTCTTCTTCTGCTCGCGCAGGATGTCGATGATCACGTGCATGACCTCGTCGGACGTGCTGCTGTCGAGGTTGCCCGTCGGCTCGTCCGCAAAGACGATCTGCGGATCGGTCACCAGCGCGCGCGCGATGCCGACGCGCTGCTGCTGTCCGCCGCTCAATTCGCTGGGCTTATGTTTCATGTGCGTCTTGAGCCCAACGAGATCGAGCATGCGCTTGGCGCGCTTGATGCGCGTGGTCTCCGGTACACCGCTGAAGGAGAGCGGGAGAGCCACGTTTTCCAGCGCCGTGTAGTACGGCATGAGGTTGAAGGACTGGAAGATGAACCCCACGCGCTTTTGGCGGAACACGATCAGTTCGCCCTGCGTCATGCGCTCCAGATGCTTGCCCGCGATGACGATCTCGCCCGCGGAGACCTGCTCCAGCCCTGCGAGCACATGCAGCAGCGTCGACTTGCCGGAGCCGCTGCGCCCGATGATGGAACAGATATCGCCGGACGAAATCTGCAGATCGACCCCGCGCAGCGCGTGCACATCCACCGTGCCCACGTGATAGACCTTTTTGACGTTGCGCACGTCAATCAGCGTGTTTTCCTGCATCGTTCCTCCCCGATCGCTGACGAGAGACCCCTCCGCCCGCGGCAGAACGCCCGCCGCGCCAGAAAGTGTATTACTCGTACTAATACGCATATATCATACGCCTCGCTTCCAGTCCTGTCAACGCTCCCGCCCGATGAGATTGCGACGCAAATGCAAACTCCTGAAAGACTCGCTGTAAAACCTTGCGGTTTTTTGAAACCGCACCATGCATCACAAAACAACGCCGGTGCGGGATAGGCTGGCTTCATTATACGGTGCAGACGCGAAAAAATCCACGCGCCGCGGGGCAAACCCGCGAAAAGAAGCAGAAAATCCTGCGTTCTTCCGCTTGAAAAAGCGCGTTTGTTCTGGTAGGATGTTTAAAACACGGTTGTTCGGGGCAAACTGCCTCCGGACAAGAGGAGCAGATACGCCATGCAAACCGCAAGCGCACATCAAAGCCGCAGCACAAGCCGCCCGATCCGGGCGCTGTTTGCCGCGCGCAAAGCGCTTGCTTCCGCTTCCCGTCTGTCCGCCATGCGAATGCGAAAGCACGCTCAGCAAGCGGATGCGGCGGCGGCTGCCCTCGGCTGAAGAGGGATCATATCGGCTGTTTCCGCGGCCGGGCAGGGCAAGATTGCGCCCGCCTGCCGGGAGAGAATATTACGTTTGCAGCGTGCGAAACACCAACGACATACGACGGGCGCCGGAGGCGGAGCCGATTTGTGCACCAAATGCGCAGACGGAATACGCCGAGCGGCGTTTTTTGTTTAACCGTCCTGCGCCGCGCGCCGGGCGGGCCAAACACCGCAGAGAACAACAACCGACACGAAAGAGGGTTTATCATATGCCGATCAAGATTCCGGACGGACTCCCCACGGGCGACCTGCTCGCACAGGAAAACATATTTGTCATGCCACAGCAGCGCGCGGCGCAGCAGGATATCCGACCCCTGCGCATCGCGATCCTCAACCTCATGCCCACCAAGCAGACGACGGAGACGCAGATCCTGCGGTTGCTTGCCAATACGCCGCTGCAGGTGGAGGTTACCCTGCTTCGCACCGGCAGCTATCAGAGCCAGAACATCTCGCAGGATTATCTGGACTCGTTCTACCGCACGTTTGACGACGTGAAGGAAGAGCGCTTCGACGGGATCGTCATCACGGGTGCACCCGTAGAAAACCTCGATTTTCAGGATGTGCATTATTGGGACGAACTCGTGCGCCTGATGGACTGGGCGGATCGCAACGTGTTCTCCACGCTCTACATCTGCTGGGCGGCGCAGGCGGGGCTGTATCATTTCTACGGCGTGGAGAAGCGCCCGCTGCCGAAGAAAATGTTCGGCATCTTTCCGCACGTGGTGCTGGACCGCTCCCATAAGCTGCTGCGCGGGTTTGACGAGCAGTTCATGGCGCCGCACTCGCGCCACACGACGATCCTCGTCTCGGACGCCGCGAAGATTCGCGACCTCGACATCCTCGCCACCTCGCAGGAGGCGGGGCTGTATCTCGCGGCCTCGCGGGACGGGCGGCGCGTGTTCGTCACGGGGCACAGCGAGTATGACGCCAAAACGCTGGAGCTGGAATACCGCAGGGACAAGGCCGCGGGCAAACCCATCGAGATTCCGAGAAACTATTATCCCAACGACGACGATACGCTCCAGCCGATGATCACCTGGCGTGCGCACGGCGCGCTCTTGTTCTCCAATTGGCTCAACTATTTCGTCTATCAGGAGACGCCGTACGACCTCAGCGCGATCCCCGTGACGCACGGCAAGTAACAGAAAAAATCCCTGAAACGAACGATACCGAAAAAAGCAGATTGAAAAAAAGCGCCTCCTGCCGCAGAATGGTATTGCTGATGCAGGAGGCGTTCAAATTGGAAACGATGCGATCCCGAGCGAACGGGCAGCATATCGCTGCAATTTTGTGCGGCGCAGAACGATTTATGGCAGGAGGGGCAGGATGAATCCCAAGACGTATACATTCGATGCGGTCATTCACAAGGTGGAAGGGATCGACGGCGCATATGTTGAGATCCCGTTTGATGTAAAAGCGGAGTTCGGGATGGGCAGGGTGCCGGTGACGGCGACCTTCGAGGGAGAACGGTATGAAGGCAGCCTTGTCCGGATGCAGACGCCGTGCCATATCATAGGTATCCGCAAGGAAATCCGGGCGAAGATCAACAAGCAGCCGGGCGACATCGTCAAGGTGACCATCACGGAACGCACCCGCTGAAACGAAGCATGGCGGCACAAAGCAGCGCTGCCGGACGCGAAAATCCAGGCCCAAGTTTCACGTCGGCAGTCGATTTGCTGGGGTAAGGCGGTCGAGGGGGCATTGAGAAACCATGACCCGAAAGGTTTGAGGATACGGAAACTGCCTTTTCTTAAAAGAAAAGCAGGCAAAAGAACTTTTTACGTATGGATACAGAGC
>CAYPEV010000138.1:0-6901 GCA_964409605.1 uncultured Christensenella sp. | reverse complement strand
CACAAAAAGAAGCAGGAGGGATCTCCTGCTTCTTTGCTCGTATGCGCTCTGTTACCAAATCTCTTCGATCGATTGCACGCCCGCTTCCGCGCCCAGACGCGCGCATTCCTCGGTCGGAAGGCCCTGGATACATCCGTGCGCCATAGCGGCGCCCATCGCAGCGCCCGCGCGCGAGGCATCCACAACCGCACGCGGCTGCGTCGGGACTACGCCGCAGCCATCGAAATCCGACCAGAAGACGCCCTCTTCGGCAAGGTCGATGAACACACGCCGGACCCCTTGCTCCAAAAACCAGTCCGAGGCGCGATAGATGCCGCGCAAGGTGTCGCAGGATTTGCCGGAGAGGAAGCCCGCCTCAAAGCGGCTGGGTTTGATGGCATAACATTTTCCTATGTTGTTGCCGATGCGCTTGGCTTTGGCACAGCTGACGGGATCATAAAACATCGGCGCAGTTACATTCTGGCAAAGGAAGGAGAGGGACTGCGGCGAGAGGTTCCCGTCCAAAATGCACATCCGCGCGGCGTTAATCTGCGGCAGCAGCGCGCCAAGATAGTCCGGCGTGAGGTGATCCAGCACGGACATATCGCTGATGCCGACAAGCATATCGCCGTCTTCGTCGAAAATGCCGATATAGGTACCTGTATGTTCCGTACCTATGTAGGTATGCGCCAGTGAGACGTTCGCCTTGCGGCAGCTTTCGCGCACCATGCCCGCATGGAATCCGGAACCGATAGCAGTGACCAGCTCGGCATTGTACCCAAGCGCGGACAGACGCTTTGCAAAGTTCAGCCCAACGCCGCCAACACGGATATCGACCCGGCCGAGGTTACTGTCCCGTTCGCGGCAGATGCTGTCCGGCTTTCCCGTGATGTCGATTGCCGCGCCGCCGATGATGTAGATGGATTCCATAGGTAAGCTCCTCCGTAGATGCAGGCGGGGGGCCCGCTGTTATGCTTGCGGCAGCGTGATCTCGCGTCCGCCGATGAAGATTTTTTCGATTCCCTGCGTCGGCGCGTTGCCGCTTTGATACGTCGCCGTGTCGCGAAAACGCTCCAGATCCAACAGCAGCACATCCGCGTCCAGACCGTCTGCGATGCGCCCTTTTTGCGACAGGCCCAGAAACGCCGCCGCCTGCCCGCTCATCTTATGGATCATCGCTTCCGGCGTGAGCAGCTTTTTCTGCCGCACCAGCAGATCATAGGCGTGCGCGGTGCTGCCAAACGCTCGCGGATGCGGGTTGTCGCGGGGCAGTCCGATCAGTCCGTCGGTGCCAAGCACGCAGAGCGGGTGTGTGAGGATCTCGGTCATGTCATCCTCGCTCATATGAAAATAAATGCCGAGGCCGAGACCATGATTCCTGATCAGTATATCACAAAACGCGTCAAACGGGTCTATTCCGGCTTTTTCGGCATATTCTGCGAGGAACAAACCCTCCGCACTATGATCGACGGGGCAGCTCGACACGTAAACACCGGAGAACCCGCCGCTGTTGTATACATAGTTATCGTAATCGCTGATTCGTCCGATCTCTTCGCGGATGCTTTCCCGCTCCCGCGGGTTCTTCAGCGCGGATATCAAGCCGTCCAGGCCGTCTTTGAAGTATCGCGGGGGGATGGAGACGTTCAGCGACGTGCAGCCCGCCGTATACGGATAGCAGTCGATCATCGCGCGAAGGCCGTTTTCCACCGCGCGGTCGAGCTGAGAGAGCATCTCGCGCGGTTTACCCCAGTTTTGTCTGCCCGCAGCCTTCAGGTGCGAAACGCAGAGCGGAACATCCGCCTCCAAAGCCAGGCGCATGCTCTCCGCACGCGCTTCGACCACGCGGTCGCCCTCGTTGCGCGGGTGGTTGGCATAGACGCCGCCTTCTTCATGCACCACGCGCAGGAGCGAGAGGATTTCGTCGTTTTCCGCATAACAACTCGGCGCGTAGACCTGACCGCTCGAGAGCCCCAGCGCGCCTTCGCGAATACAGCGGCGCAGCATTTGCTGCATACGGTCGAGTTCGCCCGCGTCCGGTTTGCGGTTTTCGTAGCCCATTGCCCAGAGACGGAGCGCGCCATGCCCGACAAAGCAACGCGTTGTGATCGGGTTTTTCGTCTCTTCCAGCCAGCGCGAAAAGCCGGACATGCTGCCAAGCAGTCGTATGTCCTCCGGTAAATCGGGGTACGGCGCGATGCCGGATACAAACCGCGCGAACTGCGCCGGAGCGGCACCGTTCGCCGGAAAGAGCGAAACGCCGCATTGACCCGCGATCTGCGTCGTAATGCCCTGACTAAGCTTGCTGCGGGTTGCATAGGGGCTTTTCAGCGAGAGGTCTCCGTGTGAATGCGCGTCGAGAAAACCCGGCGTGAGCGCAAGCCCGTGTGCGTCGATGACTGCGTCCGCCTGCGGCTGCCCGTCCGCGCGAAAGACGCGCAGGCGCCCGCCCTCGAAACCGACGCTGCCCGCAAAAGGGGGCACTCCGGTTCCGTCATAGATCATGCAATTTCGAATCAACAGGTTCATCATAAAAGCGCCTTATCTGTTGTACATAGGGAAAAGGGTTTGAGTATTCGGCACGAACCGAACCCAAACCCTTCCAATTTGCTTTAAATGCGGGATCAGTCCTTGATCAGGCGGATCGTGCCGATGAACGGCAGGTCTTTGTCCTCTTTGTTTGCGACGTTGATGATGCCGATCAGCGAGAACGCAAAGCTCGCGAGGCCAAGCAGCGTGCTGAGGATATCGTTGAGGACCGGAACCCAGGAAAAAACACCGACCGCAACCGCGGCAATGATCTCCAGCAGCAGCAGATTGATGCCACGCACTGCGTGCGCGCGCACGAACGGGGATTTGTCTTTGATCAAATAGGGGATCAACGCGAGCGCGCCGAGATAGGCAAGAATGCCAAGCCACATATCGTTGGAGCTGGGTGCATGAGCACCGTTTACGAGTTCGCCGCAGTTGCCGCAGGCCCGATCGCCATCGTTGAGCGGTGAGCCGCATTTTGAACAGAATGCCATAGACTGCCTCCATCATTCATATTTGATCATTTCGCGAACATTTCGCGCAACACAGTATCAGTGGATGAATCGTTTTTTGATCGCTTGGCGGGAAATCCGGTTTGACACAGAATCAGCTGATGAACTCGTTTAAGAAATCCGTCGTGTTTCCTGTTGCGACAATTCCGATAAAAATCACAAGATAGATCAAAACCCCGATTCCCATCAGCAACAGGTATCCGCGCGCAAGATTGCGGCGGTTGAGGTTGACCACGCCGCCGGAAGCCCAGACGATGGTGATGATGAATCCCACGACCGGCAGCGCCATCAGCAGAAGCGAACCGACAAATCCCCAACTGCTGAGAACCGCATAAGGCGAACTTCCCATCGGGTCATCGTTCATGCGGGGGGACGGCTGCGCCTCGCTATGGGTGGTTTGACCGAACTGGGTAACGGGCGCGCCGCAATTGGCGCAGGTTCGATCCAGCCGATAGACGGGTTTTCCGCAATTCTCACAAAATGCCATACATCATCCTCCGTATTACGCTGCATACAACATGAATTGTCATTGTGTTTAGTATAAGGCAAGCTGCACACTTCGCGCAATATCGTTTCACGGAACCCGACGTGAAAAATAGAAACGCCGGGTTCCGCTCGCGAAACATGAAACCGGACTATGCGCGAAGCGGCGCGCCGTTTACTTTGAGGGAATCGATGATCGCATCCATGCCGCGCTTGATCTCCTCGTCCGAGAGGGTGTGATCATCCGCACGAAGCGAGAAGGAGAACGCGAGGCTCTTTTTGCCGGACGGGATGCCGATGCCCGCGTAGGTGTCGAACAGACGCACGTCGCTCACGAGGACACCCGCGGGCGCGGTTTCGATCACGCGCTTGAGTACGGCGGATTCCAGCCCCGCGTCCACGACGACCGCGAGGTCGCGTTCCGCGGCGGGGAAACGGGGGAGCGGCTCGAAGCGCTTCCCTGTGGCGCGGCTTTCCGCGAGAGCCGAGAAACGCAGCTCCGCGATATAGACTCTGCCGTCCGCCTTCCAGCCGTCCGCAACGTCCGGATGCAGTTCGCCAAACACGCCGAGGCAGCCACCGGAGGCGGAGACGATCTGCGCCGCCCTGCCGGGCTGCAGATAGCTCGCCGTGCTCGCCTGATATGAGACGTCTTTCACGCCCAGCACGCGGAAGAGCTCCTCGATGATGCCCTTGAGCAGATAGAAATCCACGTTCTCGCCGCCGAGCACGATGCCGACCTGCTTGCGTTCCTCCGGAAGCTCCGCGCCGGTGTCCACATGCGTGTTGCCTACCTCGAAGAACCTGAGGTGACCGCTCTTGCGGTTCGCGTTGCGCACGAGGGAATCCAGCATGCCGGGGATCAGCGTGGTGCGCATGAGGCTCTGATCCTCGCCAAATGGATTCAGGATGCGTACGGCCTTTCGCAGCTCGCTTTCGGCGGGCAGCAAAAGAGAATCAAACACGGAAGGGCTCGTGAAGTTGTAGTTGTACATCTCATATAGCCCCAGAGAGACGAGCGCATCCTTCACCGCGTCCTCTAAAAGGAAGAGATCGTTGATGCGCCCGCGGAACGTATCCCCGCGCATGAGCGTGGGCTTGATGTTGTAGTAGCCGTAGATGCGCGCGATCTCCTCCGCGACGTCCCAGTCCGCCTCGATGCCGTTTTCGATATCCGTGCGGAAATGCGGGATGGTCACACGCAGTCCGTCCTGTACGGGGCTCGAAGAGATGGAGATCGTCGCGAGCATTTTTGCCATCTCGTCCGCCGAGAGATCGAGCGCAAGCAGCGCGTTGATATGATCGACGCTGACGGTGATCTCGCGCTCGAGCGGCGACTCTTTTTTTACGTCGATCGTCTCGCCGACGACCGTGCCCGCTTTGAGTTGCGCAACAAGCTCGATCGCACGGTTTAAGGCAAGCTCCGCGCTCACGGGTTCGACCCCCTTGATGAAGCGGCTCGCGGCGTCGGTCACGTGCTTGAGCTTTCTGGCCGTCGCGCGGATATTGCTGCCCTTGAACACGGCGGACTCAAACAAGACCGCCTTTGTCGCATCCGTGATTTCGGAGTTCAGCCCGCCCATCACGCCCGCGATGCCAACGCCGCGCTGATCATCCGCGATCAGAAGCATATCCGGTGTAACCGGACGCTCGCGCTTATCCAGCGTGGTGACGATTTCGCCTTCCCGCGCGGTGCGCACGACGATGTGGCTGCCGTGGATGCAGGCGAGATCGAACGCGTGCATGGGGTGGCCGTACTCCACGAGTACATAGTTGGTGATATCGACGATATTGTTGATCGGACGAAGACCCACGGATTTCAGCTTGCGCTGCATCCAGGCGGGTGACGGCTCGATCACGATATCCTTGACGACGCGGGCGGTATACCGCGGGCAGAGGTCATAATCTTCAATGGTGACACGCGCGTAATCTGCCGCGTTTCCCGTGCCCTGGATCGGTTTGATCGCAGGCGCGCGAAAGCCCTGCCCAAGCGCCGCGGCTGCCTCGCGGCACATGCCGAGGATCGAGATACAGTCCGGACGGTTGGGGGTGAGCTCAAACTCGAAGATATCATCGTCAAATCCAAGCGCCTCTTCGATCGGTTGGCCCAACGGGTGATCTTCCCGCAAGATCAGGATTCCGTGCACCTCGCTGCCGGGATAGTCCGCGTCGCTCAAGCCCAGCTCCGCGCCGGAGCAGAGCATGCCGTAACTCGTCACGCCGCGCATGCTGACGGCCGCCATTTCGCGCCCGCCGAGCCTCGCGCCCACCACCGCGACGGGCACCAGCGCGCCGGAAAAGACGTTGTCCGCGCCGGTGACGATGGTGAGCACCTCGCTGCCGACGTCCACCTGGCAGATGTGCAGGTGCTCGGAGTTTTCGTGCCTGACAACGGAGAGCACGCGGCCCGTGACCACGCCCTCGACGCCCGCAAGCTCCTTTTCCACGCCCGCGCATTCAAACCCGCGCCACATCATCTTCTCGATGAATTCGGCGTTGGTCACATTGAAGTCTACATATTCACAAAGCCACTTCTTCGGCAATTTCATGTTCTTTTCCTCCCTTAGAACAGGCGCAGGAAGCGCGCGTCGTTTTCATACTCCAGCCGGATGTCGTTGATGCCGAACTTGAGGTTCGCCATGCGGTCGACGCCGAGGCCGAAGGCAAGCCCTGTCCAAACCTTCGGATCATAGCCGCAGTTTGCGATCTCGTGCGGATTGGTGACCCCGCAGCCGAGGATCTCGATCCAGCCCGTGCCCTTGCACACGCGGCAGCCCTTGCCGCCGCAGATGGAGCAGGAGACGTCCAGCTCCGCCGAAGGCTCCGTGAACGGGAAATAGCTGGGGCGCAGGCGGGTTTTGACATTCTCGCCGAACACGGCGTGCACAAACGCGTCGAGAATGCCCTTGAGATCGCCCAGCGTCAGCCCCTTGTCGACCACGAACCCCTCGATCTGATGGAATACCGGCGAGTGGCTCGCGTCCACTTCGTCCACGCGGAAGACGCGGCCCGGCATCAGCAGCCGGAACGGCGGTGTGAGCGAGGTCAGCGCGCGGATCTCACAGGGCGAGGTGTGCGTGCGCAGCACGACGTTTTCGTTGATATAGAACGTATCCTGCATATCGCGCGCGGGGTGATCCTTCGGCAGGTTCAGGAGCGTGAAGTTATTGTCGTCCAGCTCGATCTCCGGGCCGTCAAACATGGAAAAACCCATGCCGACCAGCGCGTCGCGAATCTGACGATACGTCTGCGTCATCGGATGCAGGCGGCCAAGCGGGCTTGCCAGCTGCCCGGGGGCGGTGACATCCAACGCCTCCTCGGCAAAGCGCCGCTGCTTGGCGATCTCGCCCAGCGCCGCGCGCTTTTCAGCGACGACCGCCTCCAATGCGCTTTTCACC
>CAYPEV010000137.1:0-6912 GCA_964409605.1 uncultured Christensenella sp. | reverse complement strand
CCGCCAAGGTCATAGACCAGGATCTTCTGGTTGTTCTCTTTATCCATGCCATAGGCAAGCGCGGCTGCCGTCGGCTCGTTGATGATTCGAAGCACTTCAAGGCCCGCGATGCGTCCCGCGTCCTTGGTGGCCTGGCGCTGGCTGTCGGTGAAATACGCCGGAACGGTGATGACCGCCTGCGTGACGGTTTCGCCAAGGTAGGCTTCCGCGTCGGTCTTGAGCTTCTGCAGGATCATCGCGGAGATTTCCTGCGGGGTGTAGTCTTTGCCCTCGATGTGCACCTTGCGGGACGAGCCCATGTCGCGCTTGATGGACGCGATGGTGCGATCCGGATTCGTGATGGCCTGGCGCTTTGCAATGTTGCCGACCATGCGCTCACCGTCTTTAAACGCAACCACGGAAGGCGTGGTGCGCATGCCTTCAGAATTGGGGATGACGACCGGTTCGCCGCCTTCGAGGAACGCGACGCAGGAGTTCGTTGTGCCGAGGTCGATGCCGATAATTTTGCCCATAAGTAATATCCTCCAAGTATTCTATCAATATTGATTTCTCATAAACTGTATGAAAGCGTTTGCTTACTCCGCAACCTTCACCATGCAGTGACGGATGATGCGGTCTCCCATGCGATATCCCTTCTGGAACACCACGACGATCTCCCCGCTCTCCTTGCCCTCTACCTTTTCGCGCATGACCGCTTCATGCTTGGCAGGGTCAAAGATGCAATCGCTTTCAACCTCTTCGAGGCCAAGCTTCTTGAGCGAATCGAGCATCTGCCGCTGCACCATCGCGATTCCTTCGCGCAGGCTTGTGTTTTCGGCGGGGATCGCATCCAGCGCGCGCTCAAGATTATCGAGCGAGGGCAGGAGCTCTTTCACCGTGTCGCGCTTGCCCTCTTCATAGCTGTCGAGGCGAACGCTTGCGTTCCTGCGACGGAAGTTGTCAAAATCCGCCTGAATTCTTTGCAGGAGATTGACCGTCTCGTCCTTCTCCTTGGTGATCGCCTCGATATGCGCCTTTGCCGCCGCAAATTCCTCCGCGGTCAGCGTATACGATTCCTGCTCGGCAGCGTTCTCCTGAACAACGGTCGATTCGGTGGTGTTGGCATCCTTCTGGATCGTTTCGTCAACGGTTTCGTGTTTGTCAGTCTTCTTGGTCAATGTTCCTGTCTCCTTGTCCATTCTCGCTTTGCGTCGTTGCGCAACGCGCTTGCTTATTCGTCGTCCTGATCCGCGCTGAGCATCTCGGAGAGGCTCCTGCGCATATATTCAAGGACGGAGATCACTTTGCCGTAATTCATACGGGTGGGGCCTATGATGCCGAAGGAACCGAGCGGTTCGTCGCCAACCTGATAGGTAGCGGTCACGATGCTGCAATCCTTGAACATCTCATCCTCGTTCTCGTTGCCGATCGTGATGGAAAACTCCAGCTTGCTCGCGCGCTTGAGCATTTCGTAAAGCATGTTCCTGCCTTCAACCGCAGCAAGGAACGTCTTCGCTTTGTTCATATCCGCATATTCGGGATAATGCAGCATGTTTGTCGCCCCCGAAAGCTGGACGTTCGGCGAATCCGGCGCCATCTTGCGCTCGATGGCTTCCACGACGGAGCAGAGGAAGGCGCGCCGCTCGTAGAGCTCGCCGCTCATCTCTTTTGCAATCTGCTCGCCGATGTGATCCATCCGGCAGTCATAAAACCGTTCGGTCAAAAGCCGCGAAATGCGCTCCAGCTCCCCGGTGCGGATGTCTTCCGGCACGCGGATGATCGCGTCTCTTGCAAATCCAGTCGTTGTGACGATGACCACAAGCGCGCGCCCTTCGCGGAGGGGAACGAGTTGAATATGCCTTAGCCGGTTTGCCGCAAGCATCGGCGGCATCACCATCGCGGTGTAGTTTGTCACTGCGGAGAGCGCCTGCGCCGTCTGCTTCATGACAGACTCGACTTCATCCAGCCTCGCGCTCATGTGCGCGCGGATGAGCTTGATCTCGTCGTCCGAAAGCGCAGCTTTCTGCATCATCTGGTCGACATAGAGCCGGTACGCCTTGTCCGAAGGGACGCGCCCCGCGGAGGTATGCGGCTGCTCCAGATAGCCAAGCTCCTCCAGATCCGCCATCTCGTTTCGAATGGTCGCGCTCGAAAGATTGAACTCCTCGTGCTTGCTGATCGCGCGGGAACCGACCGGAGACGCGGACAGGATATATTCGTCGATGATCGCTTTCAGGATGCCGAGTTTCCTCGCGTCCAGTTCCATCTGCCGCCGCCTCCTTTCTGAAAAAAACCGATCTGTTTAGATCGTTTTTCTTGCGTCTGCCGCTTCCGGATTTCTGATAACCGACCCGTTCGGATCGTTTTTCTTGCATATGCCGTGGTGGCATTTCCGTTGTTAGCACTCTATTTTATCGAGTGCTAACCCATGACAAAAATTTAGCACCTACGAGCGTGGGTGTCAAGTAAGTGCTGTATCGAAAATGTGACATTCCAGTGAATTCACCCCAAAGGGCATCAAAGACCTATGATCTGCGAACAATACGGGGTGGCTGCGCGCTTTCTCGCGCAGTCCAAAAAGTGCTATAGAAAGAAGCCCAGCGCTTCGTTCTGCATGTCCAGTCCCTTCCGGTTCAGCGCAAGAAACGTCTCCGTCTCCGCAAGCCAGCCGCGCTGTTTGAGCTGCTCGATCGCGTATGGATATGCTTCCAATACATCCAGCCCGAAGCGGGAGAGAAACGCCGCGCGTTCAACCCCGCGTACAAGCCGCAGCCCCAGCATGACGCACTCGAACATCTCGTCCCTGGGCGTAAGGCGGAGCGTCTCTGCCAGCGGGCGCTTGCCGCGCGCGAGCAGGCGGTCATATTCCTCCAGCGTGGCGACGTTGGCAAAGCGCGTCCAGCGTTTTTGCCGCACGGCAGCGTGCGCCGCGATGCCGAAGCCCAGATACTCGCCGTTGTTCCAGTAGTTCAGGTTATGGCGGCATTCGCGGACTTCCTTCGCAAAGTTGCTGATCTCGTAGCGGTGATAGCCGCGCTGCTCGAGGTAATCGATTCCCTCATCCTGCATGTCCGCAACCAAGTCCTCATCCGGTACCGTAACCGTGCCGCTCTGCACGCGGGAATAGAGCGGAGTATGCTCCTCGAGAATCAGCGCATACGCGGAGATATGCTCCACGCCGAGGTCACAGACCGTCTTGAGCGAATCGAGATACTGCGCGGGCGTTTGATTCGGCAGCCCGTGCATGAGGTCGACATTGATGTTGTCAAACCCGGCCGCCCGCGCGTGTTTCAGCGTTTCCTGAAACTGCTCAAATGTGTGAATCCGCCCGATTTCGCGCAGCAGCGCGTCATGCGTGCTCTGCAGCCCGATCGAAAGGCGGTTGATGCCCGCCGCGCGGTATGCGCGAACCTTCTCCGGCGTAACGGTGCCGGGGTTCATCTCCATCGACCGTTCCGCATCCGCGCGAATCGAAAAAACCGTGTTCAGCGTGTTCATGATGCGCGCCATCTGCCCGCCGGAGAGCAGCGAGGGCGTGCCCCCGCCGAAAAACACCGTGTCGAATGCGGCGGGATATTCCCCTTCCCGCGCGACGAGCGAAATCTCTGTCAGGAGTGCATCCAAATACGCCTCCGGCACGCCATGTTCGGGGAAGCTGACAAAGTCGCAGTATGCGCATTTTCGCACGCAGAACGGTATGTGCAGATAGATGCCCGCCATCGTCAGTTGATGCGCAGCACGCTCATAAACGCGTCGCTCGGCAGAGAGACGGTGCCGACCTGGCGCATGCGCTTCTTGCCTTCCTTCTGCTTCTCCAGCAGTTTCTTTTTGCGCGTGATGTCGCCGCCGTAGCACTTCGCGAGCACGTCCTTGCGCACGGCGCGCACGGTTTCGCGCGCGATGATCTTCCCGCCGATTGCCGCCTGCACGGGGATTTCAAACTGCTGCCGCGGGATGACTTCGCAGAGCTTTTCCGCCACGGCGCGGCCCTTTGCATAGGCGCGGTCCCTGTGGACAATCGTGCTCAGCGCATCGCACATGTCGCCGTTGAGCAGGAAATCGAGCTTGACAAGATCGCTCTTTTCGTAGCCCTTGAGTTCGTAATCAAAGGAGGCGTATCCCCTGCTGCGGCTCTTGAGCTGATCGAAAAAGTCGTAGATGATCTCGTTGAGCGGCAGAACATAGTGGATGCGCACACGGGATTCTTCGATATAGTTCATGTCGACAAACACGCCCCTGCGCTCCTGGCAGATCTCCATGATGGAGCCGACGTATTCCGAAGGGGTCATGATCGTCGCGTTTACGACGGGCTCCTCCAGCTGCTCGATCTCCGTCACGGGCGGCAGGTTTGAGGGATTGTCGATCATCTCTTCCTCGCCTGTGGTGCGTTTGATCTTGTAGATGACGCTCGGCGCCGTGGTGACAAGGTCCAGGTCGAACTCGCGCTCCAGACGCTCCTGTATGATCTCCATGTGCAGAAGCCCCAGGAATCCGCAGCGAAAGCCGTAGCCCAGCGCGTTGCTCGTCTCCTGCTCGTAGGAGAGCGAGGCGTCGTTGAGTTTGAGTTTATCCAGCGCATCCCTGAGGTCGCCGTACTGCGCACCGTCCGCGGGATAGATCCCGCAGAACACCATGGGGTTTGCCTGCTTATAACCCGGCAGCGGCTTCGCCGCGGGGTGCTCCGCGGAGGTGATCGTGTCGCCGACCTTTGTCTCCGCAACGCTTTTGATCGAGGCCGCGATATAGCCGACCTCGCCCGCGGTGAGTTCGTCCACAGGCATGGGCGCGGGCGTAAACACGCCGACTTCGGTGACTTCAAATTCATGCCCGCTTGCCATGGAGCGGATGCGCATGCCTTCTTTCACCGTGCCGTCAAACACGCGCACATAGGAGAGCGCGCCTTTGTAGTTGTCATAATAGCAGTCGAACACCAGCGCCGTCAGCGGCGCCTCCGGGTCGCCCACGGGCGGCGGAACGGTGTTGACCACTGCCGCAAGCACCTGGTCGACGTTCAATCCGCTCTTTGCGGAGATCTTTGGCGCTGCGTGCGCTTCAATGCCGATCACATCCTCGATCTCCTGCGCGGTTCGCTCCGGCTCTGCGCTCGGCAGGTCGATCTTGTTGATCACCGGCACGACCTCGAGGCCGTTATCCACCGCAAGATAGACGTTCGCCAGCGTCTGCGCTTCGATGCCCTGGGTCGCGTCCACGACAAGAACCGCGCCTTCGCAGGCCGCGAGCGCACGGCTGACCTCATAGTTGAAGTCAACATGCCCGGGCGTGTCGATCAGATTAAACATATAGCGCTTGCCGTCGGTATGCGTATAGAACATCCGCACCGCCGAGGATTTGATCGTGATGCCGCGCTCGCGCTCGATATCCATCGAGTCGAGCAGTTGCTCCGACATATCGCGCGCGGCGACGGTGTCCGTCTGCTCCATCATGCGGTCAGCCAGCGTCGATTTGCCGTGGTCGATGTGCGCGATAATGGAAAAATTTCGAATCAGTTCATTGGGGTATGCCATATGGTTCCCTCCCGTATTTCGGGTTTCATCATACTGTATCTTTGTGCGGAATGCAAGAATGAACCTCTGGCATGCCGGGGCCCTCTGCGCGCAAAAGCGGCGGCGCAATACTGCGCCGCCGCCCTGGGGTGCTTCGCTATTCGATCGGCCGTCTTGCGACCACGAAGGTCTTGCGCCAATAGCTCGTCTTCGCGCCGCGGCGGACGACCTTTCCGTTTGCGGAAGAAGCATCAATCATCTCTCCGCCGCCGATGTAGATGCCGACGTGGCCGATCGTGCTGCCGTCTTCCGATTTGAAGAAGAGCAGATCTCCGCGCTTGACGTTGTCCAGATCGGATATCTTTGTCCAGCTCGTGGTCTTGCTTAGGCCCGCCGCGTTTAGGCGGCGCGTATAGACGTTTGCCTGTCTGAGGCAATAGACCACAAGTCCGGAGCAGTCAAAGGAATCCGGCCCGCTCTTGCCGAGGATATACGGATCCCCCACCTGCTTTTTCGCGGCGGCAATGAGCTTGTCGATGCGCCCTTCCGAGGAAGATGCTCTCGCGAGAGCCGCCTGACGCTTTTTCTCCGCAATAATCTCCTGCTCTTTTGTATAGGAGACGCGTGCGTCGGGGGAGTTGATGGCTTCGAGCGTGTTCTCGCCCGCCTTGCCGTCTTTGGACAGGTGGTTGCGGTTTTGAAATTTTTTAACGGCTTCGACAGTGTCCGTGCCGTAATAGCCCGTCACCTGATTGCTGTCCAGGTATCCAAGCTCCACCAGCTGCTCCTGGAAGGATTCGATGTCGTCGCCCTCTGCGCCCTCATACATGACATACGGCTTCGCTTCTTCGGAGTAGAGCAGATTGATCGTGTCCGCGCCGCAGATGCCGTCCTGCTGCAATTCGTGCTGCCGTTGGAAGAGCTTGACGGCTTCCTTGGTCGCGTTGCCGAAATAGCTGGTCGGTTCGTCGATGGCAAGATAGTTGAGTTCCATCAGCCGCTTTTGCAGCGCCATGACGTCCTCGCCCTCCGCGCCTTTTTCAATGCGCACCTCAGGGGTGGGACTCGGCGTGGGTTCGAGCGTCGCGGTCGGCGCGATGGTCGGCACGGGCGTCGTCATGGCGAGCTCCGCAGCGAGCGCCTCCGCGCGTTTATGCCGCGTGCCGGACACGGAGAATATCACAACCATGCAGATGATCACAAATCCGCCCGCACCGGCGAGGAAAATCCGGAGCGGTTTTTCGAGTTTAAAAAAGTGGTGAAACACGCGCTGAAACCAATTGGAAACGGACTTTCCGAAGAGATAGACCGCGCGCAGTGCGCGCTTGAGCGCGGCTATGAAGCGCTGTTTGAACGTCTTTTTTTTGCCGAGCTTCTTGCCCGCGCCGTTTTTCTTGTCGGATCCGTTTCCGCTGCCGCCGTTGGAGCC
>CAYPEV010000136.1:0-6935 GCA_964409605.1 uncultured Christensenella sp. | reverse complement strand
GAAAACTTTGTGCGTGTGGAGGGCTCGTAGAACAGGCTTGCCATCAGTTTCCCGTGGCAGGCTGCGGCGTAGCGTTCCGGAGAAGCGATGATCTGCTCCGCGAGGCGCAGAACGCTCTCGATCTCCTCAAGGGTGAAGTCGCTCGGCGCGATCAGACTCTTGTCATTCAGCATAGGGTGTTTTTCTCTCCTTCTTTTCGCTCCTCCGCGCGCGGGCGGGGCGGGCCATAAAAAAACACCGGTTCGAAAACCGATGTTTGAAAACAGAACGAATATTTCGGGGGAAGAATTCTCAAAAGAGAATGTTTCAACCGCGAAAGGGGAATAAAAAAGCTTTGATCAAAAAGAAAACATCTTTTCCTGATCAAAGCCGAAATGGAAAGACTGTCTGTGGTAATAAAAAAGCTTTGATCAAAAAGAAAATATCTTTTCGTCAAAGCCCTGAAGAACAAAACGGAACGGGAAAGAATTTTTGGAATACGGGGAGCGCGGAGGCGATGTCTGCTCTTTTTTGCTTGCACCCGCGGACGCATCCTTTTTCCTGCCCTTCCCTCAGATTTTACTCATTTTGAGCAGTATACAAGAGTTGTAAGCGCTTGTCAATACGGCGTGCGATTTTTTCCCCTGCCCGGAAAGCATCCTGTTTCCCGCGCAAACGATTGTAAAAAATGCGTATTTGTTCCATAGATATTCATGCGGCCAAACATTTTTTAAGTCGCAGGACAACCTGCACAATTCGGCCCGATTTGACTCGTATATACGTAAAAAAGCGTTGAGAATACGCGTTTTGAAGGCATTCCTGCAGAAGTGAAAGCGAAGGAACAATTCCGCCTTCGCGGGAAATTATATATTGCATACAGAGTGAATACATAGGGTTGCATCAAGGGAGATTCACGTTTATAATTTTTGCTAGACGTCGGTGCAGAGATTTGCCCCGGCATCATTGGTTCCGTTCAAAAGCCCAAAACAAAAAATGGAGGAAAGAGTACATGAAGAAGTTAGTAGCGATTCTACTGGCGCTCGTTCTCGTCGCGTCCTTTGCTGCGTGCGCAGCGCCCGCCGCGACCGCCCCTACTGCTGCAGAAGAACCCGCTTCCGGCAATCCTGTCGTGAAGATCGGTATCTACGAACCCGCATCCGGCGACAACGGCGCGGGCGGCAAGCAGGAAACACTCGGCATCGAGTACGCATACTCCGTCAGCCCGACCGTTGAAATCAACGGAACGACGTATGATGTGCAGCTCGTCAAGGTCGACAACGAGAGCTCCAACGACAAGGCGGCCTCCGCTGCGTCCACGTTGGTCTCCGCTGGCGTATCCGTCGTGCTCGGTTCCTATGGTTCGGGCGTGTCCATCGCGGCATCTCCGACGTTTGAAGCGGCCGGCATCCCGGCGATCGGCATCACCTGCACCAACCCGCAGGTTACCGAAGGCAACAAGCACTATTTCCGCATCTGCTTCCTCGATCCGTTCCAGGGCACAGTGCTGGCGAACTACGCGTTCTCCACGCTCGGCGTGAAGACGGCGTACTGCCTCTCCAAGCTCGGCGACGACTACTCCGGCGGTCTTGTGAACTACTTCGTCAAGGCGTTTGAAGCCCTCGGCGGCACCTGCGTGCAGGATACCTTCCCCGAAGGCAACAGCGACTTCACAAGCTACATCAACAACGCCAAGAACAGTGGCGCCCAGGTCTTCTTCTCGCCGGTGTCCACCGAAGCCGCCCAGTTGATCATCGACCAGGCGGAATCGCAGGCCCTCGGCATGCCGATTCTCGCGGGCGACACATGGGACAGCAACGTCATCCTCCAGGCCGCCAAAGGCAAGAGCGTTAGCGTGACCGTCACCACCTTCTATCCCGAAGGCGCGAACGCCGATTTCGACGCGGGCTTTAAGGCCTGGGTGAACGCCGACGCCACGCAGCTCGCCAACAACGGCGGAGACGACACCGTCGCCGCGGTTACCGCAATGGGTTACGACGCCTACTTCTTCGCGCTTGAAGCGATGAAGAAGGCCGGCAGCATCGACCCCGCGGCCGTCATGGCTGCCATCTGGGGCACCACGTATGAAGGCGTGTCCGGACCGATCGCACTCGATCAGGTCAACGGCGACGCCATCCGCAACACCGCGTACGTCAAGCACGCGAACAACGAAACCGGTGCATGGGACGCCCTGCCCCCGGTCACGATCGGCTAATCGACGCACAATACAATGCGGCGGGGGACAAAGCGCCCCCGCCGCACTTTGTAGCAGCGGCGTGTCTACGGATTCCGCCTTGCTCGATGCGGCGCAAAGCCGCAGGAACCGGAGCTGCCGCCAGACATACAAAGCGTATGATCGTGCGCCGCGAGTCCGCATTTTTTCAATGCGCCGCTCTTTCGGGATGCGGCATGGATGGAGGCTAATCAATGCTCGATTTTCTACACGCCAACCTTTCCTATATCCTCTCCGGCATATCGGTCGGCGGACAGTATGCGCTCATCGCCATCGGCTATACGATGGTCTACGGCATCCTGCGGCTGATCAACTTCGCCCACGGCGACGTGTTCATGTGCGCGGGATTGATGATGGTATACCTCTCGACCGCGCTGCCCGTAACCGTTGCGATTCCGCTCGTGCTCGTTATGACCGTCGTGCTCGGATTTATGATCGAGCGCGCCGCCTATAAACCCCTTCGCACAGCGCCCCGCATGTCCGTCATGATCAGCGCGATCGGAATTTCCTATCTCCTGCAAAACGCCGCTCTGTATTTTACCGGCGGTCTTGCCAAGGTATACCCCGCCATCCCGTGGCTGAGCCAGTCGGTGACGATCTGGGGCTCCACCACGAAGATGGTTACGCTCGTAACGCCGGTTTTGACCATCGTGCTGGTGGTGCTCCTGACGCTTTTGATCAAGTACACCAAGGTCGGCATGGCGATGCGCGCAGTCTCGAAAGATTTTGAAACCAGCCGCCTGATGGGCATCCGCATCAACAGCGTCATCTCGGTGACGTTCGTGATCGGCTCCTTCCTTGCGGCGGTGGGTTCGATTCTCTATTTTACCAACTACGCGTCCGTTACCCCCGTCTCGGGCGGCATGCCGGGGCTCAAGTGCTTCGTGGCCGCGGTCTTCGGCGGCATCGGGAGCATTCCGGGCGCTGTCATCGGCGCGTTTATCATCGGCATCGCGGAGAACGTCATCAAGGGCGGCACGTCGATCTTCGGATTCGGCGGCAGCGGCTGGACGACGTTTTCGGATGCGTTCACCTTCGCGCTTTTGATCATCATCCTCGTGGTGAAACCCACCGGGCTCTTCGGTGAAAAAGCCACGGACAAGGCGTAAGGAGGGCGATTGCATGAAGAAGAAAAGCAAAGCGGAACTCTGGATCGCGTTTGCGGCAATCGCGCTGATCTACGTGGTCGTCACCGTGCTGGAGCAGACGATGGATCCAAACCACATCATCTTCACGGTGCTCAAAAAAGGCGCGATCTATTCGCTCGTCGCGGTCAGCATGAACCTGCTCAACGGCTTCACCGGACTCTTTTCGCTGGGCCAGGCGGGCTTTATGCTCATCGGCGCGTATACCTATTCGATCTTTACGATGCCGACGGAGGTCAAGCTCTCCGAGTCGGTCTATAAATATTACGAAGCCGCGATCCGGTTCGACACGGGTATCTTTGTCGGCCTCGTCTGCGCGGGCCTTGCCGCTGCCGTGTTTGCGGCGCTGATCGGCCTTCCCGTGCTGCGGCTCAAATCGGACTATCTGGCCATCGCAACCATCGGCTTTGCCGAGATCATCCGCGCGATCTTCCAATGGGACGTGCTCGGCCCCGTGACCAACGGCGCGAACGTCATGCGCAACTACCTCGATCTCACGGATGTAAAGATTCCCTTTACGGACAAGCCCTTCCCGCCGACGCTGTACGTCTTCCTCGCGGCAGGCGTTTGCATCGGGCTCATCATGCTGCTGATCAACTCCTCCTACGGACGCGCGTTTAAAGCGATCCGGGACGACGAGATCGCGGCGGAGGCCATGGGCATCAATCTCTTCAAGCACAAGGAGATGAGCTTTGTCATCAGCTCGTTCTTTGCCGGCGTCTCCGGTGCTCTGCTTGCGATGTATCAATACACCGTGCAGGCCGCGCAGTTCAAGAGCGCGATGACGTATGAGATCCTGCTCATCGTGGTCATCGGCGGCATCGGCTCCGTCTCCGGCAGCCTGATTGCGAGTTTCCTCTATATCGCGGCGTCCGAATGGTGGCTGCGCGGACTCGACATGGGCAAGTTCCTCGGCATCGAAGCGCCGACCCTCTTCCGCTCCGGCTTCCGGCGGTTTGTGTTCTCCATCATCATCATGCTGATCGTGCTGTTCTTCTCGAAAGGGCTCATGGGGGACAAGGAGATCTCGTTCGCGGGTCTCATCCGGCGGTTCAACAAGCGCGCGAAGGCGGCGAAAGGAGGCGGTATCGATGGCTGAGAACGTATTGAAACTGGAAAACGTAACCATGCAGTTCGGCGGCGTCGTCGCCGTCAACAACCTCTCGCTGGAGGTCAACAAGGGAGAGATTGTGGCGCTGATCGGCCCCAACGGCGCGGGCAAAACGACCGCGTTCAACTGCATCACGGGTATCTACGATCCTACAAACGGACAGATTTCCTTCAACGGCAGGACGATCGTCGCAAACCACCCGCGCGGCAAGATGAAAAAGCTCTACGCGGGCGAAAACGCGAAGCAGTATGTCGGCGTACGCACGGTCGATCCTACGCCGGATCAGGTCACGAAGCTTGGCATCGCGCGGACATTCCAGAACATCCGGCTCTGGAAGAGCATGACGGTGTTCGACAACGTCCTTACCGCAAAGCACATGCGCGCCAGACAGAACGTCTTTTCCGCGACGCTCCGGCTCACCTACAAAGAGGAGCACCGCATGCGCGAGGAGACGGCGGCGCTTTTAGAGGAGCAGAACCTCCTGCAATATGCAAACGACCTCGCGGTAAGCCTGCCGTATGGCCTCCAGCGCCGGCTTGAGATCGCGCGCGCGCTCGCAACTGAGCCCACGCTGCTGCTGCTGGACGAGCCGGCCGCAGGCATGAACCCGCAGGAGACGCAGGAACTCGGCGAGTTTATCGTGCAGATCAAAAACAAATACGGCCTGACGGTGTTCATGATCGAGCATCATATGGATCTGGTCATGCAGTTTTCGGATCGCATCTATGTCATCGACTTCGGACGGCTGATCAGCAACGGGACTCCGGCGGTTGTGCAGGCGGACCCGAAGGTCATCAACGCGTATCTGGGGGTGGCGGAATGAGCGAGACGATCTTAAGCATCAAGGATCTCAAGGTGAACTACGGCGGTATCGAAGCCGTCAAAGGTATCAGCTTCGACGTGCCGAAGGGGAACATCGTGACGCTCATCGGCGCAAACGGCGCGGGCAAGAGTTCTACCCTGCGCGCCATCGCGGGCCTGGTCAAGCTCAAGAGCGGAAGCATCGAGTTTGAGGGCGAAAACCTCGCGGGGAAAGACACCACCGCGATCGTCAGCCGCGGCATCACACTGGTTCCCGAAGGGCGGCGGATCTTCCCCGACCTAACGGTGCTGGAAAACCTCCGCGTCGGCGCGTATATGCGAAAGGACGACATCACGCCGGACATCAACTGGGTCTATGAGCTGTTTCCGCGGCTCAAGGAACGCTGCTGGCAGGCGGGTGGCACGCTCTCCGGCGGTGAGCAGCAGATGCTCGCGGTCGGCCGCGCGCTGATGAGCCGGCCGAAACTCATGATGATGGACGAGCCTTCGCTGGGGCTTGCGCCCCTGATCGTGCGGGATATCTTCTCGATCATCAAGGAGATCAACAAGCGCGGCGTGACGATCCTCTTGATCGAGCAGAACGCGAACATGGCGCTCTCGACAGCGGACACGGGGTACGTCATGGAGACAGGGCGCATCACGATGACCGGCCCGGGCAAGGAACTGCTGACCAACGAGGCCGTCAAGGCGGCATATCTGGGCACCTGACCCACACGAGCAACACAAAAAAGGCGGCTGCCGGAGACGGCAGCCGCTGCTTTTTTGCGGATCTTCAGAGAAATCCGGATTGTTGCCTTGACAACCAAATCATATATGATAAACTATCTTTGACAATTTCATAGGTCTGATGAGAGAGGCGCGGTTGTCAAGAGTAGCGCAAAGAGCGCGAAAGGGGCTGCCGCCGAAGCATCAAGACCTCCGTACAAGCGGGGGAACGGGTGCTGGGCTGCGGGAGAATATGTCGCAGACTGTCACGAAAGTGGAGCGCTGTCATCGGTCAGGGGCGAAAGAACTTGCTTTCGCGCCGCATCATCGTATGCAAGACCGCGCGTTTTCCATTTTAAAAATCGGAAAGCGCGTTTTTATTTCCTCATCACTCTGGAATTGTACAAAAAAATCAAAACATGAGTCAGAGAGGAAATCAAAAGAACATGAAGAAGATCATTGCCCTGCTGTTTGCGCTGATGCTGTGCTTGTCAAGCGTTGCCTGTGCCGCAAAGCCCGCCGCGACCAGCGCCGTCTCCGGCGTGGAGGACGGCGTGCTTACCGTCGCGATGGAGTGCGCCTATGCGCCCTATAACTGGACCCAGCCGGACGACAGCAACGGAGCGGTACCCATCAAGGACTCCAACGAGTTTGCCAACGGCTATGACGTCATGATGGCGAAAAAGCTTGCTGAAGCCAACGGCTGGCAGCTCGAGATTGTCCGCCTCGACTGGGATTCGCTGATTCCCGCCGTGCAGACGGGCCAGATCGACGCGGTGATCGCGGGCCAAAGCATGACGCCGGAGCGCATGGAGCAGGTCGATTTTGCCGGCCCGTACCTCTACGCGACCATCGTCTGCCTGACGCTTAAGACCAGCAGCTTTGCCTCCGCCAAGGGGATTTCCGATCTCTCCGGCGGCACCTGCACGAGCCAGCTCGGCAC
>CAYPEV010000135.1:0-7019 GCA_964409605.1 uncultured Christensenella sp. | reverse complement strand
GTGCGCTGACGTTCATCGGCGAAGTGACCGAGGAAGCGAAGCGCGGCAGACATCCCCCAAAAATCACCGGCGAAGCCGGACACATATTTCCAGTATTACTTTAGGAGGGTTTTTACCATGACGGATATCGGATTGATCGCAATCGGCGCAGGTCTGGCGGTGCTCACGGGCGCGGGCGCGGGCCTTGGCATGGGCATCGCCACAGGCAAAGCCGTGGAAGCGGTCGCCCGCCAGCCGGAAGCCAACAGCAAGATCAACGCGCTGCTGCTGCTCGGCCTCGCGTTGACGGAATCGACCGCCATCTATGGCTTTGTCACCGCATTGGTCATGATTTTCACGATGGGCAAATAACGTCGCCAAAGAGGGGTATCCATGGAATTCTACCTGATCGATTTCATCGAGCACACGC
Source organism: uncultured Christensenella sp. (assembly GCA_964409605.1). GTDB lineage: Bacteria > Bacillota > Clostridia > Christensenellales > CAG-138 > UBA7703. The sequence goes on along the minus strand of CAYPEV010000135.1, from coordinate 6,610 downwards.
TCAACCTCCTCATCCTCTTCCTGCTGCTGCGCCACTTTTTATATAAGCCGGTGAGCAAGTTCATGGCGGAGCGGGAGGCGAATTTTGCGCGCGAACGAGAGCAGCTCGACGCGAGTCGGAATGAGGCGAATGTGCTCAAGGCGCAGTATGAGACCTCGATGAAAAATGCGAGGCTCGACGCGGAGCATCTCGCGGAGGAACGCCGCAAGGCTGCCGAGCGCGAAGCGGACGACCTCCGCAAAAAAGCCAAGCAGGATGCGCAGGGCATTCTCTCCGACGCGATGCATCAAGCACTCGCCGAGCGCGAGGGCATGCTGAACGAGCTCAAGTCCCAGACCGCCGAGCTCGCCGTCGACATCGCGGGAAAAATCCTGGAACGCGAAGTCACACAGGAGGACCACCAGCGCATCATCGACAGCTTTTTCGACAAGATTGGTTAAGCGCCTGCCTGTGCGCATATTCCTGCGCCAACGGCCAGACTGCCTTTGCGCTTTTGCAGCGCACCGCAGCAGACAAACCCGTGTACCATCCGAACTGTTTTTTAGGAAAGTGAGCTCCGTATGGCTCTAAGAGGCGAATTATACACCGCCGGCCCGTTCGGCGAAGATCAAATCGAGTCCGTCAAGCGGCACTTTTACGAGCTGCTCGGTCAGGAGGTCTCCTTCGAGGTCAAGCGTAACGAAGCGCTGATCGGTGGTTTTCTTGCCATCATCGACGGAAAGATCTACGACGCGAGCGTCGCTTACCGCGTCAAGGAAGCGCAGCACCTGCTGGTCACCAACAGCGTCTCCGGCGCGGAGATCACGGCGGAAAACGTCCGCCTCACAGGGAGCGAGCAAAAGCCGTTCCACAGCAGCGCGAGCGAAATCGGAAAGACGCTCAAACGCCGCATCAGTTCGTTTGAAAACAAGTCCGCCATCTATGAATACGGCGTCGTCACCAGCGTCGGCGACGGCGTGGTACGCATAGAGGGCCTTTCGCATACCCGATATGGCGAACAGATCGCCTTTGAAAACGATGTGTACGGCATGACCATGGACCTTGAGCTGGACGGCGTCGGCGCGGTGCTGCTCAACGGTCAGGACAGCGTGCGCGTCGGCGAGCGTGTCTACGGCACCGGCCGCGTGGTCGAGGTTCCGGTTGGCGACGAGCTCTTGGGCCGCGTGGTCAACCCCATCGGTATGCCGCTGGACAACAAGCCGCTCAGCGCCGCGCGCTACCGCCCCGTGGAATCCCCCGCGCCGCGCATCATCGACCGGCAGGCGGTCAACGAACCGCTGATGACGGGGCTTCTCGCGGTCGACGGCATCATCCCCATCGGGCGCGGCCAACGCGAGCTGATCATCGGCGACCGGCAGACGGGCAAGACCACCATCGCCGTCGATACGATCATCAACCAGCGCGGCAAGCACGTCAACTGCGTCTATGTCGCCATCGGGCAAAAGCTTTCCACCGTCGCGCAGATCTACGAAACGCTGCAGGCAAAGGGCGCAATGGATTATACCGTCATCGTCGTGGCAAACGCGAGCGACTGCGCCGCGATGCAATACCTCGCGCCCTATGCGGGCTGCGCCATCGCCGAGCAGTTCATGTATGACGGCAAGGACGCGCTGGTCATCTACGACGATCTGAGCAAGCACGCCGTGGCGTACCGCGCGATGTCGCTGCTGCTCCACCGCCCGCCGGGACGCGAAGCGTATCCCGGAGACGTCTTCTACCTGCACAGCAGGTTGTTGGAACGCGCAGGGCACCTCAGCGAAGCCAACGGCGGCGGGTCCCTCACCGCGCTGCCCATCGTGGAGACGATGGCGAGCGATATCTCCGCCTATATTCCGACCAACGTGATCTCGATTACGGACGGCCAGATCTATCTCGAGCCGGAGCTGTTCCATTCCGGCGTGCGCCCCGCGGTCAACGTCGGCCTCTCGGTGTCCCGCGTCGGCAGCGCCGCGCAGAAGAAAGCCATGCGCAAGGTGGTCAAAAAACTGCGTTTAACGCTCGCGCAATACCGCGAGCTGCAGATCTTCGCGCAGTTCGGCTCCGATATCGACAGCGTGACCAAGGAGATCCTCGACAACGGCGACCGCCTCAGCGAAACGCTCAAGCAAAACCAGCATGAACCGCTGCAGATGAGCGAGCAGGTGCTCGTGCTCTACGCGGTCATGAACGGATACCTCAAGAGTGTGCCCGCGCCGCATGTGCGCGCGTTCCAGAAGGGCCTGCTCCAATATATGCGCCGCAACTACGGCTCGATTCTGGACGAGATCGAGGAAAGCGGCGACCTCGGCGACGAACTCCTGGAAGAACTCCGCGCGGCGATTGAAAACTATCAGCTGATCTGCAAAGAGTAAGGACCTAGATCACCCAAACCCTGCAAATTCCCGATTTTGGATCATGAAAGGAGGCCTCGCCGCATGGCAAACGTCAGCGACATCCGTTTTCACATCAAGAGCGTCAAGCAAACGCGCCAGATCACCAACGCCATGCACATGGTCTCCGCGGCGCGCATGCGCAGGGCGCTCGACGGCATCGCGCAGAACCGCTCCTACTTCTACCACGCGCTGGATATCATCGTCGACATCCGTAGCCATACGGGCGATATCACCCACCCGTACCTCAAGCACCGCGCGGGCGATAAGGTCGCCTATATCGTCGTCTCCGGCGAAAAGGGGCTTTCCGGTTCCTATAACCACGCCGTACTCGCGCTCGCGGATCGTTTGATGGCGGAGAAGAACGTCGTCACGGTCTACACCATCGGCAGCGTCGGCACCTCGCACTTCCTGCGCCGCGGCATCACGCCCGACCGGCACTTCGAGCGCCTCGCGGAAAAGCCGAAGCTCGACCAGGTCAGAAGGCTCATGACCATCCTCATCGGGCAGTACGACCGCGGGGAGATCGACGAGCTGAGAATCGTCTATACCCGCTTTATCAACACGCTTTCACGCGAACCCATGGAGCAAAAGCTGCTCCCCGTCGAGCTCAACGACTTCAAGCGCGGCAGGCCCGCGAATACGTGGGACGAGGAATACGACCGCTCCTTCATCCTCTATGACCCTTCACCGAAGGAAGTGCTCAACGCGCTGATTCCGCAGCTTTTGATCGGCTATGTCTACGGCGCAATCGTGCATGCCTACGCGAGCGAAAACTGCGCCCGCATGGCCGCGATGGAAAACGCCACGCGTAGCGCGGACAAGATGATTGAAAAACTGACGCAGCAGTATCACGCCGTGCGCCAGTTGACCATTACCAACGAGCTTGCCGATATCATCGGCGCCGCCAACGCGGCAAACGCGGCAAGGTCCGCGGACGCCGCCTATTATCCGGAGGAGAATCACGCATGACGGAACAAGAACGTACCGGAAGCATCATCCGCATCATCGGCCCCGTGCTGGACGTGCGCTTCAAAGAGGGCAGCGAGCCGCAGATCAAGACGCTGCTGGTCACCAAGACCGAGCCGCCCGTCCACATCGAGGTTGTGCAGCACCATTCCCCCGGCGTGGTGCGCGCCATTGCGCTGGAACCCACAGAGGGGCTCTCCTGCGGCGTTGAGGTGCGCAATACCGGCGGCGGCATCCGTGTTCCCGTCGGTGAAAACGTATTCGGCCGCGTGATCGACTGCCTCGGCCGCCCGATCGACGGCCTCGGCCCCATCGACGCACCCCAGCGGGACGTGCATCAGGCGCCTCCTTCGTTCCTGCTCCAACGGCCATCTACGACGCTTTTTGAAACGGGCATCAAGGTCATCGACCTGTTGGCTCCCTACCCCGTCGGCGGCAAGATCGGCCTCTTCGGCGGCGCGGGCGTCGGCAAGACGGTTCTGATTCTGGAGCTGATCCACAACATCGCAAAAAACCGCGGCGGATATTCGGTCTTCACCGGCGTCGGCGAGCGCAGCCGCGAGGGCACGGACCTCATCGCGGACATGCGCGAAAGCGGCGTCATCGCGCGCACGTCGCTGGCCTTCGGGCAGATGAACGAGCCGCCGGGATCGCGCATGCGCGTGGCGCTCGCGGGGCTTTCGATGGCGGAATACATCCGCGACGAGATGCACCAGGACGTGCTGCTCTTCATCGACAACATTTTCCGCTTCGTGCAGGCGGGCAACGAGGTCTCCGCGCTCCTCGGGCGCATGCCGAGCGCGGTCGGCTACCAGCCGACGCTCGCAAACGAGCTCGGCGAGCTGCAGGAGCGCATCGCGAGCACGCCGCACGGCTCGATTACCTCCGTGCAGGCGATCTATGTGCCCGCGGACGACCTGACCGACCCCGCGCCCGCGACGATCTTCTCGCATCTGGACGCGACGACGGTGCTCTCCCGCGCGATCGCTGAAATCGGCATCTATCCCGCGGTCGATCCGCTCGCTTCGTCCTCGCGCATCCTCGAACCCGCGATCGTGGGCGAGCGGCACTATGCCGTCGCACGGCGCGTCCAGGAGACCTTGCAACGCTATCACGAATTACAGGATATCATCGCCATCCTCGGCATGGACGAGCTATCCGACGACGACCGGCAGACGGTCTACCGCGCGAGAAAGATTCAAAACTTCCTCTCGCAGCCGATGCACGTCGCCGAGGTCTACAGCGGGCAGCCCGGCTGCTCCGTCTCGCTTGCGGACACGATCGCGAGCTTTGAAGAGATCGTGGACGGCAAAGCGGACGAGATTCCGGAGTCTCTGTTCCTGCTCGCGGGCGGCATCGCGGAGGTACACGCGCGCTACGCCGAGATGAAAAAGAACGCGCAGACATCCTGATAAGCTCCGCTGAACGAAAGCGGAGGATTCCGTCGACTGGAGAGGATTTTCATGGCAAAGCCCTTTAACCTCATGGTGGTTACACCGGAGCGGGAGTTCTTCAACGGCGAAGCCGTCTATGTCAGCGTGCAGTCCATTGCGGGCTCGCTTGGCGTCATGGCGGGCCACGTACCGATGGTCTCCGCGCTGGATGTCGGCGCACTCGTGATCCAGACCGACGAACACACGAGCCGGACCGCATTCCATTCCGAAGGGTTCATCGAAGTACGTCCGGAGTGCGTCTATATCCTCTCGCAAGCCTGCGAATGGCCGGAGGAGATCGACGAAAAACGCGCCCTTGAAGCGGAGCTGCGCGCGCAGGAGCGTCTGCAGCAGGAGCGCGGCGAAGACCTCGGCACCATGGGGCACAGCAAGGTCGCGCTCATGCGCGCCATGACGAGGCGGAAGATCAAATCCATGTCCTCAAAATAAACCAGACATCCGCAGATCCGCGCTCCGGTCAAACGGGGCGCGGTTTTGATTTGGATTGCGCCCCGCCGCACCATTTCATATAATAAAAGCAGTCCACAAGACCATCTTCCGAAAGCGAGGCGAACGGCGCATGCGAAAACGACGGATCACAAAGCGGGTTATCGCTGCGTTTTTTGCGGCGCTTGCGCTCTGCGCCATGCTCTGCGCCTATATCGAATACGGCAGGCGCGCGCGCGAGGACGACCAGATGAAGTTCATCGCGGGCACCGTCAGCGCGCAAACCTATGAAGTGCTCTCCGCGCAGCTCAGCAAGGTAAAGACGCTGGAAGCGTTCGTGGTGCAAAATGATGGCGGTACGGAGGGTTTTGACCGGGTGGCGCGGCTGTTGGTCAACGACAGCACGGTGAGAAACGTGCTGCTCGCGCCCGGCGGCATCGTCAGCGCGGTCTACCCGCTCAAAGGCAACGAGAGCGTGCTGGGCCATAACCTGACCGGCGTGAAGGCGGGCGACAAAGAGGCGCAGACCGCCATCGAACGCGGAACCATGCTCATGGCGGGTCCGTTCAGCCTCGTGCAGGGCGGTCTGGGCATCGCGGGCCGGCTGCCCGTCTATCTCGACGGGACGTTCTGGGGCATTGTCTCGGTGACGCTGAACTATCCGGAGGCGCTCAGCGGGCTGACCATTCCCGATTCGGTCACCGCGCAGGGATTCGCGTGCCGCATCTGGCGCATCAACCCGGACACCGGCATCGAGCAAACCATCGTCAAGAGCGGCGAGGGGATTGCGGACCGTACGCTTGACTATGCGTTTCCGATCTATAACTCCGAATGGTACGTCAGTGTCTCCCCTGTGCTGCCGTGGTACACCAACCCCAGCGTGATCTATTCCGTGCTGGTAAGCGTGCTGTTGAGCTTCTCGGTCGCAACCGCCGTGATGAGCACGGGCACCATCCGCCGCATGGAGCAGGAGGCGGCGCAAAACCGCATCGCCTCTCTGCAAAAGCAGCTGGAATACGACCGCACCAACGTGCTGCTCGCGCAGATCAGCTCGCACTTTTTCTATCATACGCTCAACGCGATTCAGGCGCTGATCGTATTGGATCCCGACGCGGCCTACAAGATGACGGAGGATTTTTCGCGGTTTCTGCGCTTTAAGGTGGACAGCGTCAGCGCGCAAAGCGGCCTGGTTCCGTTTCGGGAGGAGATGCGCACCGTGCGCGCGTATACGGAGATCAACAAGGTGCAGCTGCAAGGCCGGCTCAATGTGGAATACGACGTGTTTGACGCGGATTTCCTGATTCCCGTTCTGACGATTCAGCCCGTGGTGGAAAACGCGATCATCCACGGCATCAAGCCGAAGGTCGGCGGCGGGACGGTGCGCGTCAGCCT
>CAYPEV010000134.1:0-7039 GCA_964409605.1 uncultured Christensenella sp. | reverse complement strand
GCAGAGCCAGAGGGAAAGCACGCCCGCCATCATCAGAAGATTTCGCTTCTTCTTGGCGGCTTTGAAGCCTTCTTCCGTTTGCTCCGGCTGCGCGATGCGCGCGCGAAACACCAGCGCCAGAACGCCGACGATCAGCGAAAGCGCGATAGCGAGCCATTTTCCCACGGAAGGCATGACAAACTGCATGTTAGCGGTCTCCTTTCCCGTTTCTGCGCATGCGCACGTTGATGATAACCGCGCCGATGACGAGAACGGATGAGATTCCAACGCCGCACCAGATGAGCTCGCGCCGGAAAAACAGCACGACGGGCACCAGAGCCGCGGCAAACAACAGGACTTTTCCAAAGACAAGCGCGAGGGTTTTGAGAGACTGGCCCGCAGAGACGGCCTTCGTTAACCGCGTGAGCAAAAACAACTCGCCTGCACCGCAAACAAGGCCTATCAAGAAACCGGTCATCCGTCAACACCTCCGGCAGTCGCTCTGGTTTTGAGCAAAATTATCCCCAAATCAAGACAAAAATCCTGCTCAGCGAAGGTGCGCTCGTAATCCGCTGAGCAAAAACGCGGACTCGGCTGCGACGCCAAAAACAGGATAATAATTAATAACATTCTACCGCTTTTCAGTTCGAATGTAAAGTCCGCCGGCGCCGCATTTACCCGGGCGCACACAAAAACCATTCTTGTTATACACTCATTTTAAGATTTGTCAATGAAAAATCTGATATGGCTGATATGTTGCGCGCCGAAGCAATCCGCACAAAACGGCCAGAAAAGGGCGGGCGCGCGAGCTCCGTTCCCGTGCGAAGAACGCAAACGCGACGCGGGAAACAGATTTCCGGCTGGGAAAAAGCGGCCAAGATGTTATAATAGCACATATTCGGGTAAGAGGTACCGTATGGAAGGAACCATACGACATGGCTGAAAAAGGAAGCAAGGAAACGAAGACAAGAAATTGAAGCAGTTGTTCGAATTTTTGAAGGATTACCGAAAAGAAACCATTCTAAGCCCGCTGTTCAAACTCTTTGAAGCGGGGTTGGAGCTTTGTGTGCCGCTCGTCATGGCGGCGCTGATCGACCGCGGCATTGCGGGCGGGGACATGGGCTATCTGCTCAATATGTGTCTGCTGCTCGTCGGGCTCGCGGCGGCAGGGCTCGTCAGCTCCATCACCGCGCAATACTACGCCGCAAAAGCTGCGGCGGGCTTTGGCAAAGAGATCAGGCACGCGCTGTTTCATAAGATCCAGTCGCTTTCGTTTGCCGATCTGGACTCCGTTGGCATACCGACGCTGATCACGCGGCTGACGAGCGACACAAATCAGGCACAGACGGGCGTGAACCTCACACTACGGCTTTTGCTTCGTTCGCCGTTCATCGTGTTTGGCGCGGCGATCATGGCGTTTACGGTGGACACGAAGGCGGCTCTCGTGTTCGCGGGCGCAATCCCGCTGCTTGCCGTCGCGGTGTTCGCGGTGATGCTCGTATGCATTCCGCTCTATCGCGCGGTGCAGGCGCGGCTGGATCGCATCGTCGGCGCCGTTCGGCAGAATCTCTCCGGCGCGCGCGTGGTGCGCGCATTCGGGCTGGAGGAGAGCGAGACGGAAGCGTTCCGGCAAGAAAACGACCTTCTCTTTGCGCAGCAGCGCGCGGTAGGGCGGATTGCCTCGCTCCTTAACCCCGCGACCTACGTCGTCGTCAACCTCGCGATCGCGGCGCTCATCTGGATCGGCGCCTTGCGCGTGCAGGCGGGCGCGCTCTCGCAGGGTGAGGTGGTCGCGCTCTATAACTACATGAGCCAGATCCTCGTGGAGCTGGTCAAACTCGCGAGCCTCATTATCACGATCAATAAATCCATCGCAAGCGGAAAACGGATCCGGCGCGTGCTGGAGATGCCGGATGCGATGCATGCGCCCGATGCGCAGCCGAAGGAGCCGGAAGGAGCCGCCGCGGTGGAGTTTCGTGCGGTCAGCCTTCGTTATTATGCGGGTGCGGAGGCGGCGCTTTCCGACATCAGCCTGATCGCAAAGCGCGGCCAAACCATCGGCGTCATCGGCGGCACCGGCGCGGGCAAGAGCTCGCTTGTGAACCTGATTCCGCGTTTTTACGATGCGAGCGAGGGTACGGTGCGCGTGTTCGGCGTCGATGTTAAGGACTATCCGCTCGAAAGCCTGCGGCAAAGAATCGGCGTCGTGCCGCAGAGCGCCGCGCTCTTTTCCGGCAGCGTGCGTGAAAATATCGCGCTCGGCAAGCCGGACGCTACCGACGAGGAGATCTGGCGCGCGCTTGCGGCTGCGCAGGCGGACACGGTAGTAGAGGAGAAGGGCGGGCTGGACGCGGTCGTCGAGCCGGGCGGCAAAAACTTCTCCGGCGGACAAAAACAGCGGCTGACCATCGCCCGTGCGCTCGTGCGCCAACCTGAAATCCTGATTCTGGACGACAGCGCGTCCGCGCTGGACTACGCAACAGACGCGAAGCTTCGGGAAAGCATCCGCACGCTGCAAGGCGCAATCACGGTATTTATCGTTGCCCAGCGCGCGTCTTCGCTGCGCCATGCGGATCAGATTCTCGTGCTGGAAGAGGGGCGTGTGGCAGGTCTCGGGACGAGCGAGGCGCTGCTTGTGTCCTGTCCGGCGTATCGGGAGATCTATGAAACCCAGTTTCAGAAGGAGGCGGCGCATGCGTAATGCGGCGAAAAAAACGAACGCCGCCCGGCTGGATCGGGGTGTGTTGAAAAAGATTCTGCGCGCGCTCAGGGGGTATCGCCTTTTGCTTGCGCTCTCGCTCCTGCTCGCGCTCGGCTCGGTCGCCTCCGCGCTGTATGTGCCGATCCTGATCGGGCGCGCGATCGACCGTGTCGCGGGCAGCGGAATACGCGTTGACGCGATCCTTCATATCTTGGCGCAGGCCTGCGCCGTCGCGGGCGCGGGCGCGCTGCTGCAATGGTTTATGGGCGTAATCAACAACCGCATGACCTTCGCCGTGGTGCGCGATCTGCGGCTATCCGCGTTTGAAACCATCGAGCGTCTGCCGCTCAAGCGGATCGATTCCCAGGCGCACGGCGAGATCGTCAGCCGCGTGATCGCGGATACGGACGTGTTTGCGGACGGGCTGCTGCTCGGATTTTCGCAGCTGTTTACCGGGGTTACGACCATTCTCGGCACGCTTCTGTTCATGCTCGCGATCAACTGGAAGACGGGGCTTGTGGTCGTGCTGCTGACGCCCCTGTCGCTGCTTTGCGCGCGTTTTATCGCAAAGCGAACCCACAGGATGTTCCGAACGCTGTCGGATACGCGCGCGGAGCAGACGGGATATCTCGACGAGATGATCCAAAACCAGAAGGTCGTGCAAGCGTTTTCATACACGCGGCAGACGCAGAAGAAGTTTGACGAGAGTAACGAACGGCTCGCAAACGATTATCAAAACGCGACGTTTTATTCTTCGATCACGAACCCCGCGACGCGCTTTGTCAATGCGCTGGTCTACGCGGGCGTCGCGCTCGCGGGCGCGCTGACGGCCGTGGCCACGGGCGGTGTGTTCTCGATCGGCCAGCTTTCGGTGTTTTTGAGCTATGCCGCGCAGTATACCAAGCCCTTCAACGAGATCTCCGGCGTGGTGACGGAGCTGCAAAACGCGCTTGCCTGCGCGGGCCGCGTGTTCGCGCTGATCGAGGAGCGGCGGGAGCAGCCGGACGCTCCGGACGCGCGCACGCTGACGAACGCGGAAGGCAATATCGAGCTGGACGACGTCGCGTTTTCCTATGATGCGCAGCACGCGTTCATCGAGCACCTCAACGTCGTCGTCAGGCTCGGCCAGCGCATCGCCATCGTCGGCCCGACCGGCTGCGGGAAAACGACGCTCATCCATCTGCTGATGCGGTTTTACGACGTGGACTTCGGCGCGATCCGCGTCGAGGGCACGGACATCCGCAACATCACGCGAAAGAGCCTGAGAAGCGGCTACGGTATGGTGCTCCAGGAGACGTGGCTCAAGGCGGGTACGATCCGCGAGAACATCGCGCTCGGCAAGCCGGACGCTGCGGAGGAGGAGATCGTCGCCGCCGCGAAAGCCGCGCGCGCGCATAGCTTCATCCGGCAGCTGCCGCAGGGATACGATACGGTAATCGGCGAGGACGCGAGCCTCTCACAGGGGCAAAAGCAGCTTCTGTGCATCGCGCGGGTGATGCTCCGCCTGCCGCCGGTGCTGATTCTCGACGAGGCGACCTCGTCCATCGACACGCGCACGGAGCAGCGGGTGCAGGCGGCGTTTTCGCGCCTCATGGAGGGCAGGACGAGCATCGTCGTGGCGCACAGGCTCTCGACCATCCGCGAGGCGGACGTGATCCTTGTCATGCGCGACGGCGCGGTGGTGGAGCGCGGTAGGCATGAGGAATTGCTTTCGCGCCAAGGATTTTACGCCGAACTTTATAACAGCCAGTTTGCCGTCTGAACGGGTCGGAGACCGCGTGCATTGCAAAAAGGCTTGATAAAAGGGCGTAAATCCAGTAAAATTACTTCGTTTGCTTGCATCAACGGAGCATTTCCGTTTATAGAAATAGGTATGAACGGGCGGTTGCCCGGATTCCGTGAAACGGCAAGCGAAACAGACACGAACAGACCGACGCACACAGAAAGAGAACAATGGCCACAATATTCGAAACCCGAGAGTTTGACAGCCAGGTGCAATACCTGAAATATCGTACCCTTTGCGAGGTCGCGCGCCGCGCATTTGACGACACGCTGCAGGAGACCCTGCTTGATATCCCGAAGGCGATCGTACCCGGCAGGAAGCCGTCCATGCGTTGCTGCGTCTATAAAGAACGCGCGATTCTGAGCGAGCGGGTAAAGCTCGCCATGGGCGGCGATCGCAAGAACCCGAACATCATCGAGACGCTGGATATCGCCTGCGACGAATGCCCCGTCTCCGGCTACGACGTTACCGCGATCTGCCGGGGCTGCATTGCGCACCGCTGCAAGGAAGCCTGCAAGAGCGACGCCATCTACCTGGATTCGCGTCAGAAAGCGCACATCGATCAGGATAAATGCATTGAATGCGGCCTTTGCGCCAAAGCGTGCCCCTATCATGCGATCATCCAAAACAAGCGCCCCTGTGAGAGCGCTTGCCATGTGCGCGCCATCACGATGGACGATGAAAAAAGCGCGCTGATCAACCCGAATAAGTGCACCGCCTGCGGCGCCTGCGTGACGCAGTGCCCCTTTGGCGCGATTATGGATAAATCCGGGATACTCAGCGTCATCGACCTGTTGAAACACAAACAGGCGGGGCGGAAGCTCTACGCGATGGTTGCGCCCGCGATCCAGACGCAGTTTACCTACGCCTGGCCGGGCCAGGTCAACGCGGGGCTTCGCGCGCTTGGGTTTGACGCGGTGAGCGAGGCCGCGCGCGGCGCGGACATGGTGGCGGAGGAAGAGAGCGCGGAGCTGCTGGAAAAAGGGTTCGTCATGAGCTCCTGCTGTCCCGCGTTCGTGAGCTATGTCGAGCAAAATTTTCCGAAGCTCGTGCATCATCTTTCGCACTGCCTCTCACCGATGGCGGCGCTCGGCAGATGGATCAAGGAACGCGAGCCGGAGGCAAAGATCGTCTTCGTGGGTCCCTGCACCGCAAAGAAGGCGGAGGCGCAGAAAGAGCGCGTCTCGCCGTATATCGACTGTGTGATTACATTTGAAGAGCTGCAGGCGCTGTTTGACAGCCGGGATATCGACATCACGCTGCTGCCCATCGAGAGCGTAGAGGAAGCGACGACATTCGGGCGCGGGTTCGCCCGCTCCGGCGGCGTGACCGAGGCGATCCGTCAGGCGGTCCGGGCGCGCGGCAACGAGGAATTCAAGCTCGTGCCCACAAAGTGCAACGGCATTGAAGAATGCCGGGTGGCGCTTTTGAAGCTGACCAAAGGGCTGGATGTCGGCAATTTCATCGAGGGGATGGCCTGTGTCGGCGGCTGTGTCGGCGGGGCGGGCTGTATCAACCAGACGCGAAAAAAATAACGATATGGACGATAAAAAGCCCGTGCGCCGATCGGCACACGGGCTTTTGCGCTGGATTGGTTACAGGTCGTCCACCAAGGCGCCGCTCTTGGCATAGGCGGTGCTGCGCGCCTCGAAGAAATCGGTCTTGATCGTGTTCGCGTTGCTGTATTGGCTCACCCAGCTGAGGTTTTCCGGCTCCGCGTCGTGGCCATCGTAGAGTTTCTCAAAGCCGAGGTTCGTGCAGCGGAGGTTACCCAGATACTGCACATAGTCCGTGATCATATCGCACGTAAGCCCCGCGACGCCGTCGCCGATGGCATAGTGCCCCCAGGCGATCTCCTGCTCGCAGCCTTCGCGGATCATGTCGCGGTAGAGCGCAACTTTCTCCGGGGTGAACAGCTCGGGATTCTCCTGCTTAAGTTCAAGGAGGATACTGCGAAACAACCACAGGTGCGTGTTCTCGTCCCGGTTGATATAGCGGATGACCTGCACCGAGCCGGGCATGAGGTTGTTCCTGCCGAGGTTATAGAAGAACATGAACCCGCTGTAGAAATAGACGCCCTCCAGAATATAGTTCGCAACGATCGTGCGCATGAGGTTCTCCGCCGTGCGCTCCCGGTAAAAATGGTTATACGCGTCGCCGATGAAGGTATTCCGCCGCAGGAGATGTTCGTCGTTCTTCCATTGATAGAGCACCTCGTCGCGACCCTGCGGCTCGCAGATCGTGTCCAGCATATAGCTGTAGCTCTGGCTGTGGATGGCTTCCTGATACGTCTGGATCGCGAGGCAGAGATTCACCTCGTTTGCCGTGATGTATTCGCCGACCGCGGGCAGGTTTGCGGTCTGAATGCTGTCGAGAAAGATCAGAAACGAGAGGATTTTGTCGTAGGCACGGCGCTCCGGCGCCGCCAGGTTCGGATAATCCTTCACGTCGGTAGAGAGGTTGACCTCCTCCGGCACCCAGAAGTTGTTCATCGCCTGACGGTACCAATCGTGCGACCAGCCGTATTTGAGGTTGTTGAAGTCGTTGAGGTTCGTCGTGTCCCCCGCGATCATGCG
>CAYPEV010000133.1:0-7130 GCA_964409605.1 uncultured Christensenella sp. | reverse complement strand
CAGCAGGCGCAGGAGCTCTACGGCTATCTGCCCATCGAAGTGCAGACCAAGATCGCGGAAGGTCTCGGCATCTCGGTGGAGGAAGTCTACCAGGTTGTCACGTTCTACGCGCAGTTTTCCTTAAACCCCACGGGCAAGCACCGCGTCGCGGTCTGCCTCGGTACGGCTTGCTATGTCAAGGGCGCGCAGAACATCCTGGAGGAACTCGAAAAGCAGCTCGGCGTCAAGGCGGGCGGCACAACGCCGGACGGTATCTTTACGCTGGAAGCGACGCGCTGCCTCGGCTGCTGCGGCCTTGCCCCGGTCATCGTTGTGGATGAGGACGTCTACGGCCGCCTCGTCACCGCGGACATCAAGGGCATCCTCGCCAAATATAACTGATCGCATCCGCCCGTAGGGGCATAGACAGACTCGTCCGATGGAACCGGAACGAAGGGACGGAATCGAATGAAGATTCGTGAAATCGCATCGCTGCTCGACGCGGATATCCTCTGCGGGGAAGCACTGCTCGACGAAGAGGTGCAGAGCGCCTGCGGGAGCGACATGATGAGCGACGTGCTCGCCTATGTCAAGGATCAGGGCGTACTGGTCACGGGGCTTGTCAACCCGCAGGTGATCCGGACCGCCATGATGATGGACATGCGCTGCGTCGTGTTTGTCCGCAGCAAGCGGCCCACGCCGGAGATGCTGGATCTTGCAAAGGAGCACCACATCGCGGTGCTCGCCAGTGGAAGCCGGATGTATGAAGCATGCGGAAAACTCTACGCAAACGGGCTGGGCAACGAGGCCTGTGCCAATGGCTGAGGCGCTTCGGTTTCACTTCGACGTAGACGGGGACAACTTCACCTCCGCGGGCGCGGCTTCGGTCGAGGTCAAGCGGAAACTCCGCCAGCTGGGGTTCGACGCGGAGACGATCCGAAGGGTGTCCATCGCGATGTATGAGGGCGAGATCAATATGGTCGTGCATGCCCGCGGCGGCAGCGCCGACGTGTATGTGGACAAGGATTGCATCACGATCATCCTCGCGGATCAGGGACCGGGCATCGCGGATATCGACCTCGCCATGCAGGAAGGATACTCTACAGCGCCCGACAACATCCGCGCGCTGGGATTCGGCGCCGGTATGGGGCTGCCGAACATGAAACGGTATACGGACGAGATGAAGATCGAAACCGTAATCAAAAAAGGCACGACCGTGACCATGAAGGTCTACATCGGTTCCAACAAACAAAGCTAACACACACGTCAAGACAAGGCAAAGAAATCCGATCGGCATTTTACCGCGGATACGGGCGCGCGGGACAGGCCGCTTCTGAAAAGCGGCGCGGCGCACAGGAAGAAAACGCAGGCCAGCCTCCGGCAAAGGTGCGGGAGGGAGCGGGCGGAAAGGCGAAGGACGCGCATGAAGCAATACAAGCATTCGGTTTCGCTCGACATCGAAAAATGTAAGGGCTGCACCAACTGCCTCAAGCGCTGCCCGACCGAAGCCATCCGGATCCGCGATGGCCACGCGGTGATCAATTCGGATGTTTGCATCGACTGCGGCGAATGCATCCGCCGCTGTCCCTATCAGGCAAAGAAAGCGATCTTTGACCGCTTTGAAGAGATCGACGCCAAAAAATACCGCATCGCGCTGCCCGCGCCCTCGTTTTACGGACAGTTTGTCGATCTGGAAGACGTGGACTACGTGCTCCAGGGCCTGCTGGACATCGGCTTTGACGATGTGTTTGAGGTGGCCCGCGCAGCAGAGATCGTCACGGAATACACGCGCCGCTATATGCATGAGGAAAACGTCGGTTACCCGGTCATCAATTCCGCGTGCCCCGTCGTTGTGCGCCTGATCACGCTTCGCTTCCCGTATCTTTGCGATCACGTCATCCCCATGATGCCGCCGATCGAGCTGGCGGGGAAGATGGCGCGCGAGGAAGCGATCAAAAAGCATCCGGCGCTCAAGCCGGAGGATATTGCGGTGGTGTTCATCTCCCCGTGCCCGGCCAAGGCCAGCTATGTGAAAAACGGGTTTCTCGGCGAGAAGAGCCATGTGGACTACGTCGTCTCGATGAGCGATATCTACTTCAAGCTCCTCGGCGTCATGAAGAAAAACGTCGCGCCGAAGGCGACGAGCCAGAGCGGCATGATCGGCATGAGCTGGGCGAGCACGGGCGGTGAGGCAAGCGCGCTGTTCAACGACAAGTACCTCGCGGCGGACGGCATTGAAAACGTCATCCGCGTGCTGGACGAAATCGAGACGGGGCACTTTCCGATGCTGCAGTTCGTAGAGCTCAACGCGTGCCCCGGCGGCTGTGTCGGCGGGGTGGCGACGGTGGAAAACCCGTACATTGCGCGAGTAAGGCTTCAGGCTCTGAGACGCTATTTGCCGGTATCGCAGAATCGATTGGAAAAGGACGATATCGCGGGTTATCCGGCGGAAATCCTCTTCCCGCAAGACCTCGAATATCGACCTGTCGGAAAGTTTGACGACGATTTAACCACCGCGATGCAGAAGATGAGCGAAGTCGAAGCGCTCGCCTCTTCGCTGCCCGCGCTGGATTGCGGTTCCTGCGGCGCGCCGACGTGCCGCGCGTTCGCGGAGGACGTCGTGCTCGGCGGGCGCAGCGTGGACGAGTGCATCGTCTACATGCGGGAACGCATTCAGGAGCTGGTCAAATGTCCGGAGGAGAAAGAGACATGACGGTTTTCAGCTTGAAAGAAGCGCTCAACCTCACCGCGTTCGCGCTGCCGCAAGACGAGAGGCACGTGCGCGGCGGGTATGCCGGCGATCTTTTGAGTTGGGTCATGGGCCGGGCACAGGCGGACGATGCGTGGCTGACCATCATGTCAAACCCCAACATCCTCGCGGTCGCAACGCTGACGGACGTGAGTTGCGTGATCCTTTGCGAAGGTGTCGTGCCGGACGCGGGGGTTACGGAACTTGCAGCCGAAAAGGGGATCAACCTGCTCGGAAGCCACGAATCGGTCTTCGCACTCGCGGCGCAGATCAGCCGGCTGCTATGAGCGCGTTTCGATGCGATCTGCACATACACTCCTGCCTCTCCCCCTGCGGCGAGGAAGAGATGACGCCGGGGAATATCGCGGGCGTGGCAAAGCTCAACGGCCTTGACATCATCGCGCTGACCGATCACAACACCTGCGGCAACTGCAAATCGTTTTTTGCCACGTGTGAAACCTATGGCGTGGTGCCGGTTGCGGGCATGGAACTCACTACCAGCGAGGATGTGCACCTATTGTGCCTCTTTCGCACCTTATCGGAAGCGATCACCTTTTCCGCGGCGGTGGGGAAAGCGCGCATACTGATCCAAAACAGGCCGGAGATCTTCGGCAGGCAGCTTTTGATCGATCGGGACGACGAACCCTGCGGCGAGGAGGGATTTCTCCTCATCAACGCGACCACCCTCTCGTTGGAGAGCGCTGCGGAACTCGCCGAGTCGTATCGCGGAATCGCGATCCCCGCGCACATCGACCGCGAGTCAAACGGCATGCTCTGCGTGCTCGGCGCCGTGCCGGAGACGCCGGATTTCCCGACGGTTGAGGTCAGGGAGGCGGAACAGCTGCCCAAGCTCTGGCGCGAGCACCCGGTCCTGCGGCGCAAGCGGCACATCGTCTCCTCGGATGCGCACCGCCTCTGGGAGATCGCCGAGCCGGGACATTCGCTCAACCTGCCCTGCGACAGCGGGGCAAGCGCCCAGACGGTGCGCGACGCGCTGATCGACTGCCTGAGCGGATGCGGAGATATCATATGAAGGAACTTTCGCTCAATATCCTCGATATCGCGCAGAATTCGATCAAGGCCAGCGCAAGCCGCATAGAGATTACGCTGACGCGGCGGGGCAGCTGGCTCACGGTTCAAATCGCCGACGACGGCACGGGCATGAGCCCCGCGTTCGCGGCCGAAGCCGCAAATCCCTTTACCACCACGCGCACGACGCGAAAGGTCGGCATGGGACTGCCGCTCTTCAAACTCGCGGCGGAGCAGACCGGCGGGACATTCTCGATCGAGTCGCGCCAGGCGGCGCGGGCGGGGGAGCCGCACGGCACAACCGTCACCGCGACGTTTGACACGGAGCACGTGGACTGCGAGCCGCTGGGCGACATCGCGGAGACGATCCTGACGTTGATCCAGGGAAACCCCGAACTCTCGCTGACGTATGTATATAAGACCGAAGCGGGAGAGCAGAGGCTCAGCACCGACGAGATGCGGGAGATTCTGGGTGACGAGGTGCCGCTGAACAGCCCGGACGTGCTTGAATGGGCAAGAGAATTTTTACACGAGTCCCTTTAATACCGGTCAAGCATGAGCAGAATTGCTTTTTTGATCGATCATACGGCAAACACAGGTCAAGCATGAGCAGAATTGCTTTTTTCATACAGTACCGCGCGGGCGAAGGTCCACGCGGAAGAGACAGACAACTTTGGGATCAATCATGAGTGAGGAAGGAACGAAGAACATGAAATCATTGCAGGAATTGGCGGAAATTCGCGAGAGAAGCAAGGGAAAGGTTTCGCTCCGCGAAGGGCACAACGAAATCCGCATCGTCGTCGGCATGGCGACCTGTGGCATCGCGGCCGGCGCGCGTCCCGTGCTGAGCGCCTTGGTAGAAGAGGTGGAGAAGCAGGGCGTGAGCGACAAGGCGACCGTTTCGCAGACGGGATGCATCGGCATCTGCCGCCTCGAACCCATCGTGGAAGTGTTCGAAGCGGGCAAGGAGAAGGTCACCTACGTCAAGATGACGCCTGAAAAAGCCAAGCAGGTGGTCAGCGAGCATATCAAGGGCGGCAAGCCCGTTTACGAATACACGATCGGTGAGAAATAAGCGGAGGAGTAACCTATGATTCGTTCACACTTATTAGTCTGCGGCGGCACCGGCTGCACATCCAGCGGAAGCCCCGCGATTCGCGAGCACCTCGAAAAAGAGCTCCAGAAACAGGGCCTTGACGAGGAGATCAAGGTTGTCCAGACCGGATGCTTCGGCCTCTGCGCCCTCGGCCCGATCATGATCATCTACCCCGAAGGCACGTTCTACAGCCGCGTGACGGAAGAGGATGTGACGGAGATCGTCAGCGAGCACCTGCTTAAGGGCCGCCCTGTCGAGCGCCTCGTCTACAACCCCAAGACCGAAGAGATGCCCCACGGCGTCACCTCGCTCTCCGAAACGCCGTTTTATAAGAGCCAGATGCGTATCGCGCTGCGCAACTGCGGCGTGATCGATCCCGAGCAGATCGACGAATACATCGCGCTCGACGGCTATCTCGCGCTGGGCAAGGCGCTCACGGAGATGACCCCGCAGCAGGTGATCGACCTGATCAAAGCCAGCGGCCTTCGCGGACGCGGCGGCGCGGGCTTCCCGACCGGCACGAAATGGCAGTTTGCCGCGAACAACGCGGCGGACGAGAAATTTGTCATCTGCAACGCGGACGAGGGCGACCCCGGCGCGTTTATGGACAGATCCGTGCTCGAAGGCGACCCGCACGCGGTGCTGGAAGCCACGGCCATCGCGGGCTACGCCATCGGTGGCACGCACGGATACATCTACGTCCGCGCGGAATACCCCATCGCGGTCAAGCGCCTCAAGATCGCAATCGAACAGGCGCGCGCATACGGCCTGCTCGGCAAGAACATCTTCGGCACCGATTTCAACTTTGATATCGACATCCGTCTCGGCGCGGGCGCGTTTGTCTGCGGCGAAGAGACGGCGCTGATGACCAGCATCGAAGGCTTCCGCGGCGAGCCGCGCAACAAGCCCCCGTTCCCGGCGGTCAAGGGCCTCTTTGGCAAGCCCACGATCATCAACAACGTCGAGACCTTTGCGAACATCCCGCAGATCATCGTGCACGGGCCGGAATGGTTCTCCTCGATGGGCACGGAATGCAGCAAGGGCACGAAGGTCTTCGCGCTCGGCGGCAAGATCAACAACACCGGTCTTGTCGAGATCCCGATGGGTACGACGCTACGTCAGATCCTCTTCGAAATCGGCGGCGGTATCCCGGGCGGCAAGAAGTTCAAGGCCGCGCAGACCGGCGGCCCTTCGGGCGGCTGCATTCCCACGGAGCACCTCGACACGCCGATCGATTATGAAAACCTCAAGGCCATCGGCTCGATGATGGGCAGCGGCGGACTCATCGTCATGGACGAAGACAACTGCATGGTGGACGTCGCGCGCTTCTTCCTCGAGTTCACGGTGGATGAGAGCTGCGGAAAGTGCACGCCGTGCCGCATCGGAACGCGCCGCCTCCTCGAGATGCTCAACAAGATCACCGAGGGCAACGGCACGCTCGAAGACCTCGACAAGATGGAAGAGCTGTGCCACTACATCATGAACAACGCGCTGTGCGGCCTCGGCCAGACCGCGCCGAACCCCGTGCTCTCCACGCTGAAATATTTCCGCGACGAGTACGAGGCGCACGTGATCGAAAAGCGCTGCCCCGCGGGCGTTTGCAAAAAGCTCCTGCAGTATGTGATCGACCCGAACAAGTGCACGGGCTGCACGCTCTGCGCGCGCAAGTGCCCCGTGAGCTGCATCGCCGGAAAGGTGAAGGAGCCGCACGTCATCGATCAGAGCAAGTGCATCAAATGCGGCGCCTGCATGGACAACTGCAAGTTCGGCGCCATTTCCAAGAAGTAAGGAGGCAGGAACATGGATCAGGTAACAGTCAAGATAAACGGGATCGAAACGAAGGTTCCCGCCGATTCGACCATTCTGGAGGCGGCGCACATCGCGGGCGTCAAAATCCCTACGCTTTGCTACCTTCGTGAGATCAACGCCATCGCGGCATGCCGCATCTGCCTCGTGCAGGCGACGGGCGTGCGCGGCCACGCGGCCGCCTGCGTGCAGAAGGTTGCGGACGGAATGGAGATTCAAACCAACACACCCGGACTTCGCGAGGCGAGAAAGACCACGCTGGAGCTCATTTTGAGCAACCACCGCATGGACTGCCTGAGCTGCGATCGCAACGGGGACTGCGAACTGCAGTCGCTCTCCCGCGAGTATGGCGTAGACCAGTATAAGTACATGGGCAGCGAGGATCTCAAGCCCCAGTACGAGCGCAGTGCGCCGCACCTCGTGCGCGACAACAGCAAGTGCATCCTCTGCCGCCGCTGCGTCGCGGTCTGC
>CAYPEV010000132.1:0-7146 GCA_964409605.1 uncultured Christensenella sp. | reverse complement strand
CTGCGCAAACTGCGCTTCCCCGCGCACGAGCTCGCGATGATGATGACCATCGCATTGCGCTTTATCCCCACGCTGCTGGAAGAGACGGACCGCATCCAAAAGGCGCAGATGGCGCGCGGAGCGGATTTTGAAAGCGGAAACATCTTTCAGCGCGCCAAGAGCATGATTCCCGTGCTCGTTCCGCTGTTTGTCTCCGCGTTCCGGCGGGCGGACGAGCTCGCCATGGCGATGGAAAGCCGCTGCTATCATGGCGGCGAGGGCAGGACGCGCATGCGCGAGCTGCATTTCCATACGCGCGACCTCGTCGCGACCCTGCTGCTCACGACTGTTCTCGCGGGCATTCTCCTCTTGGAGAAGCTGCCGCTATGAGCCGCCGCATCCGCCTGATCGTATCCTACGACGGCACAAACTACGTCGGCTGGCAGCTGCAGGAAAACGGCGTTTCCGTTCAGCAGCGGCTCAACGAAGCGGCGCAGGCGATCACGGGCGAACACATTCAGCTGCATGGTTCCGGACGCACGGACAGCGGCGTGCATGCGCGCGCGCAGGTTGCGCACTTTGACACAAACGCGCGCATGCCTGCGGATAAATTCGCAATCGCGCTGAATATGCGCCTCCCGCGGGATATCCGCGTGCTCTACAGCGAGGAAGCGCCGCCGGATTTTCACGCGCGCTTTTCCGCAAAGAACAAGACCTATCGCTATACCGTGCAGACCGGGCTCCATGCGGATGTGTTCACCCGCACCACCGCGCTGCATGCGCACGTCCCGCTCGATCTGCCGCGCATGCGGCGCGCGGCGCAGGACGCCCTCGGCGAGCACGACTTTTGCGGGTTTATGAGCGCAGGCTCGACGCTTACGCAAACGGTGCGCACCGTCACAAAAAGCGAGTGGACGCAGGACGGCAAATACCTCTATTATGAGGTCAGCGCGAACGGCTTTCTCTACAACATGGTTCGCATTCTCGTCGGCACCATGCTCGAAATCGGCGGCGGCAAACTGCCGGAAGATGCGCTCGCCCGTGCGCTGACGAGCGGCCGGCGGGAGGACGCTGGGCCCACCGCGCCGCCGCAGGGGCTTTGCCTCATGCGCGTGCAGTATGACGATTTCGATACGCAAGAGGTGCTCGGACGATGACCATCCATCCGCAGGCATTGGAAGCGCAGATGCGTCTCGCGCTGGAAGAGGCTCAGCTTGCGTTTGACGCGGGCGAAGTGCCCGTCGGCGCGGTTCTTATGAAGGACGGCGCGGTGATCGCCCGCGCGCACAACCGCGTGGAGCGCGATCATGACGCGACGCAGCACGCGGAGATCGTCTGCCTGCGCGAAGGCATGGCAAAACTCGGCGGGAGACTTTCTGATTGCACGCTCTTTGTCACGCTCGAACCCTGCGCGATGTGCGCGGGCGCCTGCGTCAACGCAAAGCTCGGCAGGCTGGTCTTCGGCGCGTTTGACGAGGCCGCGGGCTGCTGCGGCTCCAAGATGGATTTGACCGATCATTGCTTCCTCCACAGCGTTGAAACATGGGGCGGCATTCTGGAAGACGAATGCAAAGCCCTGCTGTCGCGTTTCTTTCAGGCGCTCCGCTGAACGGGCGCCTTTTTTGTTCGGTTTCATCTTTCCGAACGCTAAACAATCATGTATGATGAACCAAGAATCAAACGACAAACACAGGAGGGATCGCATGGATTTTTTACGTTTGCTTGAGGGCATCCGCACGCCGTTTTTTGACGCGGTGTTCCAGTTCTTTACCTTCTTTGGCGAAGAGACGATCTTCATGATCGTCGCAATGGCGTTCTACTGGTGCATCGATAAAAAGACAGGCTATCTGCTCCTGTACGTGAGCTTTCTGGGAAACATCATCAATACCTTTCTCAAGCTCATCTTTCTCGTGCCGCGCCCCTGGGTGCTCGACAAAAACTTCAGCATCGTGGAGAGCGCCCGTGCGGAGGCGACGGGATACTCCTTCCCCAGCGGGCACACGCAAAATTCCGCGGGCATGTTCCTCGGCGTAGCCTGGTCGCGCAAGGAGCGCTGGGTTCGAATCGTCTGCGTCGCGCTGACGCTGCTCGTCGCGTTCTCGCGGATGTATCTCGGCGTACATACGCCCGCAGACGTTCTGGTTTCTCTTGGCATCGCCCTGCTGCTGGTTGCGTTCGCCTTTCCGCTGCTCCGCCTCGCGTGGGATCAGCCAAAATGGTTTTTGCCGCTGGTCGGCATCCTGCTCGCGTTCGGCGCCGCGCTGATTGTGTACATCGAGTGCGTGCCCATGCCGGAAAACGCAATCGCGCAGTTCTCGCTGGAATGCAGCGAGTCGGGTTACAAGATGGTCGGCGGCGCGGTCGGCTTCGCCGTTGTGCTCTGGCTGGAGCGCAAATACATCCGCTTCTCCGAAAAAGCCGTATGGTGGGCGCAGCTGCTCAAGCTCGCACTCGGGCTTGCCCTCGTAATTGCGGTGCGGATGCTGCTCAAAGCGCCGCTGCTCTCTCTCTTTCACGGGCACAACGCGGGCAACGCGGTACGCTATTGTTTGATGGTGCTGGCCGGCGGCGCACTCTGGCCGATGACCTTCCGCTTCTTTAGCAAACTCGGGCGAAAAAAGGAACAACCCGCATAAAATCGCATCAAAAAATCCCGCCTTCCAGCGGGATTTTTTTCTTAATGAATCAAGCCTCTGAGGAGTAGGGCAAGGATCAGGGTGATCGCGATCACGCCGCCGTAAACAAGCCAAACTTTTTTCCGGATGCGCTCTTCCTTCTGCGTTTTTTCGGCAGCCGGCGTCTCCGTCGTTACCGCACCCTCCATCGCATCCAGTGCGCGGTCGAGAATCGACCGCTTCTGCCCCGCTTCCTGCGGCGCTTCGCTCTGTGCGGAACCTTGCGGGCGACTCTGCGGGACAGCCCTGCGCGGCTGCGGCAATTCGCTGACAAGGTCCTCCTCCGTCACATCCGGGCAAATCGCGCCGATCTCAACGCAAGCGAGCGCATGGCGGTATTCAAACACGTTTGAGATGCGGCGGTATCCGGATGGATTCGTCGCCTGCCAGAGAAAATCAAAGAACAACGGCGGAATGTTTGTGTGCGGTTGAATCCCGTCGCCGAATACCGCAAGGCCGGTCATGGACTCATAGAGCGTCTTCCCGATGGCCGCGATGTCGATCCATGGCTCCGTGTCGTCGACCTCCTGCCGCGCACGAAGCCCCGCCTTCGCCGCGCCGAAATCGATCAGTTTAACCGATCCGTCCGTGCAGAGAAAGATTGAACGCGCGTTGATGTCGTAATGCAGGGAATTCAGGCTGTGCACAACCAGCATCGCGTCTGCAAGCGACGCCGCGATGAACATCGCCTCGTCGGGAAAAAGCCTGCGCCTGCGCAGCTGCAAAAAGCGTTCCAGCGTGATGCCGCGCAGATGCTCCATGACGGCATACGACGTGCCATTTTCAAAAAAGGCGGTATAGACCGTGACAAGGTTTTCGCTGCCCTTTGCGTCCGTCAGCGCCAGATGCTGGCGATAGAACATCTCGCTTCCTAGAAAAAAGAGCGCGCCGCATGCCTTGTTCTTTGGCGTCAACGCATTCCCCTGCTCCGCGCGGGAAGCCAGCGCATAGGGAAAATATTCCTTGATGGCGATGCGCGTGCCGGTTTTCTCGTCGCGTCCGAAATACGTGATGCCATATGTGCCGCGTCCCAGCACGCCTTCGATTGCATAGCGCCGATGCAGCAGTGTGCCCACCGGCAGCAGTTCGCCTGGTTCCAGTTCCTCCGACATGAGTTGGATCATGGTCTCGTCTTGTTCCCCTTTACTCCCTGATATCCCGTTTTGCGATGAAAGCCCGATACCAAGCGAAACCTTCGCTCAATATCCGACCGCGTTTGCAAACAGCAGCAGCCCGCACGTCAGCGCGAGCACCGCAAGCTGTATCTTTACACTCCATTTAAACCATTTGCCAAAACCGATGCCGACGATGCCGAGCGAGATCAGAAGCACCGGATTGGTCGGATAAAACACATTGGAAAACCCGTCTCCAAAGGCGTAGGCCAGCACCGCGATCTGCCGCGAGATGCCGGAAAGATCCGCGATCGGCGCAATCAGCGGCATGAGCAGAAACGCCTTTGCCGACCCGCTGGAGATAAACAATTCCAGCACGAGCGCAAGCGCGTAGATCATCAAGACGACTACCCCGCTGCTCGCGTTTTGTGTGAGCTGCACGGTTTGATACAGAATCGTATCGAGAATCTTCGACTCCGTCATCGTGAAGCGAATCGAGTTCGCCATAAGGATTAGCAGCACGGCGGGCAGGATGTTGACCATGCCTTTGCCGAACGACTTGAAATAGGCACGCCCGCGCATACCGGACACGAGTGAAGAAACCGTGCCCGCAACGAGGAAGATCAGCGCAATCAGCGGCATGATGATACCCTGCAAAAACGGAATAAAGCTGGAGCACAGGATCAGAACGATCCCCGTACCGAGCACGGCGGCGAACCAGAGCAGCGCGCCGTCCTTCCGCTTCTCCTGCGTGTAGTCCGTGCGAAGAGAGGCCCAGCGCTCCGCCATCGCGGGATCATAGATCATGCTGCGCGCGGGATTTTTTTCGATTTTCTTCGCGTACGGGATCAAAAACGCGATCAAAAGACCGTAGATCAGTACAAACGTCACAAGCCGCATCCAGATGCCGGAAAACATCGGCAAGCCCACGAGCTCCTGCGCGACGCCGACCGTAAAGGGGTTGACGACGCCGGTACTGAAGCCGAAGCCCACCGCAAGCAGGCTCATGCCGAGGCCGACGAGCGCATCCCAGCCGAGCGAATACGCGAGCGCGACCGCGATCGGCACCAGCGGCACGCACTCTTCAAACGAGCCGACGAACGCGCCAAGGCTCATGAAGAACAGCGACACGAGCAACAGAAGCCGATATTTTTGCGTTTCGAACATCCGGTAAACGCGATTGAACATATAGGAAAGCACGCCGCATTCGTCGAGCGCGTTGAACGCGCCGCCGATGACGAGCAAAAATGCGATGATCGCGATCACCGTGCCGGAGCCGCTTGCCCCCAGCGCGAGAAACGGAGAGAGCAGCCATTTCCAGAACGGCAGTCCACCGGGGACGCTTTGATAGGTCCCCGCGACGATGGACTCTTTGCCGTCGATCACCACGCGCTGGTATTCGCCGGCGGGCAGCACCAGCGTCAGCGCATAGGTCAACACCATCAGGAGAAAGAGAATGATCAGCGCCGCGATAAACGAGCGCGTGCCAACATTGAAAAGCCGCTTCGTTTGTTTCTCCATAAACCCATCCCCCGAATGATTTTACCCGCCCTTCGGCAGCGTTTCGAAAGCCTGCGCCGAAAGGATTGATTCAGTCAGTATACCATAGCATACTTACGCGCGCATCGTTTTTTCGCGCATTTGGATAAACGCTCCGCGTTCAGGCTTTGCAATCTCCGGCGCCTTTGCTATAATGAAATTGCGTGAGGGAGTAGTTGGCGCGGCACAACGCCGCGTTCCAAGTCAACATGGTAGCACGACGCGCGGGCGTCTGGCTTGGATGAAATAGCGAGACTCATGTACGACAGTTTGTTTGCCGTACATGGGTTTTTTCATTTCCTACTGCCCCTGTTCCTTCAAATTCTGTCATAAACGCGAAAGGAAACAGCGAATATGCAGCAGTATCTACTCGACTCCCGTTCTGCACTCGATTCCGTTGCCTCCACGCCATCAGGCCTTTCCGCCGCGGAAGCGCACAAAAGACTTTGCGACAACGGATCGAACAAGCTCGCCGAAGGCAAGAAAACGCCGCTTATCGTCCGCTTTTTCCAGCAGATGAAAGATCCGATGATCCTGATTCTGCTGGCTGCCGCGCTCGTCTCCGGCATCACGGCGATCATCGAAGGCGAAAGCTTTGCGGATGTCATCATCATTCTCGCGGTTGTCATCATCAACGCCGTCCTTGGCGTTGTGCAGGAGAGCAAGGCGGAAAAGGCGATCGAAGCCCTTCAGAAGATGGCCGCCGCTACCTGCCGCGTGCTGCGCGACGGGCAGATTCTGCGCGTAAAGACGGAGGAGCTCGTCGTGGGCGACGTCGTCCTGCTCGAGGCGGGCGACGCGGTTCCGGCAGACGGCCGTATTCTCGAGAGCGCAAGCCTGCAGATCGAGGAAGCGGCGCTCACGGGCGAAAGCGTGCCCGTCAGCAAGATGATTGATGCGCTCTCTCTTGGCGGCGCAAAAGATATTCCGCTCGGAGATCGTAAGAACATGGTCTACATGGGCAGTACGGTCGTCTATGGGCGCGGCAAGGCGGTTGTCACGGCAACCGGCATGCAGACGGAGATGGGAAAGATTGCGGACGCGCTCGCGCAAGCGGAGGATAACCAAACGCCGCTCCAGATCAAGCTTTCCCAGCTTTCAAAAATCCTTACCTGGCTTGTACTCGCCATCTGCGTGGTCATATTCGTTGTGAATATCCTGCGTTTCCATGGCACGGGCGAGCGTTATATCCTCGATTCCTTCCTGATCGCGGTCTCCCTCGCGGTCGCCGCCATTCCGGAAGGGCTGGCAGCCGTGGTCACCATCGTGCTCTCCATCGGAGTCACCAACATGAGCCGCCACAACGCGATTATCCGCAGACTGACCGCGGTCGAGACGCTCGGCTGCGCGCAGATCATCTGCTCGGATAAAACCGGAACGCTCACACAGAATAAAATGACCGTCGTGGAGGATTATGCGGACGACTTACCGCTGCTTGCAAAAGCCATGGCTTTGTGCAGCGACGCAGAGCTGGACGAAAAAAACAACGCGGTCGGTGAGCCGACAGAATGCGCGCTGGTCAACTTCGCGGTAACCAAAGCGCTGCTCAAGCCCGCGTTGAAAGCGCAGGAGCCGCGCGTAGACGAGGCGCCGTTTGACAGCATGCGCAAGATGATGTCCACCGTGCATGAGACTCCGGATGGCATCGTACAGTATACCAAAGGCGCACCGGACGAAGTGCTGAAAAAATGCACCTGTTATTGGAAAAACGGCAAAGCGCAGCCGCTGACGCAGGATGTGCTTGCGGAAATCCTCGCCGCCAATAAGGCGATGGCGGGCAAGGCCCTGCGCGTGCTTTGCGGCGCGATGCGCACCCACCCGGCAAAACCCGCGGATAACTC
>CAYPEV010000131.1:0-7156 GCA_964409605.1 uncultured Christensenella sp. | reverse complement strand
GGCAATAATTCTGCGGCTCCGCGATCCGGCACTCATAGAGAATCCCGCAGGGAAGCTCCGGTGCGATCGCCTTGCAGCGCAGGAGCGTATAATGGTTGAACGACGAGAGCACGACGCGATCGCCAAGCGCAAATGTGCGAATCAGGTCGATGACGATCTGCTCGATGCCTTTGTATTCAAAAATTGCGGTCTTAAATTCGAGGATGTTCAGAACGTCTTTGTCACGCACCAGCGTAAAGTATTCCTCCAGCGTTGGGATGCGCTGCGCGGGGCATTCTCCACGAAACCGATAGGAAAGATCGAACGATCGGAGTTCATCCAGCGTCAGATCTTTGATCAGCCGTTCATCGCCTGTGATGCGAAGGAGGCTTTCGTCGTGGAACACGACAGGAATGCCGTCCTTTGTGAGCTGTACGTCGAACTCCGCGCCGTCCGCGCCGAGATCCAGCGCGCGTTCAAACGCGAGTATGGTGTTTTCCGGATAGCGGGAGGAAAATCCGCGGTGCGCGATTGCCTTGACCAAGGGATACGCCTTCTTTCGGGATGGAATTCAAATAGCAGTGCAGAAGAGGAACGGAAGACCTCTTACTTTTTGGACTTCTTTTTGCGTGAATTTCCCTTTGCGGCAGGCGTTTTTTCCTCCGCCGATGCGGGCGCGGCCTCAACAGGGGCGGCAGCATCGTATTCGGAAGATGCGGCGTCCGGCGCGTCATCCGCCATTTTGTAGAGATGGATGGCGCCCTCCTTGTTGAGCGCGTGAATCAGCGCAACGGTGATCGGCAGCCCCAGAAGACCGATGCCGCCGAAGAGATAGGTACCCAGCACCATGCTCAGCAGCGTGACGATGGGATGCAGACCGACGCGGTCGCCAACGATCTTCGGTTCCATGATCTGGCGCACGACGATGACGACCACATAGAGCACCGCAAGGCCGATGCCCATCGCGAGATTGCCGGACATAAGCGTATAGATCGTCCAGGGCAGAAGAATCAATCCACTGCCGACCACGGGGAGAATATCGAAGATCGCGATCGCTACGGCGATGCCGGCGGCATTTTTCACTCCGATGAGGCTCAGCCCGATGAAAATCTCGCTGAATGTGATGACCAATATCATCGCATAGGAGCGAAGGTAGCTCCAGAGCGTACGCCCGAGCTGCACGCGCGCGTTATGCAGCAGCGTACGCCAGCGTTCGCTGAACTGACGCATCACGAACGCGTGTATCTTCGGGAAATCGACCGTCAGGAAGAGCGTTGAGATGATCATGATCAAAAGATTCAACAGCAGTCTGGGAGCCTTCAGCGTAGAGCTGGTGACCCAAGAGACCACCTGCTTGGAGACGTTGACGATCGCATCGCCGATCGATTTTGTCATGTTGTCGGAGACGACATTGAAGGCAATCGCCGCCTCGGGATCGAGATGCCCCGCAAACTCCTGCAATGAGTCGAACGCATGGTTCAGCCAGGGCATGACGGTATCGGTATAAAGTGCGGGCAGCGTGAGGAAAAAGGATTTTGCGGCGGAGAAGAGCTGTATGCCGATGACAATCAGAAGCAGCACGACAAGCGAATAGAAGAGGACGACGAGTGCGACACCCGAAACTCCGCGCGGAAGCTTGAGCTTGTCCTGGAAAAACGATACGGCGGGTTTGAGGAGCAGGGAGACCAGAAACGCGATAAAAAACGGCATCAACACGCCGAGCGCATAGCGCGCAAGCAGGATAATGATGCCGAGAATGATCGCAAAATACAGAAAATTAATGATGAATTGTCTGCGTTTTTCCAGTTTCATAACAAACCTCGCTTCATATTTCTACTCTACCACGGGACAGAAAACTTGTAAAGCAGAGGCGTTTCGATTATACTATTGCACAATGAGCCCAAAAGGCGGATCGAAGGAGAGCGCATATGCCGACGCACGGGATCACTTCGGTGGATCAGTTGGAGCATCTTCTGGATGCGACAGACGGATGTGTGACGACGCTTGCAAACGCGAGCGCCTTTTTAAACGAACTGCTCGACGGGATCAACTGGGTGGGATTCTATCTGCTGGAGCAGAACGAACTCCGCCTCGGCCCGTTTCAGGGGAAGCCCGCCTGTACGCGTATCGCGGCAGGCAAGGGCGTCTGCGGCGCGGCGATTGCGCAAAACGCGACCCAGCGCGTGGACGATGTGCACGCATTTCCCGGGCACATCGCCTGCGACAGCGCGAGCAACAGCGAACTCGTCGTCGTGCTTCGGGATGCATGCGGCACGCCGGTCGGCGTACTGGACATCGACAGCCCGATCCTCGCCCGGTTTTCGGAGGAGGACGCACGGGAGATGGAGCGCGCGGCGGAGATTATCTCGAATAAAATCTGCCATACATGGACGAAACGATAAGGACTGATCAGCATGACATGGATTGAACTTCTTCTGACGGCGGTCGCGCTGTCGATGGACGCATTCGCCGTCTCGACCTGCAAGGGACTGAACCTGCGCCAAATGAACTGGAAACGCGCGGGCCTGATCGGCCTCTTTTTCGGCGGGTTCCAGGCGCTGATGCCGCTGCTTGGCTGGCTATTGGGCAGGCAGTTTGAGCATCTGATCACGAGCGTGGATCATTGGATCGTGTTTGCGCTGCTGTCCTCCGTCGGCGGCAAAATGATCTATGACGCACTCAAACCGGGAGAGGATTCCTGCTGCCCTGCAGAGGATCGGCTCGATTTGAAGGAGCTCGTCGGGCTGTCGTTTGCAACGAGCATCGATGCGCTTGCGGTCGGTATCTCCTTCGCATTTCTAAAGGTACAGATTCTTCCTTCCGTCGCGGTCATCGGCGTTACCACATGCCTGCTTTCTATGCTCGGCGTCGCGATCGGGCAGAAGTTCGGCGCAAAGTATCAGGACCGCGCGACGTTGGTCGGCGGAATCGTTCTCGTGCTGATCGGATTGAGAATCCTGCTTGAACACCTCGGCATCTTCGGTTAATCGAATCCATTCGGATGCGCTTCGGAAACGGGGCGTATTTTTTTGTCCCATTTGACTTGACAACGCAGACGATCAGGCGTATAACAATAACGAAATGAAAAGTATGAAAAGTCATACAATTCCTATCGCGGAGGTAAACCCATGACATCGCCAAAGGGAAAGCATATCTTTGGAACTGTGAAAGTCGGAGAAAAAGGACAGATCGTCATCCCCAAAGATGCGCGGGAGATCTTCGGCATTCAGCCGGGGGACAGCCTCGTGGTGTTGGGGGACGAGGCGACGGGACTGGCGATCATGAAGAACGACGTGTTTCTTTCGCAGGTTGCAGGGGCGATCTTCCAGAGAAAGCCCGTGCATCAGGAAGAGGCCTGGCCGGAACCAAACGAGACCATGTACGACGATATCAGGGAACTTGCGCAGACGCGCGCAGAGGAGTAAACGGGGGAAGAAACAGATGGAATACGCGATACTAGCTACAGGGCTGACAAAGACATACGGCGCGAAACGCGCGGTAGACAACCTGAGTCTGGAGATCAAGGAGGGGGAGCTTTTCGCGCTGCTCGGCGTCAACGGCGCGGGAAAGACGACCACGATCAAGATGCTGAGCGGGCTGACGCAGCCGACGAGCGGCGAAGCTACGCTGCTGGGCGACAGCATCCTTCATGATCCTGCCCGCGCAAAGGCGCACAACGGCATCTCGCCGCAGGAGACGGCGGTTGCGCGCAACCTCACAGTGCTGGAAAACCTCGCGCTGATGGCGCGCATCTACGGCGCAGACGCGAAGGAAGCCGCGCAGAAGGCGCAGGAGACGGCGGAGCAGCTGGGGTTGCACGATGCAGCAAAGTCGAAAGCAAAGACGCTCTCCGGCGGCATGCAGCGGCGCCTGAGCATCGGTATGGCGCTGATCTCCAATCCGAAGATCCTGTTTTTGGACGAGCCGACGCTGGGACTGGATGTCATCGCCCGGCGCGAACTCTGGGCGGTCGTAAGGCGGCTCAAGGGCCGCGTGACGATATTGCTCACCACGCATTATCTGGAAGAGGTTGAGGCGCTCAGCGACCGCGCCGCCATCATGACAAACGGCAGACTTGCCGCAATCGGAACCGTTGCCGAATTGACCGCGCAAGCGAACGCGAAAAACTTTGAAGATGCGTTCGTTGCGCTCGCGACACAGCAGGAGGGGATCGCATGAACGCAATGAATGCATTTTCGGGCAGGAACACGAAAGAGATTTTGCGCGATCCGCTGAACCTTGCGTTCGGGCTCGGGTTTCCGGTGGTCCTGCTGCTGCTTTTGACCGCGATTCAGCAGAACATCCCCGTCGATCTGTTTCAACTGGATCGGCTGACGCCGGGGATTGCGATATTCGGCTTGTCGTTCATCGCACTGTTTTCCGCGACGCTGATCAGCAAGGACAGGACGACATCGTTTCTAATGCGGTTGTTCGCGTCCCCAATGCGCGCCTCGGACTATATCCTTGGCTATACGCTCCCGCTGCTGCCGATGGCGCTGCTGCAGGTTGTTCTTTCCTATGCGGTTGCGGGTGTGCTTGGCATGCGGCTCACGCCCAACGTGCTGCTGGCCATCGTTGTCTCGCTGCCCGCGGCGGCGCTGTTCATCGGCATCGGCCTTCTGTGCGGCAGCGCGTTGAACGACAAGCAGGTCGGCGGCATCTGCGGCGCGCTCTTGACCAACCTCTCCGCCTGGCTCAGCGGAACCTGGTTTGATCTGGACCTCGTCGGCGGCGTATTCAAAAAGATTGCCTACGCGTTGCCCTTTGCGCATGCTGTGGAGGCGGGCAGAGCCGCGATGGACGGGGCGTTTTCCGCGATCATGCCGCATCTTTGGTGGGTGATCGGCTATGCTGCCGCGGCGCTGTTTGCAGCGGTGCTGGTTTTTCGCAGGAAGATGCTTCGCGACAACGCATGAAGCATGCGACAAATTAAAAATCGGCGCGGGGAATCCGCGCCGATTTTTTGCGTCTGTATTACTCTTTGCAATAGACCGCGATGGCGTCGCTCATGAGCTTTGCCGTGCCCGCGCCGAACTTGTCCAGATTCTCCGTGAAGCGCTGGTCTTCCAGGTACATCTGCCCAAGGCCGGCCAACATCTCGTTGGAGCAGTCATAGTAGCTTTCGTTGATGAACGATTTCCAGCGCGTGACCAGCGCTTGCACGCGCGCATCGGCCGGATCGGTTCCCGCAAGGGCTGCAAAGGCGGAAAAAATATCGTTGGATTCCTTCTGCAATCTCGCTTTGTCCGCTTCCGTCCATTTTGCGGCGCGCTTTGCGCTCTGGCGGTATGCGTCGGTATTACCCCAGCGGGCCTTCGCTTCCTCCGCGTATTGATCCCGCATGGCGTCATACTCGCTGTGATCAAACGGTTTGAATTCCATGTTTGATTCTCCTTTCATGGCATTGGAGACGAGTTCGATCAATCGATCCAACCGTTCCCGCTTCTGCAGCAGCAGATTTCGGTGTTCCGTCAGCGCGCGGGCACGGTCAAACGCGGGGGAAGAGAGAATCTCCCCGATTTCGGTCAGTGGAAAATCCAGTTCACGATAAAACAGGATCTGCCAGAGCCGCTCGACCGCCGCGTCGTCATAATACCGGTAGCCGCTTACCGCGACCTCGCTCGGCTGCAGAAGGCCGATCTGGTCGTAGTGATGTAGCGCGCGGACGGAAACACCGGACAATCTGCTGAGCGATCCGATGGAAAGACGCATCGTTTCCTCACCTCCTGCGGTTATCATAAACCATGACGTAACGTCAGAGTCAAGCGTGTTTTTAAATTTCTTTTTCAGGTTTTTCTTTGCGCATGTTCAATTAAAAATCTTTATGTTATGATCGATGAAACGAAGGAAACGATCGCATAAAAATCTTTGTGTTATGATCGGTGAAACAAAGGAAGCGATCGCATAAAATCCTTGTGCTATAATCGATAAAAACGAAGGAAGCAATCGCACATGTGCGATGACGGAGGAGGACGATATGCAACAGCGCGAACTGCTGGATTTTCTAAAAAAACTGGAGTGCCTGAAGACAAACGGACGCCACAGCACAACCGTGGGCGGCGTGACAGAGTCTGTCGCGGCGCATTCCTGGCGGCTCGCGGTGTTCGCGCTGCTGATTGCGCCGGAGTTTCCGGAAATCGACAGCAGCAAACTCATGCGTATGTGCCTGATCCACGACTTCGGCGAGGCGATTACGGGCGATATCCCCTCGTTTCTGAAAACAAAAGATCACGAGGCCACAGAGGACAATGCGGTACAGACGCTGCTGTTAACCTTGCCGGAACCGCAGCGCGGTGAACTTGCGGCGCTTTTCTCCGAGATGGACGCGCTCGAAACGCGTGAGGCAAGGCTGTATAAGGCGCTGGACAAGCTGGAGGCAGTTATTCAACACAACGAGAGCGATATCAGCACATGGCTTCCGCTGGAGTATGAGCTGCAGCAGACCTATGCCGTCGAGAATGCAAGCGAGTTTCCCTATCTCAAGGAGCTGCGCGCGCTGATGCTGGAAGACACATTGCGAAAAATTGAGGATGCCAAGGAGAAGTTATCATGAGCGATTATTTTGATCTGATCCAGCGGCGGGAGAGCTGTCGGAATTTCAACCCCGACCGACCCGTAGAAAAAGAGAAGCTGCAGCGCTGCGCCGAGGCTGCGTGGCTCGCGCCCTCCGCCTGCAACGGTCAGCCATGGCGGTATCTGATCGTCACAAACCCTGCGCTCAACGAGAAACTCCGTCCGCTGATGATGGAACTCGGCATGAACAAGTTTGTCCGGAACTGTCCCGCGTTTGCGGTGGTGCTGGAAGAAAATACGGTTCTTAAGGTTTCGCTTTCGCAGAAGTTCAAGGATCAGGACTTCGCGCCGATCGACGTCGCGTTCTCCGCGTCCCAGTTTTGCTATGCGGCGACCGAACAGGGGCTCTCCACCTGCATCATCGGCTGGCACAACGAGCCAAAGATCCGCGAGCTGTTCAATTTACCCAAGAGCACGCGTGTGCGCCTGATCCTTGCAATCGGCTACGCGGCGAACGACACCCTGCGTAAAAAGCAGAGAAAGCCGATCGAGGACGTGATCAAGTTTTACGAATGATAGAGTGATGAAACAAAAGCTGCGCGCAGTCGAAGCGCGCAGCTTATTTAATTTGTATGTCGGCAGGTTTCAGCGTGATGAAGCAGAG
>CAYPEV010000130.1:0-7202 GCA_964409605.1 uncultured Christensenella sp. | reverse complement strand
CGATCATCGTAGCACGCATGCCGCGCGCGCGCAATAGGCGCGCATTCGTTTTTTTCGGCGCTGCGGCGCGAGATTTTTCATGCGGATGCAAGAGACCGCACGCCGGACATGGGAAATGAAATCGCAATCGTGTTTATGGATTGAGGATGCTATAATACAAAAAATGAAACTACATGCGCCTATGCTTCTGCAACTGTTTTGCACAACAACCGGCGGCGTTTTTCTTGCCGCAAGAAAGGAACATGACCGATGGCGCTCATCATCCGGCAGCTTACCCCCGCGCTTTCGCAAACGTTTTGCGACTATCTGACACAGCTGGATTTTTCCGCGACACCGCATTGGGCTTCGTGCTTCTGCCGCTTCTATCACACCACCTGCTCACAGCAGGAATGGATGGCACGCACGGCGGATGAAAACCGCACGGAGGCGCTGCGCGAAATCGAGGCGGGCAACATGCGCGGCTACCTCGCGTTTGAAGAGGATATTTGCGTTGGCTGGTGCAACGCAAACGATGTCACACAGTTCCCGCGCTTACGCGAGGACATGGAGGCACTTTACCGCGGGAAGCGCGTCGGCAGCACCGTCTGTTATGTGATCCATCCCGCTCACCGCGGTAAGGGCATTGCGCGGCAGCTCTTGGCGCGCGCCATCGAAGATTTCCGCGCCTCCGGATATGATGCGATGCTCGCTCTGCCGATCGAGACGGATTCCGCACGGCAGCGGCGCTATCGCGGCACGCTGCATATGTATCAGGAAGCGGGCTATCAGGAGATCCAAACCATCGACCATCTGCACGTGATGTGGCTCGAGCTGAAAACACGAGGCCCCGCATGATTCGCTACGCGCACACAAATCTGATTGCAAGGGATGTCCCCCTGCTCATCGCGTTCTATCAA
Organism: uncultured Christensenella sp.; assembly: GCA_964409605.1. GTDB lineage: Bacteria > Bacillota > Clostridia > Christensenellales > CAG-138 > UBA7703. The sequence goes on along the minus strand of CAYPEV010000130.1, from coordinate 6,306 downwards.
GATGTGCTCGGCTGCCGCAGCATCGGCCAGACAAGGGATCTTTCGGGCGAGTGGGTCGACCGGCTCACCGGGCTCACCGGCGCACATATCTTCGGGGAGCATCTCGCGCTGCCCGGGTATGATACGGGCGGGCCTACGCTGGAGATCTTCGGATACGACACCGTGGTGCCGCATCGCGCCCCGGGCGTCAACGCGAGCGGATTTACACATCTCGCGTTTTCGGTGGACGATGTCGCGCAGACACTTGCGCGCGTGCTCTCCCGCGGCGGCGGGCAGCTCGGCGGACTGGTTGAGAACCGGTATCCCGACGGACGAACGATCACGGTCGTCTATGCCAGTGATCCGGAGGGCAACATTCTCGAACTGCAAAGCTGGCGTTGATCGCCGAATAAATGCAACAAAAAAACGGAGGATGTGTCCATGCGCCGTAATGATATCGACAATCTTCGCTGGATCTGTATTCTGCTCCTGTTCCCTTATCACGCGGCGATGGTATTCAATTGCTGGGGGGAAGGATTCTATGTGCGCGGCGTTTCCAGCGAGCCGCTCTCCGCCTTCATCATCGCGAGCTATACCTGGTTTATGCCGCTGCTGTTTGCGCTGGCCGGCGTCAGTTCCCATTACGCACTGCAAAAGCGCACCGCCGGCGAATACGTCAAAGAGCGGTTCAGGAAGCTGTTCATTCCCTTCCTGCTTGGCGTACTGCTGATCGTTCCGGCGCAAACCTATTTTGCAGAACGGATGCACAACGCCTATACAGGCGGCTACTTTGCACAATACAGTCTTTTTTTCGGAAAGTTTGGCGATCTATCCGGATATACGGGCGGGTTCACGGTCGGGCATCTCTGGTTCCTGCTGTATCTGTTTGTGATCTCGCTGCTCACGCTGCCGCTGATGCGCTGGTATCTTCGCAAGGAACAGAAGATCGACGGCGCGCGCTTGCCTCTGGGCCTCGTGTTTGTGTTCTCGCTTGCCACCGTCCTGCTCTCCCCGCTCTCTATTGCGGGCAAGAGTATCGGCCTCTATACAGGTTCGTTTCTGCTCGGCTTCTTTTTGCTGAGCAACGACGCCCTCGTCGACCGCCTCGCGCGACGTGCCCTGCCGCTTTCGATCGCAACCCTCGTGTTGATTGCAGCCAAGCTCCTATTCTATTTTCTGTTTGGATTACGCCGCGGCATCGCAAGCGATCTGTTTGACGCGCTTTTGATGGCGGTTGCGATACCCTCCCTTTTTGGCGCAGGCAGACGCGTTCTGGGCGGCACATCGCCCGTCTCCCGCTGGCTTGGCGCAAACTCGTTCGCCGTCTATATCCTGCATCAGTCCGTCCTCGTTTCGGTGGGCTACGCGGTCCTGCAGCGCGTCGCTGCTGCCGGGTGGCAGTTCGTCTGGATCATACTGCTGAGCCTTCCGCTGACACTGCTCGCCGTCTGGCTGGTCGGGCGCGTGCCATACCTGCGCATGCTGATCGGCGTCTATGAAAAACCCCGCAAAAGCAGCGCGCCGTAAGCGCACGAAACGCGCATTTACAGAAATACTCACCCGCGTTACAATGATACAAAAGAGCGTGTCTGTCTCGACGGTGCGATCAAGCCAAGCGAGAGCACATGCGGGCATCTCGACGATCGATATCTTGATGAATCAGGTGAAAAGATGGAAGAACCAACCAGAACGCTGCATGTTGAGTCCATACGCGGCGATTTGAACCGCATCGTAGAAGAATGGCTGCATTTGCATCTTCGTTTGACTGCGACTCTGGTTGCCATCGCCTTCGTGGTGGAAGTCGTCATGGCGTTCTTCATCGCTTCCTCTGATATTCTATCCACGTCAATCGCGCGGTACATCGTCAAGTTCATCCTGGTTCCAAGCGGGCTTGCTGCAACTTGCCTGCTCGCGGCGCATTTTTTCGTGCACGGAAAGCGCTTCTCCCAGCACACAAAGATCTATATCATGTCGCTTCTATTCGTCCTGATCTGCTTTATCTACTATTCGGCGCACAGCGCTTTTATCACCATCTACGCACTCTATGCATTCGCAATTTTTCTCACCACAACCTATGCGGACTACACGTTAACGGGTATCGTTTCGGCGCTGTCGCTGTTGAGCTTTATCGTTTCCGAGCTGTTTCTGCACTGGGATGTCGACAAGTCCAGCGTCCTTTTTGATGCAAATCGTCTGGCCGATTTCCTCGTTGCGCTGTCTATTCTCATCGGCTGCAGCATTGTATCGAGTGTTACCATTCAATATGAACAGCGGAAAAACGAGTCCACCCTGCGCAGGGAAGTGGAGCGGGAACTGCTCAAGGAATCGATGCTGTACGACGAGCTCACCGGCGCATATAACCGCAAAGCACTGCATGAGGAGCTCAGACGGCTGGAGCAGTCCGCGCCTTCGGCGTCGCTCGTATTCGGTATTGCAGATATCGATCATTTCAAGGCGGTCAACGATCTATACGGGCATCACGTCGGTGATCTCTGTCTGGTCGAGTTTGCATGCGTGCTGTGCGAATACTTTGGAGAATCGTCTATTTTCCGATATGGCGGGGACGAGTTTTGTCTGATCCTGCGAAACACGACGGCAAGCAGCGCAGAGCAGCTCTGCGAACGGGCGCAGTTGCGTCTGCGCCGCGTCGAGTTTGAGGGCGTGCCGGGGCTCAAGCCCACCGTCTGCTTCGGTCTGACAGAATGCAACGACCCGGACAGCGTATCCCGCCTGTTCAATCAGGCGGATGAAGCGCTTTACGAAGCAAAGAAAGTTCGAAACGCAATCCGCGTGTTCCATCGCATGCATGGTATCGGCAGCGGGAGTTTCCGCATCTCCTCGCAGGAAGACGTCACGAGAGCGCGTTCTGGAGGAGGAGCAGTCAGATGAAGCATTACCGGTTACAGCAGGGCGGGCACGCCGTTTTCTACCACGATTTACCCGGCAAGGAGCCGCCAATCGTGTTTTTGCACGGTCTTGGCTGCGCAAGTTCCTTTGAATACCCCGCCGTCATGGCACAGCCCGCGCTTTCGGGGCACAGGGCTATATTGATCGATTTGCTCGGCGCGGGCTACAGCGGCAAGCCGCGCGTATTCGATTATTCGGTCGAAGCGCATGCAGCCTATCTCAACGAAATGCTCCGCGCGCTTGATCTCGACCGCATCGTCCTCTTTGGCCATAGCCTTGGCGGCGCGGTTGCAATCTGCCTCGCCGGGCTGCTCCAAGAGCGTATTTCACAGTTGATCTTGTCCGAGGGCAATCTGGATCAAAGCCCCGCCGGTGCGGTCAGCCGGATGATCGGCACGCAGAGCCGGGAAAAGTTCCTTGCGGAGGGATATGCCGATCTCCTCGCCCGCGCACAAAGAAAGAACCCGCTCTGGGGCGCAAGCCTTGCGCATTGCCTGCCGGAGGCGCTGTGGGACATCTCGTGCTCCGCGCTGCGCGGCGGCAATCCGCCCTGGCGGCAGCAGCTGTATGATCTGGCGCTTCCGCGCACGTATCTCTTCGGGGAACGCTCGCTGCCGCGCGCGGATTTCGATCGATTGCCGGAACATGGCGTCCGCGTCGCCGTAATCCCCTCCGCGGGACATTCGATGGGGCTGGAGAATCCGGCGGCGCTCGCGGAAGCCATCGCAAAAAGCCTGCGCGATTTCCCGGAGGATCGGTAGCCATGCGGTATCTTGCGCTGCTTCGCGGCATCAACGTCGGCACCAGCGGGCGCATCCGGATGGATGCGTTGAAGCAGCTGCTGGAAGAAGCCGGCTTTTCAGATGTATCGACCTATATCCAAAGCGGCAACGTCTTTTTGAATTCTCCTTTGGCGGAAGACGCCGTGCGAAAAACCATTGAGCGCGCGCTGCTGGATGGCGCCGCCATCGCGACTACTACGATTGTTCGAACAGCGGAAGAGGTCGACGACGCGATTCTGCACTGCCCCTTTCCCGCGGAGGAAATCGCGGCGGCGCAAGCGGAAAACGCGGAGAGCGAGAGCCTCTATCTGTGTCTGCTGCCGCGAAAACCGGACGAAGCATCGCTGGAAAAACTCCGTGCCGCTGCGGCCGGCGCGGACGCGTTCGCCGTTCTGAACCGAACCATCTATCTTCTGCTGCGTCAGAGCATCCGCACCTCAAAGCTTGCGATCCGCCTGCAGAAGATATTTCCCGAAATGACCGTGCGCAACTGGAACACGATGACGAAACTGCGTGAACTCCTGCAAGCTGCGAATGGAGAACCCAGATGAAGCAAGCGTCGAATTCCCTCAGCGATTGCGTGATGCAATATTGCAGCGCGGTTGCGCTCGGCGAATTTCCGCGCGCCTATCGCGGCATTGTCAGCGCGCTCCAGCAATTCAAGTCCGCCTGGGAGCACGCGCATCCGGGGGAAAGCGCGGGTTCGCTGTATCAAGGCTATCTGGATATGAGCTTTGTCGCCGTCGCGCCGGCAAACCTTGCCGCAAAACGGCTCAAGATTTCGCTGGTATTTCTGCACGACAGCGGCATATTCACGCTTTGGCTGACCGCAGGCAACCGCGCGATTCAAAAACGCGTTTCCGACTCCCTTGCACGCGTTCCGCTAAAAGGTTATACCCTCAACACGATGGAACCGGGTGTGGACGCGATCATCACCCGCGATCTGGATCAACCGTACGCATTTGACGAACCTGACGTGCTCACGCGCCGGCTCCTCTCCGCGGTCGAATCTTTTGCGGAGGATATGGCTGCGCTGACGGCGGCAATCACGCCTTAGGAGGGTATATGGAGATATCGATCATCGAGCCGGAGCATCTCGCGCAGGCGCTCGCGCTGGTCAACCGCGTGTTTCTGCAGTTTGAGGCGCCGGACTACCCGCCGGAAGGTGTCGCGACATTTCAAGCCTTCCTTCACGATGAAGCCGCAGTTTCCGCACTCACGTTTTATGGCGCATTTGTCGATGAGCAGCTTGTCGGCGTGCTTGCGATGCGGGGAAACAGCCATATCGCGCTCTTCTTTGTGGAGCCGTGTTTTCAGCGGCAGGGCATCGGCCGCGCGCTGTTCTTCGCCGCGCGGGACGCCTGCAGGACCGACGTCATGACCGTCCATTCATCCCCTTACGCTGTGGAGATCTATCGCCGCCTTGGGTTTCATGCCCTGAGCGGGGAGCAGCAGAAAGACGGCATTCGCTTTACGCCGATGCGTTGCCAATTCGAAAAGGAGTGTTCCTCATGATCGACGAAGCCATCCTTTCACGCATCACACCGGACAACGCACAAGGGTTTGCGGGGCAGCTCTCGCGCGAGGATATCCCCGCTCTGGTTGAGCGCCTTGCTTCGGCGGAAGATCGCATCCGATACCCCGCGTTCCTCCTGCTTAAGGCGCGCTCTGCCGAAGCGGATGACCTGTATTCCTGCTGGGATCTGCTGGAAGAAAAACTCTCGAACGAAAACTCCTATCATCGCAGCATCGGTGCGATGCTTCTCGCCGCAAACGCGCGATATGATCGGTCCGGGAAAATGCGCGCCTCGCTTCCGCGCTATCTTGCGCTGCTGAATGATCCAAAGCCGATCACCGTGCGCCAGTGCGCGCAGGCGCTGCCGGAGATCCTCCGCGCAAAGCCGGAGCTTGCGGGCGAGATTGGGCAGGCATTGATGCGGGTCGATCTGATGGGTTTTAAGGATACCATGCGAAAGCTGATTTTAGTGGATTTCATGGAGTCGCTGCTGCTCGTTCGCGCATTGCAGCCTTCGGAAGCCTTGGAGCAGTATTTCTTCTCTGCGCTCAGCGGAAACATCCTCGACGAAAAGGCGAAGAAACAGCTGCGTTCCCGACTCACTGATTTGGATTTTCAATGATTAGAAGGTTCTTGCTTCTTATGGAAATAGTGTCGTTTTCTTTGTTCCATTGTTGGTATATGTCGCAGCCTGTTGACTTCTGATATCGTGGTGGTATTGTTAAGCCATCATTTCAAATAGGAGCGTGCTTATGGCTACAACTGGAGAAAAGCCCGGTAAAGGAACCTATATTTGCAAGAATTGCGGTCAAGAAGTTGTTCTCGACGATTCCACGGATACTTTGCCTCCCTGCCCCCGGTGCAGCGGAACAGAGTTTTGGAAGAAATAAAAGTTTACGTGTCCTAAAACGGCGGCCATCGTTGCGATGGCCGCCGTTTTTGATACCCGTGCGTTTCATTGCCTGCATTTGTAGGCGTAGTGTCCGAAAAAATTATCCCTTTTTCTTCGTGGCCTTTTTTGCCGTGCTCTTTTTCTTGGTCGTGGATTTTTTCGCAGAAGAGCTCTTTTTGGAGGAAGATTTCGTGCTCTTCTGCGAGTCGTCACCAAAGATGCTGCCAAGC
>CAYPEV010000129.1:3827-7211 GCA_964409605.1 uncultured Christensenella sp. | reverse complement strand
CTTATGCACCACGCGGGATGCCATCGGGAACGCGGAAATACCGGCCGCGCCGATCATGGGGTTGACCTTCTTCTTGGTGAAGAGGTTCATGATTTTGCCGAAGACTACGCCGCCCGCCGTGTCGAAGATGAACGCGGCAAGACCAAGCGCAAGAATCATGAGCGTTTGAAGCGTGATGAACGATTTTGCCTGCATGTTCGCCGCGACGGTGAGACCGAGCAGCAGGGTGATCAGATTCGCGAGCACTTTTTGCGCGGTTTCGGAAAGAGAGCCGAGCACGCCGCACTCACGGATCAGGTTGCCGAACATGAGGAAGCCGACCAGTGCGACCGAACGCGGCGCGAAGATGCCCGCGATGACGGTGACGATGATCGGGAAGAGGATCTTCGTCGACTGCGACACGCTGCTGCCGGTATATTCCATCCGGATTCTGCGCTCTTTTTTCGTGGTGAGAAGCTTGATGATCGGCGGCTGGACGATCGGTACCAGCGCCATGTAGGAATATGCCGCGATGATGATCGGCCCTAGGAAGTTCGAATGCAGATAGTTGGCCACAAAGATCGAGGTCGGGCCGTCCGCTGCGCCGATGATGGCGATGGACGCCGCATCCTTGAGCGGGAAGCCGAGCAGCGACGCGCCGACGAGCGTCGCGAAGATGCCGAACTGCGCCGCCGCGCCGAAGAGCATGAGTTTCGGGTTCGTGAGCAGCGGCTCAAAGTCGATCATCGCGCCGATGCCGATGAACAGCAGCAGCGGGAAGAGTTCGTTTGCGATACCGCCATCGAAGAGGACGTTGAGCACGCCGACTTCCGTGGTGCCTTCGATGAACTGCGTGATTGCGCCGGACATCGGGATGTTGACGAGGATTGCGCCAAAGCCCATCGGCAGGAGCAGCGAGGGCTCCATATCTTTCGCAATGGCAAGGTAGATCAGTATGCCACCGATTGCCCACATAACGACCTGCTGCCACGTCAGATTGGAAAAGTTTTGAAAAATTGCGTCCATAACTTCTGCCTTTCGTGAAACATTTGTGAAACGGATATGTACCAAATTTGGTCTTTTATATCATAACACATGCTTTTGGAACAGTAAATGCTTATTTTTTTACGAATATTTTGCATTCTGCGCACATATAACCTGCAGGATCACCGCTTTTTCCGGTATTTCGCCGCGGTTTTACACCAAATAGCTGACGAATCGAATTTTCGTGGCCCCGATCCTGCAAACTCGACACGGCGTTGAATGTTTGCTTTCCCGAAAGGGTCTGTCCGGGCCGGCCTTTCGCCGTGCTTGCGCCAAAACGAAAGCCGTCCCCGAAGCAAATCGGGGACGGCTTTCTACAGCCAAGCGCGGCGTTTCACAAACACAGCAAATCGCGCGCAGGGGTTTCGCGCGGTCACATCAAAACCGCGTTCGACAAATTCACATTATCAAATGTGTGTGTTTCCGTCAAGCAGCGTGTGGAATTCTCCGGCAATATATCTTCGTTCCGCTTCATGCCGCAAATCCGCGTCTTCTTCGGAAAAACGGAATGCGGTTTACCGTAACGATCCGACCGCACGGGATCGGCTCTACCTATGATATACTCTGGTTATTCCGATCGGCAAGCCGGTATAGGGGAGGATTGTATGGACGCACAGACCATGTGGCTCCTGGAAGGCGACGCGGTAATACAATACTTGACACACCGCGACCTGCTTCATACGCAGGCGGACATGCTTGCGCCCATGCAGGCGCTAATCGCGCAAGAGGGAATCGGCGCGCATCTGCTTTCCTGTCAGAATGAGGACGGTCATTGGGGATTACACTATTATCAACCGAAATGGACTTGCACGCACTATACGCTGCTGGAATTGAAAAATATCGGCGCGGCAAGCACGCTTTCCGCCTGCCGAAACATCGTATGCCGCATGTTCGACGACTGCCAGCTGCCAAGCGGAGCGATGAACCTCGCAAAAAAGCCGCATCCGGGGGATACCTGCGTAGATGGCATGGTGCTGGATTATGCCGCCTATTTTTGCCCGGAAGATCCCCGGCTGGATGCGCTTGCCGCGCATCTGCTCTCCGAGCAGAAACCGGACGGTGGTTTCACTTGGAACGCCCGATCCAATTCCGGTGACCCGCATACGACCATCTGTGTACTGGAAGGTCTGGCGCAGTATGCCGAACGCCGCACTGCCAACATAAGCGCGCCGCTGGAACATGCCATTCGCTTCGGTATTGAATTTTTCCTGGAGAACCATCTTTTCCTCAACGATGCTGACAAACGGCTTGGAAGGCTGACGTACCCGAGCCGTTATCGCTATGATTATCTTCGTGCGCTGGTATTTTTTGCCCGCCGCAATGTTCCTTACGATGCGCGGATGCTGCCTGCGCTCCGCTGGCTTGCGAAAAAGCGTACGAAGGAGGGCTTGTGGCGGTTGGAATATGTGCATCCTGGAAATGTGCACTTTGAAATAGAGAAAAAAGGAATGCCAAGCAGGTTTATCACCCTGAACGCATTGATCGTGAGCCACGCGTACGGACACATGATCGAAGGTTGACTCGCATCATTTCCGGCAGCGCTTTTATACGTTCGCGTGCATCTGCGCGCTGTATTCCGCGCTCCTTGCATAATAGAAGATATACTGCTGCAGGGCGCCCGCCGTATCGGGATAGCGCGCGAGCGGAAACGCGCCGCCGTATTCGTTTTCCTCAATGCGGTTGATCCATACGTCGCGCGGGAAACGCGAAAGCCTGTGGTAACCGAAGAGCATCACGCAATTCGCTACCTTTTCGCCGACGCCGGGGACCGGAAGCAGGGCGGAAAACAACGCCTCGTCGCCAAGCGCAGCGATCCCTGTCAGATCCAGCGCGCCGGAAGCAACCATCCGCGCGGCGGAGAGGATATACTTTGCCCGATAGCCCAGCGAGCAGGCGAGAAAGTGTTCCTCGTCCAGCGCGGCCAAACGCTCCGCCGTGGGAAACGCGTAAAAACGCGCTCCGGCGCTCTCGATCCCTTCGCCATAGCGGGAACAGAGCGCTTCGATGCAATACTTGATCGCGGGGATGTTTTTGCGCTGTGAGATGATGAAGCTCACGAGCATCTCCCATGGGTCCTGCTTCAGCATGCGGATGCCCGCGCCGTAGTCACAGGCACGCCGTAAAAACGAGTCTTCCGGATCCGCCGACGCGCGAATCGCCGCATAATCGGTGTCCCAATCAAAATAGTCCCGCCAGAGCGCGTCAAACTCCGCCTCGGAGCAGTCGATTTCGCTCCCGTTTCCTGCGTCGCGCAGGCGCAGCACGCGGCCATGCGCCACAAGCGTATAGCCGCCGTCACGGTCCGCATTGAGCCGGAAGCATTGTCCGCTCTCCGCGATTTTACGAATATTAAAATCGGGG
>CAYPEV010000129.1:0-3727 GCA_964409605.1 uncultured Christensenella sp. | reverse complement strand
TCGAACGCATGCGCCAGATCGGCGAGGATATCGTCGATGTGCTCCGTGCCGATCGAGAGGCGGATGGTCGTCGGCTGAATCCCCACAAACGCCAGCTCTTCCTCGCTCATCTGCGAGTGTGTGGTGGACGCGGGATGGATCACGAGCGATTTGACATCCGCAACGTTCGCGAGCAGCGAAAACAGCTCCAGCGATTCCGTGAACTTCTGCGCCTGCTCGCGCGTGCCGTCGAGTTCAAAAGTGAAGATCGACGCGCCGCCCTTGGGATAATATTTGTCATAGAGTTCCTTTTCTCTGCCGGTAGAGAGCGAAGGATGGTTGACCTTCTTCACCTTGGGGTGCTTATTCAGGAAATCGACCACCTTCAGCGCGTTCTCCACATGCCGCTCCACGCGGAGGGACAGCGTCTCAATGCCCTGCAGGAGCAGGAAGGAGTTGAACGGCGAGATGCATGCGCCCGTGTCGCGCAGGAGCGTTGTGCGGATCTTCACCACGTAAGCCGGGGCGCCGACCGCGTCCGCAAACACGATGCCGTGATAGGAAGCGTTGGGTTTGCTCAAACCCGGGAATTTGTCGTTCTGCTTCCAATCAAAGGTTCCTCCGTCGACGATCACGCCGCCGATGACGGTGCCATGACCGCCAAGGAACTTCGTCGCCGAATGGACGACGATATCCGCGCCGTGCTCGATCGGACGGAAGAGATACGGGGTCGAAAACGTATTATCGATGATCACAGGGATGCCGTGTTCATGCGCGATCGCCGCGATTGCTTCAAGATCCAGCACGTCCGCGTTGGGGTTGCCGAGCGATTCCAGATAGAGCGCTTTGGTGTTCGGCTGAATCGCGGCGCGGAAGTTTTCAGGATCACTCCCGTCGACAAACGTCGTCGCAATGCCGAGGTCCTGAAACGTATTGGCAAACAGGTTATAGGTGCCGCCGTAGAGGGTTTTGGAAGAGACGATGTGGTCGCCGCTGCCCGCGATGTTGAGGATCGCGTACGTGATCGCTGCAGAGCCGGACGCGGTCGCCAGCGCAGCCACGCCGCCTTCCAGAGCGGCAATCCGCTGCTCAAACACATCGCTCGTCGGGTTCATGAGCCGCGTATAGATGTTTCCGCCCTCGGTGAGGGCAAAGCGCCCCGCCGCCTGCGCGGAGTCTTTGAACACATAGGAAGTCGTCGCGTAGATCGGCACCGCACGCGCGTCGGTCGCGGGGTCGGGTTGTTCCTGTCCTACGTGCAGTTGAAGGGTCTCGAATTGATATTTCTGTGCCATAATGCGTTTTTTCCTTTCGAATGTCGTCAAATGTTTTTCTTACCCGCTTTTTGCATGGGCATGATCGGAGAACGAAAAAACATCAACGGCACATTCGATCCATACGACCCAAGGCAGCGAACCCCGCCCGGTATTTGGGCGATTGCCTCAGCCAGATGATTTCCTGCATGCGTGGTTCCCCCTTTCCAATCGTATTAGAAAGGATTATACGGGTGCAAGAATACTTTGTCAATAGGTTTAATATGTTTTCTATATATTATTTTTTATGCCTGCCGTTTGCTACAGCGTCATGTGGAATGCGCCGTCCGCCTCTTCCGAAACAAAGAGCGTGGTCTTGTTCTTCCCCTTGTTCTTAGAGGCATACATCGCTCGATCCGCCTTTTCCAGCAGCTCGTTGAGCGGCGCCGCGCCTTCGATGAGGCCGATGCTCAGCGTGATATGGAACACGGCGTCCCCGCCGGAGAACTCCAGCTCACCCGCGCAGAAGCGGATACGCTCCGCGACGAGGTATGCTTCCTCCGCGCCCGTGTTTTCCAGAATCACCACAAATTCATCCCCGCCGAAACGAACCGCGTCGTTTTCCCCGCGGACGTTGCCCTTGATGCACAGGGCAAGCGAGCGGAGCACCTCGTCTCCCGCCAGATGGCCGTAGGAATCGTTGATGGTTTTAAAATCGTCTACATCGATGAACAGCAGCGCGGTGCGCAGCGGGCATCGATCGACATTTGCGTATTTTTCGCGCAGATATTGCTTGTTATACAGTCCCGTGAGCTGGTCGATGCTGCTTTTTTCGAGGAGCTGCTCCTTCTCCTGCTCATGCCGCACGCGGGACTGCGTCAGATCCGTCAGCACGAGGAGCTTCGTCGTGTCGCGTTCCATCTCGTCGATGGGATATTGCGCTAGCAGAAGATACCGCCGTTCGCCGCCCAGCGTGAGCGCCATTTCCTGCTGGCGGTAGTCCGTCTCGTAGCGATAGCCCGGAATATAGTTTGCGACGATATCGCCCGCATCCAGATTCTCGTCGCGCAAAATCTCCTTGCCGACGCGGTTGACGCTGACGATGCGCCCGGCGCGGTTGACGATCAAAATTCCTTCGCTCGCGTTGAGAAACAGGTTTCGGTAGATATAGTCCGCGCGCAGGTTGAGCAGGCGATAGCGCATGATGGAGATAAAGATCGCGACCACAAAGATGGCGATCGCCGAATGCATCAAATACAGTTTCTCATGGATTTGAAACACCGTGGGCAGCACGTATTCTGAAATCACGCTGACGATTAACGCAAGGCCTATGCCGTAAAGAATATAGTTCATCTGCGCGCGCTGGCGCTTATCCTGTGTGGAACGAATGCCGCGCAGCACGAGATAGAGCGCATAGATAGCCGGCAGGCTGAAGGTAAGCGACATCAGCGGCGCGACCACGGGATCGTAAAGCCGCCAGAAAGTGGGATCCGAATAATCGATCGGGTAGCAATACCGCAGGACGACGGTGAGCGTATTGAGTGCGAGCGCCAGATAAAAAATCCAATCGATCCTCCGCTTGAGCAATCGATAGATAAAATAAAGAAACGTGATGGACAGATACATCATGCTCAGCCAGTAGACGGTCTTGGTTGTGAGGGTCACCAGCGTACCGTCGCTGAATTCATCCAGATTGTTGAGCACCATCCAGACGAGAATATTGGATAAGAAGATCAGAAACGACTGATTGACCTTGTCGTGACTGCGATTGAGGTATACAAACGTCCAGATGAACATCATGACGCCGTAGATGAGGACAAGTGAAATCATCTGTAGCATGATTCATACTCCCGCGCGGCATTGCCGATCATACATTCGTTTACAGTATAGAATACCGCCCGATTTTACGCAATCGTCGGCATGTTCTCCATGCGGGTTCCTGCGCATTTGTTTCTTCTCGTCCGGAGACGCTCCGCTCCCGCGCGCAGGCAGGCTTGTCCGGCCTCGTCGCCGTGGCGCAGTTGTCCGCGGTTGCGTCGGGCATATTTCTCGCAGGGGAGGTGAGATGCGCCGCCGCTCTGTCAAACTCCAGTTGAAGATTGGAAAACCGAACGCAACCCAAAACGGCACGCCGAAATCTTCGACGCGCCGCTTTGTGATCCGCGCTAGGCCGTATAGATCACCTGAAAGTCCTCGAAGATCACGGGCATATCCTCCGTGAACGTATAACCCATCTCGTTTCCGTCCTCCGTGAAAAACCGCCTGTGCCCCGCCTGCCAGGTTTCAAGGCACTCATCCTCGCCCTCACGCGAACAGATATCAAACGTCATCTCGTTAAACGGAATTACACGGACGGCTGTTGTCTCGATCACGCAGCGCGGGTTTCCGTCCCAGTCCGTCACGACGGAGAGATACCCAGGTCTTGGCACTTCGCCCGGCGCAAAGGCATACAGACTGCTTGCGGTCGCCCGCTTTTTGCCCGAAAGAACAAGCGA
>CAYPEV010000128.1:0-7230 GCA_964409605.1 uncultured Christensenella sp. | reverse complement strand
TTCTTTCAGCGAACGAATTTTTATCCCCCGGCGATCTGGTACACCGCTTCGGGGCAACTCCGCAAACATCAGGCGGTTTATTTCTTTTTTTCGTTTTGCTTTCAATTTTGATTCCTGTTTTGCTTTCAATTTTGCTTTCAATTAAATATTAGCCTCTATAAAAAAACAACGGTTCATCCGTAATTCGCCCGTTGATCAATACATGGGAAGGGATACCGATTATGAACGAATATGTCATCGAGATGCTGAATATAACGAAGGAATTTCCCGGCATCCGAGCCAATGACGACATCACACTCCGCCTGCGCCGCGGCGAAATTCATGCCTTGCTCGGCGAAAACGGCGCGGGAAAATCCACGTTGATGAGTGTTCTGTTTGGTCTATATCAGCCGGAGAAAGGCACGATTAAAAAGGACGGCGAAATCGTACGCATCAAGGACCCCAACGATGCGAACGCGCTCAATATCGGCATGGTGCATCAGCATTTCAAGCTGGTCGAGGTATTCACCGTTCTGGAAAACATCATTCTCGGCGTGGAGCCGAACAAGATGGGGTTTCTGCAAAAGAAGGAAGCGCGCAAAAAGGTCGTCTCCCTCAGCGAACGCTATGGGCTGAAAATCGACCCGGACGCGCTGATCGAGGATATCTCGGTCGGCATGCAGCAGCGCGTTGAAATATTGAAGATGCTCTATCGCGACAACGACATCCTGATCTTTGACGAACCCACCGCGGTCCTCACCCCGCAGGAGATCGATGAGCTCATGCATATCATGCGTTCGTTTGCGGCGGAAGGAAAGTCCATCCTGTTCATCACGCACAAACTCAACGAGATCATGGCGGTCGCAGATCGCTGCACGGTGCTTCGCAAGGGTAAGTGCATCGGAACGGTCGACGTTAAGGACACCGATAAAACAAAGCTCAGCCGCATGATGGTCGGCCGCGATGTCGAGTTTGTCGTCACAAAAGGAAAAGCAACGCTCGGAGACACGGTTCTGGATGTCAAAGACCTCACTGTTCCCAGCAAGCTGCATAAAAACAACGCCGTGAAAAACGTCTCCTTCCATGTGCGCGCGGGCGAAATCGTCTGCCTCGCGGGAATCGAAGGAAACGGCCAGACGGAATGCGTTTACGCGCTGACCGGCCTGGAAAAACCGTCCTCGGGAGCGATCGAGCTGATGGGCAAACCGATCGTGCTGATTGCCCCGAAGCGGGAAAAGCAATCCGCCTCGGCGCTCAAGCAGTCTAAGACTGTTCTGATGCCGATCCGCCAACGCAGCAAAATCGGCATGAGCCATATCCCGGAAGACCGCCAGAAATTCGGCCTCGTGCTCGACTACTCTCTGGAAGAGAATCTGGTGCTGCAGCGCTACTGGGAGCCCGCGTTTCAAAATAAAGGCTTTATCCGCAAGCTCAGCGTGCGTCAGTATGCGGAAAAGCTGATCGCCCAGTACGATATCCGCAGCGGGCAAGGCCCCGTCACCAGCGCGCGCAGCATGTCCGGCGGAAATCAGCAAAAAGCGATCGTTGCACGCGAGATGGACAAGAATCCGAATCTTCTCGTCGCCGTGCAGCCCACGCGCGGTCTCGATGTCGGCGCAATCGAATACATCCATAAGCAGCTTATTGCCGCGCGGGACAACGGCAAGGGCGTCTTCCTCGTTTCACTGGAGCTCGATGAGGTGATGAACGTCTCCGACCGCATCCTTGTCATGTATGAAGGCGAGATCGTCGGCGAGTTCGATCCCAAGACGACGACGGTCGAAGAGCTCGGCCTCTATATGGCGGGCGCAAAAAAGCAGGCTGCCGAAAGGACGGTGCACTGATATGAGAGAACTGACCAAGCGCGTGCAGCGCATGCCCGGCGGCACAAGCATTCTCGCCTCGCTGATCTCCATCGGCGTGGGTCTGATCATAGGGCTGATCCTTCTGTTTGTACTCAACGCAAGGGCTGCGGGCGGCGCGTTTATCAGCCTGATTTCAACCGGCTTTCGCTCCTCCGATAAGTTCGCAAAGGTGCTTTACCAGGCGGCTCCGTTGATCATGACGGGCCTTTCCGTCGGGTTTGCGTTTAAAACAGGCCTCTTCAACATCGGAGCAACCGGACAATATACGGTCGGTTCCGCGTTCGCGCTCATCGGCGCGATCCAGTTTCAGCTCCCCTGGTATGTCTGTCTGCTTCTTGCGATGATCGGCGGTGCGTTCTGGGGCGTCTTCCCCGGCCTCTTCAAAGCACTTTTCAACGTCAACGAAGTCATCACCTCGATCATGTTCAACTGGATCGCGATGTTCGCGGTCAATCTGACGATCAATAATCTTCCGATGATGCTCGCGAAATATTGGGGCGGCGCGCAGATGGATCGCACGGCAAACCTCGCGCAGGCGAACCCCAACGCGCTGATTCCCCGCCTCGGGCTGGATGTGCTGATGAAGAGCAACTATATGAACATCAGCATCTTCATTGCGATTCTGTTCGCAATCGTCGCGTGGATCATCCTGAGCAAGACCACGTTTGGCTATGAGCTCAAGGCCTGCGGTTACAACCGCAACGCAAGCATCTATGCGGGCATCAACGCCAAGCGCAACATCGTGCTCTCCATGGTGATCGCGGGCGCGTTCGCCGGCGTCGGCGGCGGGCTCTACTTCCTTGCCGGAACGGGACAATACACGCTGCTCAAGCAATTGCTGGCAGCGGGCTTCAACGGCATTCCCGTGGCGCTGCTTGCGACCTCAAACCCCGTTGGCACGATCTTCTCCGCGTTTTTCGTCTCCTATATTCAGGTAGGCGGAGACGCGATGCAGCCGGATTTCGTCAAGGAGATCATCGACATTATCATTTCGGTGATCATCTATCTTGCGGCATTTGCGCTTTTGACGCGTGAGCTGCTCACGCGCGGCAAGCAACGCCGCGAGGATGAGGCGGCAATCGCGGCAGCGCCCGCAACCGAAGACAAAAGCGAGGTGAAATAAGCCATGAGTATTTTAGCGGATATCGTCAGCGCAACAATACTGTTCATGATCCCGCTGCTGCTCGTAGCTCTTGGCGGTATGTTCTCCGAACGCAGCGGCGTGGTCAACATCGCGCTGGAAGGCATCATGATCATCGGCGCGCTGTGTTCCTGCCTGTTTTTGCGGTTTTTGGACGCAAGCGGCTACGGCCCCGCGCATCCGCAATGGGCAATGTTCCTTGCGATCGTGGTCTCGGCGCTCACCGGCGCGGTTTTCGCGCTCCTGCTCGCGTTTGCCTCCGTCAACCTCAAAGCGGATCAAACCATCGGCGGCACGGCGCTGAACATGTTTGCGCCCGCGTTTGCCATCGTGCTCACCTGGGCGATTCAGGGGCAGGGACAGACCACAATTTTGATCCCGACCTGGTCGCGCATCACGCAAGACACGCTCGGCATCGCCGTAAAGGACAACTTCTTTCAGGCGTTCCTGTTTAAGAGCTTTTATCAGACTACGATCTGGGCGATTGTGATCTTCATCATCGCGGCAATCGCGCTCTATAAAACGCGCTTTGGCCTTCGCCTCCGCGCCTGCGGCGAGCACCCGCAGGCCGCAGACTCCGTCGGCGTAAACGTCTACCGCATGCGCTACGCGGGTGTGTTCATCTCCGGACTTCTCGGCGGCATCGGAGGACTTGCCTACACGCTGGCCGCGGGCAGCGCGTTCCAGTCGACCGTTGCGGGCTACGGCTTCCTCGCCCTCGCGGTTATGATCTTTGGTAACTGGAAACCGCTGAATATCCTCGGCGCATCGCTGTTCTTCGCGCTGTTTAAGATTCTCGGCTCCTACAGCGGAAGCATTCCGTTCCTGCCGAAATTTGAAAACATCAAGGCCAGCGAATACATCTATCTGATGCTCCCCTACGTCGTCACCATGATCGTACTGATTCTGACGAGTAAAAAGTCCCGCGCGCCGAAGGCCGAGGGCATCCCCTACGACAAGGGCCGCAGATAAACCCATATTTTTGCAGCGTGCATCCTCAGGCGCCGCGTCGAAGCGCATTCGCCGCGGCGCCTTCTCTCGATCCGATCTCTATCGTCCCGCCGCCTCGCATTGGAAAGGCGTAATTCTTACTTGATCCGGAGGAACTATGGCAAAGCTTTATTTTCGTTATGGCGCGATGGGGTCCAGCAAGACCGCAAACGCCATCATGGTTTGGTATAACTATCAGGAGCGCTGCAAAAGAGCGCTGCTCATCAAGCCCGGCGTGGATACGAGGGACGGCACGTACACCATCCGCTCCCGCAGCGGGTTGGAGGCGAACTGCATCCTCTTTGACCAGATCGACTGGGACAAGGTGCGCAATCATGAATACGACTGCCTGATCATCGACGAGGCGCAGTTCCTCTCTGTCGAGCAGGTGGATATGCTGCTGCCCATCGTGGACGATTATGATGTGCCGATCATCTGCTATGGACTCAAGACCGATTTTCGCGGGGAGTTCTTCCCCGGCAGCGCGCGGCTGCTCGCGCGGGCAGACACGATTGAGGAGGTCAAGACCATCTGCTGGTGCGGCAAGAAGGCGACGAACAACGCGCGCCTTGATGGTCAGGGCGGCATCACCAAGGTCGGCGAGCAGGTCGTCCTCGGCGCGAGCGACAAATACATCGGCCTCTGCCGGAAGCATTGGCTCATCGGCGATCCCGGCCCCGGCCTTCGTGCGGAGGATCTCGCCAAGGGTGCGGTGCCCGGCAAGTGTTCTTGTGAAGCCGACGAAGAGGATGTACCGTAAAAGATTATGAAATTCTATGTCGCAAGCGGCGTGTCCAACGCCGAAAAAGTGAATCGGGCGGCGGCCGCGCTGACGAGTGCCGGGCACGCGCGCACCTATGACTGGACCACGCACGGAGACGTGTCAAAAGCCGATCCTTCGTTCAAACGCCATGTCGCCGATTCAGAGTCGCGCGGCGTGCTGGATGCGGAGCTCGTCGTTCTGCTTCTGCCGGGGCGTTTCGGCACGCACGCGGAGCTTGGTATCGCGCTCGCCTCCGCCGAAAACAAGCGCATCCTGCTCTGGTCGGAAACGTCCGCCCCGTTTGACGGGACAGAGGGCTTCTGCGTGTTCTACCATCATCCTTCGGTTGAACGCGTCGTCTGCCCGTTCGAAGCGCTGCTGGATCTGCTCAAAGACATCTGAGGTTACACGTTTGAACGAATCGCTTCAAAATAAAACCATCCTGCATCTGACCGACTACGGCGCGCCGTACGCGGGCAACTTTATCGCGTCCCTGACCGCGCTGGAGCGCCTGATGGGCGAGAGCGGCGTAAAGGCGGTCTATGCATTTCCCCCGCGGGCCAGCGGGCGGCTCTGGGTGCAGGAGATGGCGAAGGCGCACGACGTACGCCTTCTGAAAAAGGGCGGCTTCTTCTCTTATGTGCGGCAGGTGCGCCGGCTGCTCCGCGAGACAAACGCGGATATTCTGCACGAGCACTTCATCCATTTTTCAGAGAAGCTCGCGGCCTGGCTCGCAATCAAGACCTGCGGGCACCGCGTGAAAACCGTACTGCACCTGCATAACCACATCGTGCTTCCGAAAAATCCGCTGCTGCGTCTGCCGCACACGCTGTATTTTTGCAGCGTATCGCGGTTCATCTGCTGCAGCACGTCCGTCGCGTCGCATCTGATTGCGGACGGCGTGCCGAAAGAGCGCGTCAGCGTAGCCGAAAACGCGATCGCGTTTGCACGCCTGGACGGTTTTGATCCGTCTGTGCGCGCCTCGCTGCGTCTGCCGGAGCGTGCGAAGCTTGCGCTGATGTTCGGCTATGACTTCCTGGGCAAGGGCGTCGACCTCGCGGTGGAAGCCGTGCGCCTGCTGCGCGCGCGAGAGGGGCTTCCCGCGACGCTGGCGATCGTCCTTTCCTCTCGAATGGAGGAGGCGCGCGCGAAAATCTGCGCACAGCTCGGCACCTCCGCTGTGCCGGACTGGATCCTGCTTCTTCCCCCGCGCGAAGACGTCGCCTCCTACTATCATATGGCGGACGTGTTCCTTTCCCCCAGCCGGCAGGAGGGCTTCTGCTATGCGCTCGTCGAGGCAGCATATTGTCAAACGCCTGTGCTCGCCAGCGCGATCGACGCGCAAAAAGACCTCGCCTTGCCGCAGAACGCTTTCTTTCCGCCGCTCGATTCCGACGCGCTTTGCTCTGCGCTGCACCGCGTTTTCAGCGAGGAACGCTGTTCTTCGCGGGACGCCGCGCTGGCGCAGGCGAGCGAGCGTGTGCGCCAAACCTATGCGCTTTCGCGCTGGGCGGAGTGTGTTTGCGCGGCTTATGCGGAAATAGGCTGATCCATCGTCCAAATCGCGATGAAATCGGTGGTTTTCTTCGTTTTCGGGGTTGACACCCAACAGAGCGTTTGTTAAACTATTCGGTGTGCCATTGGGTTTCTACTGCCACAGCCCCGGGAGTGATCGCTCAAGAACACAACAGAATTGAAATAATTTGATGGAGGAATCGCCATGAAATCCTATATGGCAAAGGGCGAAACCGTCGAGCGCAGCTGGTACGTTGTGGATGCACAGGATATGGTCCTCGGCCGTCTTTCTTCCCAGGTAGCAGCTATTCTCAGAGGGAAGCATAAGCCCATATACACCCCGCACGTCGACACCGGCGATCACGTGATCATCGTGAACGCGGGCAAAGTGCGTCTGACCGGCAAAAAGCTGGATCAGAAAAAGCACATCCACCACACCGGTTATCCGGGCGGCATCCGCGAGGTCAGCTACCGCACGTTGCTGGCCACCAAGCCGGAGTTCGCCGTCTATGAAGCGATTCGCCGCATGATGCCGAAAGGCCCGCTCGGCGACAAAATGCTCAAGAAGGTTCGCATCTATGCGGGCCCGGAGCACAAGAACGCCGCGCAGATGCCCCAACCGCTGACGCTGAAATAACGAGAGGAGAACAAGAACATGGCAAGTACGCAATATCTTGGTACCGGTAGACGGAAAAAGTCCATTGCCCGCGTTCGTTTGCTCCCCGGCAGCGGCAGCATCACGATCAACAAGCGCGAGCTGGACAATTACTTCGGTATGGAAACGCTGAAGATGATCGTCCGCGCACCCCTCACCCTCACCGACACGCTTTCGAAGTTTGACGTTTTCGTCAACGTCTACGGCGGCGGCACCACCGGCCAGGCCGGCGCAATCCGTCATGGCATTGCCCGCGCGCTGCTCGTAGCGGAACCCGCGCTGCGTCCCGCCCTCAAGAAGGCCGGGTACCTCACGCGCGACC
>CAYPEV010000127.1:0-7331 GCA_964409605.1 uncultured Christensenella sp. | reverse complement strand
GTCGGCAGATGCACAAGCGGCATGCCGCAGACGGCGGCCGCGGCGGAGAGCGCGCCGGAAGGAGCCGTGAGCATAACGTCGCAAGCCGCCCAATAGAGCGGCAGGGGATCCTCCGGCGAGAGCACGATCACGCGGGTATCTCCGGCAAACCGCGCGATAAAGGGGCTTTTCGGCGGCGCGCCATCGGGCGCGAGCACACAGACGCGCCCCTGATCGCTCTTGAGCCGGTCCAAAAGCGCGGAAAGGGCCGCTGCCGTATCCGCCGCGTATGGAATAAAATAGCAGGGCATGTTTTGCGGAAGATTCAGCAGCGCGCGCGCATCCGTCCGCTCCTCCGTGCAAAACCAGTCCGCGGGGAAGGGGACACCGGCGGGGAGAATCTTTTTATGCGCAACGCCGCGTTTTTCGTAGGCCGCGGAGAAGCTTTCGTGCGCGATGAAGTAGTGGTCGAGTCCGGTCTCCTCCAAAAAGGACACGCAGGCAAAATCGCACGAGACAAAGCAGCAGCGCGCGGAAACGGCAAGCGTCTTTCGAATGTGGCTTACGGCTTCCGCGGGATAGCGATGCAGGCACAGGATCGCGTCAAACTCCCCTTCGTGCAGCAGAGTTTGCAGATGTTCCGCATAGCGCGCGTTTGTCTCATAGACGGGCGTTTTTCGTTTTCCACCGCGGAGGAAATTGCCCTCCGCCGAGAGGAAGGCAAAGCCGCGCGGGCTCTCCAGCGCCTGCTCCAGCGCCCGCGTCTGCGTAAGCGAAGGATGCGGCCCCAGCAGCGCAAGCGCGCCGACGCTGAGGCTGACATCCCCGCGCGCGGAAAACGCGAGCTTGAGCGCACGGGAAACAGCCTGCTGCCCAACGCTGTCCGGCCCGGTCAGGATCAGTGTTCGCATTCCGGTTTTCCTCCCATCCCCATGTGAGAAAAATCGTGTTTCGCCGTCGTTTGCGCGGGGCTCAGCCGCACTTGCTGAACCCGCATGCGCGGCAGATCATGCAGCCGCCCTCGTGCTCCACCTTGCCGCCGCATTCCGGGCAGATATGCGCCTCGTTTACGTCTGCGGGCGTTTCCACGGGGTCGACGGACACAGAGGCCGTGTCTCCGCTATGCGGCATCGGCGCGGGCTGCGGGGCGTTCGTCTTTGCCTGCGCGTCCGGCGTGGTATAGTCCGCGCCGTTGTCGATGTATTTGCTGACCTTTAAAAGCACGCGCGCAATCGCGTCCGGACACGAGGTGCAACTCATGTTCTTCTGCCGGATCGTCGACGGGCAGCGGATGCCCTTCAGCTGGTCGTAGACCTCGCTCATGGAGATGCCGCTTCGCAGCGCGATGGAGGCGAGCCTCGCCGTGGCTTCGCTCTGGCTCGGGCATCCGCCCGCCTTGCCGGTGCTCGTGAACACCTCACAGATGCCGTTTTCATCGTAGTTGACGGTCACATACAGCGTGCCGCAGCCGATGTTCATCTTCTCCGTAAAGCCGCGCGTCACCAGCGGACGCGGGCGGGGTTCGATCCTGCCATAGTTTTCGGGCAGAGGCGCGTCCAGCTGCGGCTTGTCGGAGTCGCTCTTGCCGTCGTTGACCCTGCCGATATTGAGCACCTGCCCCGTGCGGCTGCCGTCGCGGTAGATGGTCACACCCTTGAGCCCTTCGCCAAACGCCATCCGGTAAACTGCGGCGACGTCTTCCCGTGTAGCGGTGTTGGGGAAGTTGACCGTCTTGGAGACCGCGTTGTCCGTGTGCCGCTGGAAGGCCGCCTGCATGCGCACATGCGCCGCGGGCGAGATATCGTGCGCGCAGACGAACACCCTTCGGACCGTTTCGGGAATCTCCGCGATGTGTGCGATCGTCCCTTCGGCTGCGATGCGCTGGAACATCTCCTCGCTTGCAAGCCCCAGCGCGCGGAGCTTTTCCATCAGCAGCGGATTGACCTCGACCATCTGTGTGCCGTCCATGACGTTCCGGATATACACGTAACCGAACACCGGCTCTACGCCGGAGGAACAGCCGGCGATGATGGAGAGCGTGCCTGTGGGCGCGATCGTCGTCACCGTCGCGTTACGGATGGGTTCGCCGTCCTTGAGCGTGCTCTCGCCAAAGAGCGGGAACGCGCCGCGCGATTTCGCGAGGGTGCGGCTGGCGTTGTGTCCCGTGATCTGGATAAACGACATCACGCGCTCCGCAAACGCAACCCCTTCGTCGGAGTTGTACGGGATGCCGAGCGCAAGCAGCGCGTCCGCAAAGCCCATCACGCCGAGGCCGATCTTGCGGGTGCTCCTGGTCATCTCGGCGATGCCCGGAAGCGGATAGTTGTTCACATCGATGACGTTGTCGAGAAAATGCACGGCTTCTTCCACCGTGGCTTTGAGGAGCTCAAAATCCAGCCGCGTTTCACCGTTCTCGTTCTTCAGCAGTGTGACGAGGTTGATGGAACCCAGGTTGCAGCTTTCATACGGCAGCAGAGGCTGCTCGCCGCAGGGGTTTGTGCTCTCGATTTCGCCGACCGTCGGCACGACGTTGTCGCGGTTGAGCCGGTCGAGGAATACGATGCCCGGTTCGCCTGTCGCCCATGCCGCATCCACGATCTCGTCAAACACCGCGCGCGCGCTGAGCTTCGAAACGCCCTGCTTCGTCTTCGGGTCGATGAGGTCATACTCCTCGCCCGCTTCCGCGGCGCGCATGAACGCCTCCGTCAGCCCGACGGAGATGTTGAAGTTATTGATATCCGAAGTATCACTCTTGCAGCGGATGAACTCGAGGATGTCGGGATGATCCACGCGCAGGATGCCCATATTTGCGCCCCGCCGCGTGCCGCCCTGCTTGACCGCTTCGGTGGCGACATTAAACACCCGCATGAAGCTGACAGGCCCGCTCGCAACCCCGCCCGTGGAGCGCACGGTCGCGCCCTTTTGCCGCAGACGGGAGAAGGAAAATCCCGTGCCGCCGCCGGATTTATGGATCAGCGCCGCGTTTTTCACGGCCTCGAAGATCTCCTCCATGCTGTCGCCCACGGGCAGCACGAAGCACGCGGAAAGCTGCCCCAGCGGGCGGCCAGCGTTCATCAGCGTCGGCGAATTTGGAAGAAAGCGCAGGGAGGTCATGAGTTCAAAAAAACGGGAGGAAACGGCCTCGATATCCGCGTCCGGGTCATACGCTGCGTCCGCCTCGGCCACCGCACGCGCCACGCGCGCAAATAGACCGGGCACGTCCTCCGTGACCTGACCCTGTTCGTTCTTTGCAAGATAGCGCTTTTCAAGTACCTTCATCGCGTTGTCGTTGATGCCGTAGAATGCCATAGAAAATCCCGCCCCTTTAACAATGATTCCATATGTGTGCTTTGCTCTGAAAAAAGTAAAGATATCCCTTATTGAGATGACAAGGCGCCTGTTTCAGGCGCAAATACAGCATAGCACCATATCTGGTAGCAAACAAGTCTTGACACAACCAGATATTGCGAGTTTACAGATCGTTTACGCTTGTTACACCCTGACTGCGATTTTGGGTTCTGCATGATATTGGGCGCGGGCGGAACCGCGCGATGCAGCGAAAAAAACAACAGGCACACAAAAACCCGGCGGAAAGCCCGCCGGGTGGAAGATGCGTATCTATACTGCGCCGCAGTGACGGAGCGGTTAGCGCTTGTAGTCCAGAATCAGCAGGCGCCGGTCTCCGAGCGTCTCGCGTGAAAGCGAGGCGGTGTTTGCGTTCAGGTGGTGGACGTGACGGTTTACGTTTGCGGCGAGCAGCGGCTCCAGGCCCTCGATGTTGAAATGCAGCGCGGGCGTTTTGTAATGCATGGGGATGAGCACCCTTGCGTTCAGGCGGTCGGCAAGCTCGGTCGCGGTCTTTGCGTTGATCGTAAACACGCCGCCGATAGGGGCAAACAGCACGTCCACATTCCCGATTTTTTGAATGAGTTCGTCGGAGAGAATATGCCCCAGGTCGCCTAAGTGCAGCGCGCGAAGGCCGTCGATCTCATAGAGAAACACGATGTTTTCCCCGCGCCGTGCGCCCTGCGCGTCGTCATGATAGCTCGCAAAGCCGGTCACGCGGATATCGCCCGCGCAGTGCTCTCCGGGCGTGCGCAGAATGGTCGGCGTTCCCGAAACGATGGCGAGGCAGTTGTGGTCGTGGTGTTCGTGGCTGATGCTCACCGCATCGCAGGTGAGATCATGCAGCTCGTAGCCCGTCTCCTGATCGCAGGGATCGGTCAAGATTGAATAGCCGCTCTCGCTGGTGAGCAGAAAGCAGGAGTGTCCATACCAAGTGATTTGCATTGTTCAATCTCCTTTATGTGAAAATAACCCTGCGTCTTTCGCAGGTTCGTCGAGAAAGCGTCTTTGGTTTCACCGGCGAAATACCAGAATCCAGATTGCAGCCAGATGAGAAGGGACAGTTCCCTCAACGGGAATACGACAACATACGCCAGAGCGCGCCGCCCAGCGCGCCGCAGCGGGGCAAGAGCGCGCCGCGATCCCGCGGGGGAATCGTGTGAAAGAGCGTTTCCGCGGCCCGCTGCGCCCGCCGGTACGCGGCGGGGCTTTCGTGCGAGACAAGGGATAGAATCAGCGCGCGGTAAAACGCGGGATGGTCGGGACAGCCCAGACCTTCCTGGCGGGATAACGATCGCATGCGGTTTTCCGCGTACGTTTCGCCTTGTGCGCCCGGCGCGGGCAACACGGTATTGACCTGCTGTGTCAGCGCGGAAAAAAACGCGGGCGAGAAGTCGAACAACAGCCAGCCTCTAACCACGCGGACCGAGTCCACCAGGCGCGCCCCGTAGAGAAAGCCAAAGTCCAGCCCAGCGAGCGCGAATGCGTCCGCGCCCTCCGGCGGGCGAAAACTCGCGTGCGCAGCCCGTGCGGGTAAATGGATGCGCGCGGCGTTCGGCGCTTGCCCCGCTGCCTCGCCCAATACACGAACGAGCTGTGTGCGGATGTCGCTTTCAAACGGCGGTGTCATATATGCAAGTGTATCCATGCGCATTCGCGCTGTCAATGACCGCGGGCACGAACCCGCGGTTTTTTTGCTTGTATGCGATGCGTTTTGATGCCATATGCGTGAAATACTTGTGAAAAAAGGGGCAAGAATATACGACTGTACGGATGCAATCCGCCTTCAAATGTAAACTTGCGTCTGGGTGTACTGTTCAGGCGCGGCGTGTGTGGTATAATATCCGCAGTTAAACGAGCGGAAAACCAATGTTCCGTCATGCTGAATTCGAATTCGACGGGAAAACGGGTTATGGCTTGTCCGATCGCGCGGGACAAAGAAACGGAGGCCGATATGCCAAACAAACAGCTGCGCTGCCAGGTCAGCGTCCGTATCTTCGGTGAAGAGAAATGCTTCGGTCCCGGCGTTGCGGAGCTTCTGGAGCGGGTCGATCACCTGCACTCCCTGCGCAAGGCGACCATCGAGATGGATATGGCCTACAGCAAGGCGTGGAAGATCATCAAGATCGCCGAAGAGAACCTCGGCTTTCCGCTGCTTCTCTCCGTTACGGGCGGAAAGGGCGGCGGCGGGGCGGAACTTACGCCGGCCGCGCAGAATTTTCTCGCGGCATACCGCAGGTTTGAGGCGTCTGTCCGAACCTATGCGGACGAGGCGTTCGTGGAGATCATGGGCGGCTGAGGAAAAAATTTCTTTATTTATCCGGCTGCATTATAAAAACGGACCAACCTGACCAAGTGAAACCAAAGGAGAAACGCAGAGATGCAGTTTACGAAGGTACACGGACTGGGCAACGACTTTATCATACTCGACGGACGGGAGCAGTTGCGCGACTATTCCGCGTTGGCAAAAAAACTCTGCCACCGGCAGACGGGCATCGGCGCCGACGGGATATTGATCCTCGAAAACAGCGGGAGCGCGGATATTCGCATGCGCATCGTCAACGAGGACGGCAGCGAGGCGGAGATGTGCGGCAACGGAATCCGCTGCTTTGCCAAATATGTCTATCAGCAGGGGATCGTGAAGAAGACGGAGTTTTCGGTGGAGACGCTCGCGGGCATCATGCGCCCGAAGCTCGTGCTGCAGGACGGCAAGGTTACGGGCGTGACCGTCGATATGGGCGAGCCCATTCTGGAATGCGCGGAGATCCCCGTCGCGGGTGAAGGCCGCTGCGTCGGCCGCGAGATGACGGTGCAGGGCGAAACGCTGCGCTATACCACCGTACGGGTCGGCGTGCCGCACACGCTGATCTATGTGGACGATCCGACGGATAAAAAGTGGATGAACATGGGCTGGGATATCGAGCACGCGAGCGTGTTCCCCAGGCGCAGCAACGTCAATTTTGCGAACGTAGTGGACGACCACACGCTCGTCATGCGCACATTTGAGCGCGGCTGCGGGCCGACGCTCGCCTGTGGCACAGGCGCCTGCTCGGCGGCTGTCGCGAGCTTTCTCAACGGCAGGACCGGGCGCAGCGTGGACGTTAACATCGAACTCGGCACGCTGCACATCGACTGGGCGGAGGACAACCACGTCTACATGACCGGCCCCGCAGAGATCGTCTTTACCGGCGATATCAAACTCTAAACGAACGTATGCAGGGCGGGCGACCGCCCTTTTTTGTTGCCTGCAGAATTCGTTAACTGGACGGATCATACAGAAACACCCAATACCATTGTCATTGTGAACAGAGTGTGATACGCTTTCTTTCAAGCGGTCGCCTGACCGAACCAGCCGATCTTTTTTTGTGCAATTCTTTGGGATAGGAGCAAAATCGAAATGGAGAGCAAGATCGCGGCAGAAGCTGCCGCGCCGGATGCGAAATCCGCCGCCGAGCAGCTTCGAAAGAAAACCTTTCACCGCAACAAATGGTTTTATTCCGTCAGCGGCATCGGCCGCGACATGAGCTACTCGCTGATCGACTCGTTTTTGCTGATCTACATTCAGTTCGGCGTTTCGCTCACGCTTGCGCAGTTTACGACGCTGAGCCTGATCATCGGGGTCGGCGGCCGCGTCTGGGACGCGATGAACGATCCGCTGATGGGCGCGATCATCGAAGGCTCGCACTTCAAGAACGGAAAGTTCCGCCCGTGGATCCTGCTGGGCGCGATTCTCTGCGGACTCGTCATCATTACGATGTTCAACGTGCAGAGCATTCCCGGCTGGAGATTCGTCGTGTTTATGACGGTGATGTACCTGCTCTGGGAGTCCACGTTCACGATGAATGACATCGGCTACTGGGCGATGCTGCCGAGCCTTTCGAGCGTGAAAGAGGAGCGAAACTCCATTACGACGCTCACGGTGCTCTTTGCGGGCGTCGGCGCCATTCTCGCGCAGGGGATCATTCCGCAGGTGACGGTCGGTGATATGCGCGCGGGCTATCGATTCG
>CAYPEV010000126.1:0-7344 GCA_964409605.1 uncultured Christensenella sp. | reverse complement strand
GGCGCTCGCGGTTTTCTCTTTCCGCTTCGGAGCGAATTTTAAATACTTCTTCTTTCGCTTCTAAGACCTTTTCTTTCTTGATCTCTTCCGCTTTACGCTGGGCATCGTCATAGAGCTTTTTTACGGCGTCCTCCGCCTTTGCCACCTTTGCTTCCGCAACATTGCGGCGGTAAGCATAACCAACGAGGAAACCGGAGAGCAGCGCCAGGATGCCGATGACTGGGTAGAGCCACCACATATGATGTTTCTCCGATCTATAAAAAATGTAACCGCACATCTCTGCACGGTCACTTCATAATTTACCAGCGATTTGAGCCAATTGCACGTTGCGCCCCAGCTTCAAACAAACAATCTATTATGAACACACCATAAGAGTGCAGGATTACTTGAAAATTATATATCACCCATTGTTGTGCGTCAAGGAAAATTGACAATATATGGGGGGTTACGCTCGATTATCGCTCTATTTCATCGTTTTTTGGGGATCGCGCGCCGGAAATTCCGCAGGCTAATTGTGAATGCATGAACCACAAAGCAGCTTTTATACATCAGAACAGCGATATTTGCGCCGTCTTTTCCATCCCCTCAAAGCACCCGCATTTTTCCATTGCAGCGACAACCGCGCTGTTTGCTTTGGTCACCGCACGAAACTCCTCAATCGTATGGAACACCTTGTCCTTGCGGTTTTCCACCATTGAGACCGCGGCGTTTGTGCCAAGCCCCGGAATCGCGTTAAACGGCGGGCGGATTGCGCCGTCCTCGATCAGAAACTTCGTCGCGTCGGATCGATACAGATCGACCGGCAGTAGATCGATGCCGCGCAGATTCATTTCGTACACGACTTCCAAAATCGTGACGATATCCTTTGTACGCCCTTTTTCGGAATCCGCCATCTTCGCCTGTGCGCGCTCCAGTTCGCGGATCGTCTCCAGAACGCGTTCCGCCCCGCCCGCGGCGAGCGACACATCGAATAGATCGGCGCGTACGGTAAAATAGACGCTGTAAAACTCCAGCGGATAATGCACCTTATAATACGCCACGCGGAAGCTCATCATCGTATATGCCACGGCGTGCCCGCGCGGGAACATGTATTTGATCTTCTTGCAGGAGTCGATGTACCAGGCCGGAATCTCGTTATCCAGCAGTTTTTGCTCCATATCCGGCTTGAGTCCCTTGCCCTTTCGCACAGACTCCATGATTTTAAAGGAACTGGACGCGTCGACGCCGTGCAGAATCAGATAGTTCATGATATCGTCACGCGTGCAGATAACCTCGTTGAGCTTTGCGATTTTATTGATGACAAGCGGCTCCGCATTACCGAGCCAGACATCCGTTCCGTGCGTCAGTCCGGAGATGCGAACCAGTTCCTCCATCGTGGAGGGTTGCGTCGCGTCCAGCACGCCGCGTACAAAACCCGTGCCGAATTCCGGTGTTCCGAGAGTGCCGACGTTGCAATCGATCTCGGAGAGGTCGACTTTGAGCGAATCGCTCGCCACATAGATGCGCATGGTGTCCGGATCGTCCAGCGGAATGGAGACAGGATCAAGTCCCGTGAGATCCTTGAGCATCTTGAGCGCGGTGGGATCGTCATGCCCGAGGATATCGAGTTTGACGAGACGATCATCCATCGCATGGAAGTCGAAATGCGTGGTGATCGTGTTTTTGTTCGATTTGTCGGCGGGATACTGAATCGGCGTGTAATCGAGAATGTCGTCCTCTTTGGGCACGATGACGATGCCGCCGGGGTGCTGACCTGTGGTGACCTTGACGTCCTGGCAGCCTGCCGCGATGCGTTCCCGCTCCGCCTTTCGCAGAACCTTCCCCGTCTTCTCCTCATATTGGCGCACATAGTCAAACGCCGTGCGCTCCGCAACGCCGCTGATCGTACCCGCGCGAAACGCGTGCCCGCGCCCGAACATTTCCTCGACATATTTATGCGCCGTAGATTGATATTCGCCGGAAAAGTTCAGGTCGATATCCGGTGTTTTGTCGCCGTCGAAGCCCAGAAACACCTCAAACGGGATATCAAAGCCCATCTTGCTGTAGCGTGTGCCGCAGACGGGACAATCCTTGTTCGGCATATCGATGCCGCAGAAGTATTGCAGGCGGTCGATTTCAAAGTCGCTGTGCTTGCACTTTGGGCAGACATAATGCGGCTGAAGCGGGTTTACCTCCGTGATGCCCGCCATCGTCGCAACGAAGGAAGAGCCGACCGATCCGCGCGAGCCAACCAGATAGCCGTCTGAATTGCTCTTGTAGACCAGACGCTGGGCCATGAGATAGAGCGACGCAAAACCATTGCCGATGATGGACTTCAGCTCGCGGTCAAGCCGCGCCTGCACCACGCCCGGCAGAGGATCGCCGTAGATTTCGTGCGCTTTTCCGATCGCCATATCGCGAAGGATGTCTTCCGCATGTTCGATCGTAGGCGCGTGCGTTCCATCCGGAAACGGCTTTAGTAGATCGCAGAGATCCGCAATGCGGTTCGGCTCGTCTACCACGACGCGCATCGCGGTCTGCTCGCCAAGATAGGCGAACTCCTCCAGCATCTCCGTAGTCGTCTTATAATAAAGCGGCGCCTGCAAAGACGCGTCCTCAAAACCGTTTTTCGTGAGAATGACCTCGCGATAGATCGCGTCCTCCGGATCGAGGAAATGGACGTCCCCCGTCGCGGCGACAGGGATGCCGAGACGATCGCCCAGCGCGACGATCTCGCGGTTGATCTCAAGGACGCGTTCGTCGCTTGCCTTACCTTCGCGCACGAGGAATGCGTTGTTGCAGCGCGGCTGTATCTCGAGGAAATCATACGTCCGCGCAAGATACTCGATTCTTTCTTCGCCCGCCTCGTTTAAGATCGCCTGATACAGCTCCCCCGCTTCGCAGGCCGAGCCGAGGATCAGCCCCTCTCGATAGAGCGAGAGCAAGCTGAACGGGATGATCGGGTTATAGTGAAAGTGATCCAAATGCGCGTAGCTGACGATGCGGTAGAGATTCTTCATGCCCGCCTGCGTCTTGGCAAGCAGGATGATGTGGTTGGTCGCGGCGCGCTTTTTACCGCGCTCCTGCTTCGTGTCTTCCGAGCGCACGGGCAGTTGATGCAATCCCAGCTCGCGCAGCTTATCCAGCAGTTTGAGGAAGATTTCACCCGTCGCCGCCGCGTCATCCGTCGCACGGTGATGCGCCTCCAGAACGATGCCCAGCGCCTCGCAGAGTGTATCCAGCTTATGGTTGATCAGATCGTGCATCAGGTATCGCGAGAGCATCAGCGTGTCCGCATACCGGTTTGCAAAGGAGAGATTGAATCGCGCCGCGTGATGGCGCACAAAGCCCATGTCAAACTCCGCGTTGTGCGCGACAAGACAGCAGCCCTCGCAGAACGTATGAAACCGAGTGAGTACTTCGCGCGTGTTAGGCGCACCCTGCAGCATCTCGGTCATGATGCCCGTCAGCTGCGTGATGTTGGCCGGAATCACCACGCCGTCGTTGACAAACGTCTGGAAGCGCTCGACAATCACGCCATCCTTAAGCTTGACAGCGCCGATTTCGATGATTTCGCATTGCTCCGGCTTGAGTCCCGTGGTCTCAAGGTCGAACACAACAAACGTTTGATCCATATCCACGAGCTCCGATTCGCGCAGAAGATATCCTTCTACGCCGAAGATCGGTTTTACGCCCGCCTTCTTCGCGGCCTTTGCTGCGGCGGGAAACGCCTGCACAACGCCGTGGTCGGTGATGGCAAGCGCTTTGTGCCCAAACCGCTTTGCGGTTTCAAACGCTGCGCCGACCTCCGTGATTCCGTCCTGCATGGACATCCGCGTGTGCAGATGCAGTTCGACGCGTTTGCCTTCGCTCTCGTCCTGCCGGAGCACGCCCGGAACAAGGCAGATGCTGTTTGCGTAAAACATCAGTTCGCCGGTCATCTGTGACTCCCGGCAAACGCCCTGCGCCAGCACGCGGTCTTTGCTTTTCTTCGCGCCTTCAAACTCTGCCATCATGGCAGCCTTCTGCTCCTCGTCGTCCAGCAGCAGAGAGCAGTAGATGCTGTCCGTGCCGTCCGTGATTGAAACATCCAGCGGATAGCTCACGGCATCTTTTCTGCGTTTGTTTTTAAACGAGTTGCGCTCGTTGATCGATACAACCGTACCTTCGATGATGCACTTATCCTTGCCGCTCTTGAGCGCGCGGATGGATGTGGATTTCCCGCTCGGAACAAATCCGCCATAGATCGAGCGCTTGCCGGATGGCGCTATGCCCGAGGGCGAGCCCTGCTGCGGCGCGGCTGCCTGCGCCGCTTCCTGCTGTGTCTCAAGCTCCTGCGCATAGGCATCGCTGTGCCATTCGACACGCACGCGCATTCCGCCAAGCCGTTCTTCCAGCGAGTCTTTCAGGTTTTGCGAGAGTTCGAACGCGGGCTCCCGACCGCAACGAAAAAAGACCGTCAGCATATTCTGCTCACGGCTTAAGACAACGTTTTCCAGCTGGATGGAATCATCCGAAATGCCGACGCGTGCCAGCGTGGCAAACAGCTCCTCCTGCAACGCTCCCCAATCCTCCGGTTATCGATGGATATCGACTTTCTATTCGCCTTTTGATATTTACTTTTGTGCGAGCATTTCACCTGCGCGCGCAATCAACCGTTCGATGACGTCCTCCGCCGCGCCGTGGTAGACCTGCTCCCCTTTTTCAAACAGGATGCCGTTTCCGTCGCCAAACGCAACGCCGATGTCCGCATCCCGCGCTTCGCCCGGTCCGTTGACCGCACAGCCCATGACGGCGATCTTGAGATACCCTTTTTTGTGCGGCAGACGGGTGTTGACCGCCTCCACCATCTTCATGACGTCCACACGCGTTCTGCCGCAGGTCGGGCAGCTCACGAGCTCGATATCGTCCCGCAGGAGTCCGACGGCGCGAAGGATTTTGAGCCCCGTCTCCACCTCGCGTACAGGATCGTCCGTCAGCGAAACGCGGATCGTATCCCCGATGCCGTCTAGCAACAGCGAACCGATGCCCGCGGCGGATTTAACAATGCCGCTTGCGACATCGCCCGTCTCCGTAACGCCGACGTGCAGCGGATAGTCTACGCGCCTGGAGATCGCGCGGTATGCGTCCACAGTGTCCCGCACGTTGGACGCCTTGAGTGAGAGTACGATGTCCGTAAACCCCTCGCGTTCCAGGAGCGCGACATGCTTGAGCGCGCTTTCGATCATCGCCTCCGTGGTCGGCCCGCCGTATTTCTGCCGCAGCACGGGTTCGATCGACCCCGCGTTCACGCCGATGCGGATGGGCGTATGATGCGTCTTCGCGCAGTCCACCACCGCTCGCACACGCGATTCATCGCCGATGTTGCCGGGATTAAAGCGGAGCTTGTCCGCGCCGTGTTCCATCGCGGCGATCGCGAGGCGATAGTCAAAATGGATGTCCGCAACGATCGGTATGCGGATGCGGTCTTTGATCTGCCGGAGCGCTTTTGCGCACGCCGAATCGTAGACGGAAGAACGCACGATGTTGCAGCCTGCTTCGGTGAGCCGTTCGATCTGCGCCACCGTGGCTTCGACATCCCGCGTGTCCGTGTTTGTCATCGACTGCACCGAAACCGGCGCGCCGCCGCCGACGGGAACGCCGCCGACAAGGATCTTTTTGGTCAAGTCTGACACGAAAGGACTCCTTCGTTTATCTGCCTGTTCGCCGCAAGCGTGTTAACTGATCGGACCGTTGATCAGGTTGGTTACATCGTTAAACGTCAGGAAAATGATCAGCCCAAAGAGCAGAATCAGCCCGACAAAATGAATCATGCCTTCCTTTTCGCGGGAGATCGCCTTGCCGCGAATCGCCTCGATGATCATAAATACAAGCCGGCCGCCGTCCATCGCAGGAATCGGCAGAAGATTCATGATGCCGAGGCTCGCGCTGATGAGCACCAGTTGGCGCAGCACGGTCTCTCCGCTGGAGCGCACCGCTTCGCTGATGATCGCGACGATTGCAACCGGGCCCGCGGCGTCCGAGCTGCTCGCATTGCCCTGCAACGCTCTGCCAAGGAAACGGACGGTTTCCACCATCGTCGCGGTTACATAGTTGACGGAACGGAGCGCACTTTCACCGATGCCGAATTTCATGCGTTCCGCGGTGATCGTAACACCGATGAGGTTCTTTCCCTGTTCCGCGTTATAGATGTTTTGGAGAAACAGCTCCTTCTCCGCGCCGTTTCGTGTCACGATCATCTTCATGTCGTCCGACTGCACCGCACGGATCATATCGACCGTCTGAAAATAGAACCGAACCGGTTTTCCGTCGATCTGCGTGATCACATCGCCGGGCAGCACGCCGGCCGCCTCCGCGGACGAACTCTGGTTGACTTCATAGATGGCGGGCATATAGTCGCCAAACGCGCTCAGCGTCACAAACGCGAGCAGGATCGCAAACACAAGATTGGTCAGCGGGCCTGCGAGCACGACGACGATCCGCTTCCAGACCTTCTGCGCGTTGAAGCTTTTTTCGTTGACGACATTTTCGTCTTCGCCTTCAAAGCGGCACATGCCGCCGATGGGAAACGCGCGCAGCGAAAACTCCGTGCCGCGCTTATCCTTTTTCTTGATCAATTTCGGCCCCATGCCGATAGAGAATTCGAGTATCGAAAACCCGAGCGCGCGCCCCGCGAGATAGTGCCCGAGTTCATGAATCATCACGAGAAGCGACAGCAGCGCAAGCGCCGCGATGATGGAGATTGCCGTGCTCAATACCGGTTCCGCCTTTCCTGACTGACGCGATCGATCGCAAGATTTGCGTCTCTGCGCGCCAGCCGATCCGTTTCCATAATCTCCTCCAGCGAACAGAGCGCCCTTGGAGTATGCTGATTCAGAGTATAGTCCACCACCCGCTCGATGTCCAGAAAGCCGATGCGCCCGCTACAAAATGCTTCCACCGCCGCCTCATTTGCGCCATTATACGTCAGCGGACAGGAAAGCCCGTTTCTCAATGCGGCGTACGCCATCTGCAGCGAATGGAATCGCTCCAGATCGGGCTTGTGAAAACTCAGCGGTTGTTCCAGTTCCAGACGCAGCGCTGCGCAGGAGGAACGGGTGCGATTCGGATATGTGATCGCATATTGGATCGGCAAGCGCATGTCGGGCTTGCTCATGTTTGCCATGCAGGTGCCGTCCTGATAACGTACCATCGAATGCACGATCGACTGCGGATGGATCAATACCTCGATCTTTTCCGCGGGCAGGTCAAACAGATATGCCGCCTCGATCACCTCAAGCCCTTTGTTGAATAGTGTCGCGGAGTCGATTGTGATCTTTTTCCCCATGTTCCAGGTCGGATGCGCGAGCGCCTGCTCCGGCGTGA
>CAYPEV010000125.1:0-7359 GCA_964409605.1 uncultured Christensenella sp. | reverse complement strand
GCTCGGCAATTTCGAGGCGCCTCGTGGTTTTGAGGAACTCCAGCCGCTCCTCGCGTTTGGTAATTTCTTCAGGCGTAAGCCAAATGTCTGCCATCGCTCGTCACTCCTTACCAGGCAGGGCTTTGGAACCGACCCTACCGTGTTTACCTATTATATTGGTGCAAAAAAATCGTGTCAACCCCATATTTGCTCGAGTTCTTCCAGCGTTTTGCAGGTGTTGATACGGGTTCTGAGTTTTGCCGCGTCCGGCATGCCCCGCAGATAAAACGCCAGGTGCTTTCGCAGCTCGATGATCGCGTGATCGCCCTTTTCCGCGAGCGCAAGGCGCACATGGCGCATGGCGGTCTCCCGGCGCTCCTGCAGGGTCGGCCGGGTGTATTCCCGCCCTTCCAGCGCGCAGCGAATTTCCTCGAATACAAAGGGATTCCCGAGCGCGCCGCGCCCGATCATCACCCCGTCGCAGCCGGTCTCGCGGAGCGTGTCCTGCGCGCTCGCCGCGCCGTGCACGTCTCCGTTTGCGATCACGGGGATGCTCACCGCCCGCTTGACCGCCGCCATACAGGCTCTGTCCGCCACGCCGGAATACA
This sequence comes from uncultured Christensenella sp., assembly GCA_964409605.1. Lineage (GTDB taxonomy): Bacteria > Bacillota > Clostridia > Christensenellales > CAG-138 > UBA7703. Next base: position 6,772 of record CAYPEV010000125.1, on the reverse strand, counting down.
TCTGCTCCCGCGTTCTGCCGTGGATGGTGAGAAACGCCGCGCCGTTTTCTTCACAGACGCGCGCGAACTCCACAGCGTTCTCATGCGCCGCGTCCCAGCCCTTGCGGAACTTCACCGAGACGGGTACATGCGCGGTTTTCACCGCAGCCCTTACGATGTGCCCTGCGAGAACGGGGTCCCGCATCAGCGCGCTGCCGTCGCCGTTTCCGGCGATCTTCGGCGCGGGGCAGCCCATGTTGAGATCGATCGCGCGCAGGAGTCCGCCCAAATCCCGCTCGACGATGGCGACCGCCCTTGCGATCGTCTCCGGCTCGCTGCCAAAGAGCTGGACCGCATATGGAGCGTCTCCCTCACGCGGCAGGTACAGCGCGCGCGTGCGCTCGCTCATGAAGAGAAGGCCTTTGGCGCTGATCATCTCGCTCGTGACGAGATCCGCGCCGCGCTCGCGGCACAGCAGGCGAAACGTCCGGTCCGAAAACCCGGCCATTGGCGCGAGGCAGACGAGGGGACGCCCCGCGGGGAAGATGACATCGTTCATGGCGCGTCCGTAGGTTTCGGCGTTGGCGTCGCCGCCGGAATCGGGGACTGGTTCGGGTCGGGCGTGCCGAGGTCGGAACCGTCCGGGTGTTCCTCGAGCAGCGTGAGTTCGGAGATATACCAGCGCGCGTTGGTGTTGATGAACTTGATGCGATAGCGTTTGGGCGTCCATTCCGGCAAGGGGAAATCGAGCGGATTCTGGTCTTCGCCCAGCTGATCCGCGTTGATGTTTCCCTTGAGGCTGACGTGCTCTGTCGCCGTGACGGTAGCGCTCATCGACCAGGGCAGAACGCTGATGCGCTCGATCGTCAGATCATAGCTATAATCGGTAATCGTATAGTTGGCATAGGTGGCGTCCGACATCGCGGGATCGCTTTGCAAAAACGTCAGCGTGAAGTATTCTTCCAAATCGTTGCGCGCGCCATCCGCAAAGACGCACTCCGCGCGCAGCGCCATGCCCTCGGAGGTTAAAATATAGAGATTGGAATATCGCTCCGCGGTCAAAAACGCGCCGATGCAGAGGATCGCCGCCATGATAATCAGCAGCAGCGTGCGCACGACGTAAAGCATCGTACGCCTCGCAACGCGAAGCCTCCTGATATCCCTTGGTTCTTCATAGCTCGAATTCGTCATTGTTTCACCTTCGCTCGCTATGATAGCATATCTGCTTCGTTCTTGGCAAACCAACAAATTGGAAACAAAAGCGCGGAGTTTCGCCATATTTGCCGTGCTTTCCCCTTTCGAACGCCGCAAAGGCTGCGCGTATGTTCCCCTCCCTCCTGCGTGATTTTCTCACGCGGGACGCGCCTTGCGCGGTTGACAGATATCGTCCGCAGCGTATAATGAAAAGCGTGTGATTTCCGGCAAATATCGGAAACAAGCACGCTTTGTTCGCCTTACGGCGCTCTATCGAACGAACAGCAAATCCAGATAAAGGACATAAGGACATTATGGAAGAATGCACCCACGATTGCTCCAGCTGCGGCGCTGCCTGCCCCAGCCGTGAAAAAACCAGCATGCTCGAAGACCCGCACGCGATGACCCACGTGAAAAAAGTTATCGGCGTGGTCAGCGGCAAAGGCGGCGTCGGCAAATCGATCGTCACCTCAATGCTCGCGGTGCTGCTGCGCCGCAGAGGCTACCGCACCGCCATACTGGACGCGGATATCACGGGACCTTCGATCCCGCAGGCGTTTGGCCTCCATACCCGCGCGGAAGGATCCGATCAGGGTATTTTTCCTGTGCAAACCAAGACGGGCGTCGAGGTCATGAGCATGAACCTGCTGCTGGAAAACGAGACCGACCCCGTCGTCTGGCGCGGGCCGATCATCGCGGGTTCCGTGAAGCAGTTCTGGACGGATGTGCTCTGGGGCGATGTGGACGTGATGTTCATCGACATGCCGCCGGGCACGGGCGACGTACCGCTGACGGTATTCCAGTCGATCCCCGTGGACGGCATCGTGGTGGTCACCTCTCCCCAGCAGCTCGTGAGCATGATCGTCGAAAAAGCCGTTCATATGGCCGGGTTGATGAAGATCCCCGTGCTCGCGCTCGTGCAGAACATGAGCTATGTCGAGTGTCCCGGCTGCAAGGAGGTCGTCCGCCCGTTTGGGGAGAGCGACATCCATGCGCTCGCAAAGAAGCACAATATCCCCGCCACCGCCGAGCTGCCGATTCAAAGCGCGCTTGCGACCGCGTGCGACACGGGCTTGATCGAGCTTTTCGAGGGCGACTGGCTCAATGGGCTGGCAGATCAAATTGAGGGAATGGTGAAAAGCGCGAAGTAGTCCTTCTCCTTGACCAACCCATGATACACAAAACGACCGGAATGCTCCGGCCGTTTTTTTGTATCGGCGGTCTATTGCCCCGTTGCTTCGCGCACCCATGCGAGGAGACTTTCATATTTCATTTCGCCCGCCGCAACCGCGAGGCCTACGCGAACGACTTCCGCATTGGTCGGTCTTGCCTTCAGTCCGTTCACTTCCAGAAACGTCAGCATGATGTACATACCGATTCGCTTATTGCCGTCTACAAACGCGTGATTCGAGATCAGCGAAAATCCAATCCGCGCGGCTTTTTCCGCTTTGGATGGATATAGATCAACCCCGTCAAATGTCGCGTATGCGCTCTCTAGCGCGGAATCCAGCAAGCCGAGATCCCGCAGGCCCGGATCTCCGCCCGTTTCCTGCGTGATGAGCTGGTGCAGCAGCAACACCTTCTCCTGCGAAAACTTGATCACTTGGCAAGCTCCTCAAACGCGGGACGATAGATCCGCAGGATTCTTGCTGCCGCAACGTCGATCTTCTCCTCGTCCGTCAGCTCAAAGACAGGCTCCGTATCCAAATCCACCAAGCGGTATTTCGGCTTGTTGCTGCGAAAGATGACCGCCTCGCCGAACCGATCCGCGATGCGCGCGACGCGAGAGAAGTTTTGATTCGCTTCCGTAATAGAAGCGATCGTTTCCGTATTGATTCTCATAAGAAACCCTCCACGCATAGTTTACCGAAAAAATAGGCTGAAATCAACCTATTATTTTAGATATTCATTCTGCAATGGCTTTGTTCTTACTACAGCCCCATGTCCGCCTTGACGGCGGCAAACGCGGAAACCGCGAAGTCGAGGTCTTCCTTCGTGTGCGCCGCGGATACCTGCGTGCGGATGCGCGCCTTCCCCATCGGCACGACGGGATAAAAGAATCCCACGACATAGACGCCGTGCTCCAGCATCTTCTTTGCGAAGGTCTGCGCCGTCTGTGCGTCGTAGAGCATCACGGGAACGATGGGGTGCTCGCTCTTGGGCACATCGAAGCCGAGCTTGCCCAGCTGCTCCCGAAAATAGCGCGTGTTCTCGTGGAGACGATCGCGCAGCGCGGTCGATTCTTCTAATAGATCCAGCACCTTGATGCTCGCGGCGCAGATCGCGGGCGCCACGGTATTGGAAAACAAATAGGGGCGCGAGCGTTGCCGGAGCAGGTCGATGATCTCCCGTTTTGCCGCCGTATACCCGCCGGAAGCGCCGCCGAGCGCCTTGCCCAGCGTGCCAGTGATGATATCCACCCGGTCCATCACGCCGCAGTATTCGTGCGTGCCGCGCCCGTGTTCGCCCATGAAGCCCACTGCGTGGCTGTCGTCCACCATGACTAGCGCGCCGTATTCCTCGGCAAGGTCGCAGATGCCGGAGAGGTTTGCAATGAACCCGTCCATCGAAAACACGCCGTCGGTGGCGATGAGCTTGATCCTTGCGCCGCCTGCCGCCTCCAACTGCTCCTTCAGGCTGGCCATATCGTTGTTCTTGTAGCGGTAGCGCGCGGCTTTGCAGAGGCGCACGCCGTCGATGATGCTCGCGTGGTTGAGCTCGTCCGAAATCACCGCGTCCGCGTCGGAAAGCAGCGTCTCGAACAATCCGCCGTTTGCGTCGAAGCAGGAGCTGTAGAGGATCGCGTCCTCCATGCCGAGGAAACGCGCGATGCGCGATTCCAGCTCCTTGTGGATCCCCTGCGTGCCGCAGATAAAGCGCACGGAGGAAAGCCCGTAGCCCCACGTATCATAGGAGGCTTTCGCCGCCTCGATCAGTGCGGGATGATTGGCAAGCCCAAGATAATTATTGGCGCACATGTTGAGTACGCCCGCGGTCTTCGTCGTGTCGATCCGCGCGCCCTGCGGCGTTGCGATCACACGCTCTTCCTTATACGTACCCGCAGCTATAATCTCGTCCAGCGTGGCGCGGTAGATCTCATAGGCCTTCTTCATGCGCGTTCCTCCGTCCAGTCCAGCACCACCTTGCCGCTCTGACCGCTGTTCATCACGGCAAAGGCCTCCTCAAACTCAGTGTAGTGATAGCGGTGCGTCAGAATCGGCGAAAGATCAAGCCCCGCCTCCACCATCGCCATCATCTTGTACCATGTCTCGTACATCTTCCTGCCGTACACGCCCTGCAGCGTCAGCCCCTTGAAGATCACGTCGTTCCAGTCGATGACCGTGCCCGGTCCCGCGATGCCAAGAAGCGCGACCTTGCCGCCGTTTCGCATGAGCTTGAGCATCTGGTTTAAAGCGGCGCCGTTGCCGCTCATCTCGCAGCCGACGTCGAAGCCTTCGACGATGTGCAGTTCCTTCATCGCGTCCTCGACCGTCTGCGTCTTGAGGTTGACGGTTGCGCTGGCTCCCATCTTCTTTGCGATATCGAGGCGATAGTCGTTTACATCCGTGATCACGATCCTGCGCGCGCCGTTTTGCCGGCAGATGCCGACCGCCATCATGCCGATGGGCCCCGCGCCAGTGATCAGCACGTCTTCGCCCGTCACGTCAAACATCGTCGCGGTATGGCAGGCGTTGCCGTAGGCATCGTAGAAGGAGACGATCTCCTCCGGTGTGGTGGAGGGCACGGCGATGACGTTTGTCTCCGGAATGCAGAGATATTCCGCAAACGCGCCGTTGCGGTTGACGCCGACGCCCTTGGTAAACTTGCACCAGTGCCCGTTGCCCGCGCGGCAGTTGCGGCAGTGCCCGCAGACGATGTGCCCTTCCCCCGTGACGATCTGCCCCACGTGATAATCGTCCACGCCGGGGCCAAGCGCCGCGATCTCACCGACATATTCGTGGCCGACCGTCATCGGCGGCACGATGGTCTTCTGGCTCCAGGCGTCCCAGTTGTAGATGTGTACGTCGGTTCCGCAGATGGCGGTTTTATGGATCTTGATCAGTACTTCGCCGATGTTTGGCACAGGGGTTCGCACCTGCTTGAGCGTCAGCCCCTTATCGGCTGTTTCCTTGACGAGCGCGCGCATATAGGCCGGAATCATCATGATATCCTCCGAATTGCAAAATTGATTTTCTATCTCTAAGCCAAGCCTTACAACTAAACTTTAGCTTTTTTGAACATGTAATTCAATGCGTTGACAACAATATAAGATTCTCAATCGGATTCTCCGTCTGAGCGAAAAGCACACCCGCCGAACGCTGCTCCGGCGGGTGTTATCGTTTGCTCTTCAGGTTAGATTCCGCTCGTGGCGGCAAGCGCGTCCAGCGCGGAGGCGATCTGATCGTCGCCGAAACAGTATCCCAGCGTCGTATACCCCTTGCGGAGCTTCGCAACCTCGTCCGCGATGGGTTTGTTCCTCAGCACGCAGTCGGCAATCAGATTCGCGAGCTGCTCAAATTCCTTTGCACCAAAGCCGAAGCGCGTCATCTCGGAGACGCCGAGGCGCAGTGCTCCGCTCGCGGTGAAGCCCTCTTCTTCCGGCGTCGCCTGATAGTTGACGATGACGTTGTTTTCCTCCAGCCGCTCCGCAACCTCCGGCCCTGTGCCGTAACCGGTCCTGACGATGACCTGATGCGTCTCGGTATAGCTGATCGCGGGATCGCCCGCGACGTCCAGCCCCGCGGCCTTGAGGCTACGCGCAAAGGACTTCGCGTTGGCGATCACGCTCTTCTGGTACAGATCGCCGAACGCGTTCATCTCGTATGCCGCCATCAAAAGGCCCACGACCGTACCGAGATGGTGGTTACTGACCGCGCCCGGGAACGCGCGCGTCTGGATCGTCTTCCAGAGGTCGTATTTCAGCTCGTCCTCTTTGTAGTTGACCGCGATCACGCCGCGCTGGGGGCCGAAGAACGTCTTGTGCGTGGAGCCGGTGACGATCTCCGCGCCCTCTTCAAACGGCATCTGGAAATGCGGGCCGACAAGCCCCAGCACGTGCGCCATGTCGTACATGATCGTGGTGGGAATCTTCTGCTCGTCCACAAACGCGCGGATCTCGCGCACGGGCTCTTTATGCAGCACCATCGACTTACCGAAGATGATGAACTCCGGACGGTACCGCTCGATAACCTTCTTGGTCTCCTCGACGTCGATCTTGAATAGGTTTTCGCGCAGCACGGGGAAATTCACCACCGCCGGACGCTCCGTCGCGGGATCAAACGCCACATAGTCGTGCAGAGCGCCCATCGGCTGCGCGCTGAGGTGCCCGCCCTTGATGATGTGGTTGTTGAGGATATAGCCCAAGCGTTTCGGCGTGCGCTTGCGGTCAAGGCGGTTTTTGTAATCCATCAGCGCGGAGAACACGGTCACGTTGCTCATCTGACCAGAGATCACGCGCGCCTCCACCTCGGTGCAGTGGAAATACTTCACGAGCTCCGCAACCAACGCGCGCTCGACTTCGTCGATGAATTTCGTACCCTGATAGTAGAACACCTCATGGTCATAGAACGAGGCCGTGCGCTTGTGCTCGGCATAGCGG
>CAYPEV010000124.1:0-7396 GCA_964409605.1 uncultured Christensenella sp. | reverse complement strand
GGTACGATAGGCGACAGCATCAAGCGCATCGAGGTCGTCGATAAGACGCTCGGCTCCGCGATGTATGCGGACGACATCTATCTGCCCGGCATGCTGCTTGCCTCCGCGGTGAGAAGCGCATATCCGCGCGCAAAGGTGCTTTCCATCGACACTGCTGCCGCAAAAGCGATCGAAGGCGTCGTAGCCGTCTTTACGGCGGAGGATGTACCGGGCGCGAAGAAGATCGGCCACCTCGTGCAGGATTACGACGTGCTGATCCCCGTCGGCGGAATCACGCATTTCCTGGGCGATGCGATCGCCCTCGTCGTCGCGGAACATGCGGCCGCGCTGGAGGCGGGCAAAGCTGCGGTCATCGTCGAATACGAACCGCTCACGCCGATTCTGTCCGCAGACGACGCACGAAAGGACGGATTTGAACTGGTGCATCTGGAGCGCAAGGACAATCTGCTCTCCTATCAGTGCGTCAAACGCGGCAACGGGGATGAAATCATCCGAAACAGCGCACACGTGGTTTCAAACCACTACAGCGTGCCGTTTACCGATCATGCGTTTTTAGAACCGGAGTGCGCGGTCGCGGAAGTGGAAGGCGAAGGTGTGCATATCTTCTCCGGCGATCAGGGCGTTTATCAAACGCGCAAAGAATGCTCCATGATGCTCGGCCTCCCGCCGGAACAGGTGCGCGTGACGGCTATGATGGTCGGCGGCGGCTTCGGCGGCAAGGAGGATATGAGCGTACAGCACCATGCGGCGCTCGCGTGCTGGCTTCTCAAGCGTCCGGTCAAGGTACGCTTTACGCGCGCGGAAAGCCTCCAGATCCACCCGAAGCGCCACGCGATGGAGATGGACTTCACCACCGCTTGCGACGAAAACGGAAAACTCACCGCCATGCGCGCGCGTATCCTCGCGGACAGCGGCGCCTATGCCTCCCTCGGCGGGCCCGTACTGCAGCGCGCCTGCACGCACGCGGCGGGTCCGTATAACTATCAGGACGTGGATATCGAAGGCTATGCCTACTATACCAACAATCCCCCGGGCGGCGCGTTCCGTGGGTTCGGCGTCACGCAGAGCTGCTTTGCAACCGAATGCAATCTCAACCAACTCGCGGAAAAAGTCGGCATGACGCCGTTCGAATTCCGTTATCTCAACGGCATCCGTCCGGGACAGGTCTTGCCAAACGGTCAGATTGCGGACGAAACCACCGCGCTGATCGAAACGCTGGACGCCGTCCGCCCGATCATCGAGCGCAACCCGAAGGCCGGCATCGCCTGCGCGATCAAAAACAGCGGCCTCGGCGTCGGCGTTCCGGACGTCGGCCGCTGCCGGATCGAGGTTCTCGACGGGAAGCTGCATCTGCATTCTTCCGCGGCCTGCATCGGCCAGGGCATGGGCACGATTCAAACCCAGTTCGTCAAGGAGATCACGGGCCTTCCGCTGGATCGCATCATCTATCACGTGCCGGATACGTCCAGCGCGCCAAATTCGGGCAACACCACCGCCTCACGTCAAACGCTGTTTACGGGCGAAGCCGCCGTCCGCGCGGCAAAGATGGTTCGGGAAGCGATGGACAGTGCTGGCTCTCTCGAAGCGCTGGAAGGACAGAGTTTTCTCGGCGAATATGAAGGCAAAACGGACTCCATGGGCTCCGAAAAAGCAAACCCCGTCTCCCATATCGCCTATGGCTACGCCACGCAGGTGGTCGAGCTGGACGATGAAGGGCGCGTTTTCTGTGTCACCGCCGCGCACGATGTCGGTCAGGCGGTCAACCCCGTCTCTCTGGAGGGGCAGATCGAAGGCGGCGTGGTCATGAGTCTCGGCTATGCGCTGAGCGAAGATTTCCCGTTGGAAAACGGGAAACCCACACGGAAATTCGGCACGCTAGGCCTCTTTAAGGCAAATATGACGCCGGACGTCGTCCCCGTCATCATCGGCAAGTCCAGCAAGGACGGCCTTGCCTGCGGCGCAAAGGGCGTAGGCGAGATCTGCTCGATCCCGACCGCGCCCGCGGTGCAGCTCGCCTATTACAATCGCGACGGTATCTTCCGCACGAAGCTTCCGCTGGAGCGCACGCCGTACAGTCAAAAGTAACGATCTTCTCCGGCACGGCGCGCTCTGTGATCGAGATCTGCGCCGTTGCCTGTATCGAAAACAGCCACGGGCAATGGCTTGTTGTTTCCTCATTCCGAAGCGGCGGGGTTCATCCCCCGCCGCTTTGCGTTACGGCTGTTTCGATCGATTTCACAACAATATTAAAATCTTGGTGACAGGAATCATTGAACGCGCCGCGCCAAATGGTATAATAGATCCATTCTGTCTGATCGCATTGTTGCGATTACCGGAATCAATCTATCAAGAAGAAAAAGGGAGTGTTTATGTTCAGAGATAAAGCCGGAAATATTGCGGTCGGCAAGATTGTCGCTTCCGTCGTCGTGCTCATTCTGGTGCTGATCATCCTCGGCGGCAGCATTGTCGTTGTGGAGGCCGGTCGAACCGGCGTCGTGCTCACGTTCGGCAGAGTCAGCCCCGTCGTCATGCAGGAGGGAATCCACCTCAAGATGCCGTTTGCGCAGAACGTCGTCACGATCAATAACCGCATCGTCAAAACCGAGGTCACCACGGAAGCATTCAGCAAAGATCTGCAGACCGTCTCCTCCGTGATTGCGGTGAACTATCATGTCAATAAGAACGCGAGCGCGGAGATCTACAAACAGGTCGGCCTCGGCTACGAAGACGTCCTTGTCATGCCGGCCATCAACGAAGTGCTCAAGGCGGTTACCGCGAACTACACCGCGCAAGAGCTCGTCAGCCAGCGCAACGAGGTCAGCGTCCTCCTGGACGAAAACCTCAACGCAAAGCTCAACGATTACGGCATTGTGATCGACGACCTGAACATCATCAACTGGGACTTCTCCGAGGAGTATATCAGTGCGATCGAGGCAAAGCAGGTTGCGGAGCAAAATCTGATCAAGACCCGCACGGAGCAGGAGCAGGCGCTCGTTATCGCCAACACGGAAGCACAGAAGCAGGTCATCGCCGCGCAGGCAGAAGCAGACAAGATCAAACTGCTTGCCGACGCGACCGCAAGCAGCAACCAGACCATCGCGCTGTCTTTGAGCGATATTCTGATCCGCTACGAACTGCTGCAAAAATGGAACGGCGAGCTGCCCAAGGTTACGGGCGGAGCAAGCACCTTCACCGACATCACTGCGCTTCTCCAGTAATCTGCGCATAATCAAAACAAGAGACGGGCAATGCCCGTCTCTTGTTTTGTACATAGATTTTCTTTAGAACGTTTGCTGTGCGAGAAATGCGGCGATCGCACTCTCCTCCGCGCCTCCCGCCTGCTGCAGCCGTTCGCAAAGCGTGCCGCTGCCATACGCGCAGCCGGTCAGCAGGTTTTCTACGCGTTTTGCCAGCGTATCGTCCATCGCGTCCGTATAGCACACGGCGGACGTCACAACCCCGTTTTGCATGTTGAGCAGCAGCTCCAGGCAGCCAAAGTCAAACCGATTCTCCAGTGAGATGTTAAACGATGGCGTCGAACCAAACTTCCAATCCCAGGAAGCATATTTCTCCCGCTTTTGCACGAGCTTCTCCTTGTCGATAAGCTCCCAACTGTGAGGTTCAAATGCGCCGTATTCGGCCTCGAACGCTTCCATCAGCGCCTGCTTCATCGTCTCGACCGTCAGCGCGGGATTCTGCTGTCCCAGATTCGTTACGCGGCTGACGACGCTCTTGACGCCCTTGGACTCCAGCTTCATCTGCGAAGGCGCGAGGTAGCGCCCGAGGCGCGAAAAATCCGCGCAGATCAGAATCGTGCCATGATGGAGCGCGACATCGTTGGAAAAGCGAAACGCGTTGCCGGAGAACTTCTCGCCCGTTTCAGTGAGCACGAGGTCGTTCCGTCCCGTAAACATCGTGTCAATGCCGAACTTCGCCGCGGCTTTCTGGATCACGCCCAACTGGCGCGTGAGGTTGTATTCCGCTCTGGGGAGCAGAAACGTAAAGTTTAAGTTCCCAAGGTCATGGAAGACCGCGCCTCCGCCGGAAGACCGGCGCGCGAGCTTGCCGCCTTCGCTTTCGAGCAGCTCCACACGGCATTCGCGCCACGCGTTCTGGTTTCGTCCGATTACGACCGTGCGCTCGTTTTGCCAGAGGTAAAAGGTCGTCCCTTCGCCTTGTGTCTCGAACAATAGCTCTTCCAGCGCGAGGTTTTCATATGGGTCGACGCAATCTGTGCTTAAGAATCGGTTCAATGGCAGTCCCTCCTGTAATTGGGTTTGGCTGTGATTGAATCGGTCTTCACCAATTCGAGTGAAATGCGCTCAAAGCGCCTGCTATCCGTTCTTCACCTTCTGAAGGCTTTCTTTTGCCGCGGCAAATACGTTTTCTACCGTAAAGCCGAACTCGCGGAAGAGCACGCCAGCGGGTGCGGAGGCGCCGAAGTGATCGATACACACGTTTACGCCGTCGAGCCCAACGTAGCGATCCCAGCTGTAGGCGGAACCCGCCTCCACGGCAACGCGCGCGCGCACGCTTTTGGGCAGCACCGATTCGCGATAAGCTGCGTCCTGCTCGTCGAACAGGTCGAGGCACGGCATCGAGACGACGCGGGTTTTGATACCCTCCGCCTCCAGCGCGTCGGCCGCTTTGTAGATGAGCTCCACCTCGCTGCCGCTGGCCATCAATATCACATCCGGCTTGCCGTTTATCGCGTCTTTCAGAATATAGCCGCCCTTGTATACGCCCTCGTTCGTCTCTTCATACTGCGGCAGGTTTTGCCGCGTAAGCGCAAGCACGGAAGGCTTCTGCGCCTCAAACGCCGCAAGATAGCTATACGCCGTCTCCTTTGCGTCCGCCGGACGGAAAACCAGCACGCCGGGCGTTGCGCGCAGCGCGGCAAGGTGTTCGATCGGCTGATGCGTGGGCCCATCTTCCCCGACACCGATGCTGTCGTGCGTCATGACGTAGACCACCGGCTGGTGCATGATCGCGGAGAGACGCAGCGCCGGTTTGAGATAGTCCGTAAACACGAGGAACGTCGCGCAATACGCGCGGAATCCGCCGTAAAGCTGGATGCCGTTGCTGATCGCGACCATCGCAAACTCGCGGATCCCGAAATGGATGTTCGCGCCCGCGCGATTCTCCGCCCCGAAGAACCCCTTCCCTTTCAGCTCCGTCTTGTTGGAAGGCGCAAGATCCGCGCTGCCGCCAAAGAGATTCGGCGAATATTCGGCGATCAGGTTGAGCAGTTCCCCGCTGACCTGCCGCGTTGCCTTCGGTTCTTTTGACGCAAAGAGGCGCGCATCTTTTTTGAGCGCGTCCGGCAGCTTCTTTTCGTGCCACGCGAGCCATTTCGTATAGAGTTCGGGATAGGCTTTCTTGTACGCTTCAAACATCGCGTTATAGTCCGCGTGCTGTTTGCTGTAGCCTTTCTGCAGTTCGGCGAAATATGCCTTTACATCCTCGGGCACCGCAAAAGGTTCTTCGTTCCACCGATAAAACTCGCGCATGGCCTTGAGCGCGTCCGCGCCAAGCGGTTCGCCGTGCGCGCTCGCGGAGTTCGCCTTTGGCGTGCCGTGGGCGATCTCGGTACGCACGATGATCAGCGATGGATGCGCCATGTCCGCTTTCGCGTTGTCGATGGCTTTTGCAATCGCCGCCGTGTCCTCACCGTCGGCAACCGTTTGTACCGTCCAGCCGTATGCTTCGAAGCGCTTCTGCACATCTTCGGTAAACGCAAGGCTCGTGCTGCCTTCGATCGTGATCTCGTTCCGATCGTACAGCAAGATCAGCTTGCCAAGCCCCAGATGTCCGGCCAGCGACGCAGCCTCGGACGCGACGCCCTCCATCAGGCAGCCGTCGCCTGTGAGCGCGTAGGTGTAGTTGTCCACAACGGGGAATCCTTCGCGGTTGAACTCCGCGGCGAGGCGCGCCTCCGCCATCGCCATGCCGACCGCGACCGCGATCCCCTGCCCGAGCGGCCCCGTGGTCGTCTCCACGCCGACAGTATGTCCAAACTCCGGATGCCCCGGCGTCTTGCTGCCCCACTGACGGAAGCTCTTGAGCTCCTCCATCGGCAGCCCGTAGCCAAACAGGTGCAGGAGCGAATATTCCAACATGGACGCATGCCCGGCGGAGAGCACAAAGCGGTCTCTTCCCGCCCAGGTTGCATCCTTGGGATCGTGCTTCATCTGTTTCCAGAGCGTAAGCGCCATGGGCGCCGCTCCGATCGGCAGGCCCGGATGCCCGCTGTTCGCCTTTTGAACGGCCTCCGCCGCAAGAAACCGAATGGTTGTAATCGCTTTTTGCTCGATTGTGCTCATGTCAACATGCGTCCTTTCTGATGGTGTGTCGGGTGTCCTTGATGATAAGAATCCGATAAAGAGATGGCGACGAATATTATACCATATCCGCCGCCAACTGTTTCTCAATTCCTTAGATGCCGCGCTTGTTTTCGCGGATCTGTTCCAGTTCCGTGAAGTTGTGCTTACAGACATGCCCGTTCAGCGGCAGGATGCGCTCGTGGATCGCGTCCACGATCCATTCCGGCTGCGGGAAGAATGCGTCTTCCATCTCATGCGCGGGGGTGATCCAGTTCTTTGCGCCGACGACGACCGGAGGCGCGTCCAGATAGTCAAACGCAAGCTCCGCGATATTGCTCGCGAGGTTTCGCATGAAGCTGTTGCGCTCGCATGCGTCGCCGGTGACGACGATGCGTCCGGTCTTCTTGATGCTCTCGATCACGGGTTCGTAGTTGAAGGGCACCAGCGAACGCGCGTCGATGATCTCCGCCGAAACGCCGTATTTCTCCTGGAGGATGTCCGCGGCTTTCGTAACGCGATAGAGCGTCGCGCCGATCGAAAGGATCGTGACGTCTTTGCCCGCGCGCTTGACATCCGGCTCGCCAAAGGGAATCTCATATTCCGCTTCCGGAACGCCTTCCTTGTGGAAGAGTTCTGCCACGTCATAGATGCGCTGGCTCTCAAGGAAGATGACCGGGTCGGTGCCGTTGAGCGCGGACTGCATTAAGCCCTTCGCGTCATACGGCGTCGCAGGGAAGACGACCTTGAGGCCGGGGATATGCGTCACCAGCGCGCTCCAGTCCTGCGAGTGCTGCGCGCCGTATTTGCTGCCGACGCTCATGCGGAGCACCACGGGCATCTTGAGCATACCCGCGCTCATGGACTGCCATTTGCAGAGCTGGTTGAAGATTTCGTCGCCCGCTCTGCCCAGGAAATCGCAGTACATCAGTTCCGCAACCGCTCTTCCGCCGCTCATGGCGTAACCGATCGCGGCGCCGACGATGCCCGCCTCCGCGATGGGCGTGTTGAACAGCCTGTGATACGGGATCGCCTCCGTCATGCCGCGGTAGACCGCAAACGCACCGCCCCAATCG
>CAYPEV010000123.1:0-7407 GCA_964409605.1 uncultured Christensenella sp. | reverse complement strand
CTCCCGTGCGCTGTCCGATGCGGCCAAAGCCGATGATACCCATCGTCTTGCCCGCAAGCTCAATGAGCGGATAATCCCAAAAACACCAGTCGACGCTGCCGCTCCAGCGGCCCGCGTGCACCGCGTCGCTGTGGTGCGCCACATGATGGCAGATCTCGAGCAGCATCGCAATGGCAAACTGTGCCACAGCCGCCGTACCGTAGGTCGGAATATTGCAAACCGGAATGCCGCGCTTTTTCGCGGCCTCCACATCCACGACGTTATAACCCGTCGCAAGCACGCCGATGTATTGAACGCCGGGGCAGGCCGCGAGCGTCTCCGCCGAAACCGGCGTCTTGTTGGTCAATATCGCCTCCGCGTCTGCGATGCGGGAGACGATCTGCTCCCCCGGCGTGCGGTCATAGACCGTCACATCGCCAAGCGCCTCCAGCGCGCCCCAGCTCAAATCGCCGGGATTCAGCGTAAATCCATCCAGCACCACAATCTTCATCCGGATCGTCCCCCTTGGTATCATACTGTATCATCCGGCACGTATTTTTGCCGATTTCAACATTGTATCCTATCCCGTCGCGTTGGGCAACGGTTGCAGCGTCTGCCGGCGCGGCACGTTATGGCGGCGCGGACGGGAATCGATTGTTGTAAAAGTCTGGTTTTTGTATGTTTTTTTGCGCACTTTTTGCCAAAAAAACCACCCGCAATCGTTGACACATGAATTTGCACAATGTTAGAATTTCTTAAATCAACAGAGGCACGGTAGATGAGCAAGGATAAGACAAAGGATCCCCTTTCAACAACAGCGTTATTCTCTTTACTGGAACAGTCTCATTCGCTGGAGACTTTTTTAAATGAGCACGAAAGTGATCTTCCTTCGCCCAGCATCGCGGAATATCTGGAATATCTGCTCAAGCGCTACCAACTCAGTAAGCAAGCGGTGATCCGCGCAGCCAATCTGGAACGTTCCAACGGCTATCAAATCTTCAACGGCTATCGCACGCCGCGCAGAAACGCGCTGCTTCGCATTGCGCTGGGCATGCATCTCTCTCTCGAAGAAACGCAATACCTGCTCAAAATCGCCCTGCGCGGGGAGTTGTACCCCAGAACCCGCAGGGATGCCGCGATCATCTATTGCATTCAACATCAATTCAGCCTTCTCGATACCGAGATCATGCTGGAGCAGCTCGGCGAAGAATTGCTGGAATAAAGGCGCAGTATGACAGATCATGTTCTATCGTTTCTCTCCGCCTATCAGGGAACCCTGGCGGAGGCTTTTTCGCTGCCAAGCCCGCTTTCCAACGAGTATGTGCTCTTTGATTGCCTGAAAGAGGCGCAGGAAAAGTCCACCTAC
Organism: uncultured Christensenella sp.; assembly: GCA_964409605.1. Classification (GTDB taxonomy): domain Bacteria; phylum Bacillota; class Clostridia; order Christensenellales; family CAG-138; genus UBA7703. The sequence goes on along the minus strand of CAYPEV010000123.1, from coordinate 6,062 downwards.
CTCCTGCGTAAAAAGACGGACAATTCTTTTGCCGTGCTCAAGACGGCGCGCGGCGGCGCGCGGGAACAGCTCAGGGCCGAGTATGAGATACTAAACACTCTGCGCTCCCCTGCATTTCCGCAGGCGCTTTCCTATTTTTCCGATCAGCAGTCGGATTATTTTTTGCGCAGCCATGTTGCCGGCACACCCGTGTTCGACTCTATCGAGCGCAACGGCCCGTTTTCCGAAGCGGAGGCCATCCGGCTCGTGCTCGGACTCTGCAGCGCGCTTTCGATCCTGCATGCGCAAAATCCGCCGGTGATCCACCGGGATATCAAGCCCCAGAACGTGATCTTCACCCATGAACGGACGCTTGCGCTGATCGATTTTGACGCGGCGCGCCGTTTTCAAATCGAGCGGAAGAACGACACGGTCTGCCTCGGCACCCAGGCGACCGCCGCACCGGAGCAGTTCGGCTATCAGCAGACCGATCAGCGCGCGGATATCTATTCCACCGGAATCCTGCTGCTCTATCTCTGCACGGGCTCCTATGAGACGCAGGATCGTGCCCGGATTCACTCCCGCGCGCTGCGCCGCGTGATCGAAAAAAGCACGCGCTTTGATCCCGCGCGCAGATATCCGAACATTCGCGAATTTTGCCGGGATCTCCGGCTTGCGCGGCAGTCGTTCTCATCCGCCGCCTCGTTCTGGCGCGGCGCGGCGCTCGGCCTGTTCGCGGGGGTCGGCATCTGTGCGGCGCTTGCGCTCTCCGGCGCGGTGAAACTCACCCCGGCCAAAGCAATGTCGGACGATGGCGCGCCGCAGCAAGCGGCCGTTCTGCCCGCGGTGGAGCAGCCGGCCACGTTTGAATCCCCTGAAATCGAGCGCGCCGTTCGCGCGCAGCTTGGGTTCGACACAAAAACCCCGCTGTATCAAGTCGATCTGGATCGGGTAAAGTCGCTGTATCTGTTTGGCACCGAGACACTGGAACGCTGGGACGATGTTTCGCTCTACACTGCCTACCGCGTTGACACGGCGTATGGAACCATTCAAACACTGGCGGATATTCCCAAACTGCGCAATCTGTCCGAACTGGCCATCTGCAACCAGAATGTTTCCGATGTTTCGCCGCTGAAAGATATGCGTCTGGTTCGCCTCGCGCTCAACGGCAACAACATCTCAGACATTGCCCCGCTCTCCGCGCAAACGCTCTTGCGGGAGTTGTTCATAGGTCACAATCCCTGCATGAAGATCGACGTGGTCCAAAACTTTCCGCTGCTGCAGGTGGTCGATCTCAGCGCAACCAATGTCTATGATCTTTCTCCGCTGAGCGTTTACACGACCACGCTATATCTGAATGATACTCCGATCCTGGATTACAGGCCCTTGCTCAACATGCGTTCACTGCAAACGCTCTTTCTCACGCAATCAAACATCGACTGCCTCGACGTTCTCTCACAATTGAACAGTTTGACCCGTTTGGAAGTCCAGAACATCACAAGCATAGAGCCTGTCACCAAATTGACCAACCTGACCAACCTCGCATTTGCGCCGGCTCTGTTCGCGAGCATCGACGGAATCGAATCACTGACCAGCCTCAACTATTTCCGTCTCAACGCAAGCGGAAATATCGACCTTTCCCCGCTCTCCGGGATCAACAGCCTCACCGAGCTGGATATCTTCGCGCTGGATATGCAGGATTATTCCGTCCTCTTCCAAATCCCGAATTTGCGCATCGTATTCTGCTCGCCGGAGCAAAAGGCGGCTATCGAAGCGCTCGGAAAACCGATTTCTTTTGAGCTGATGGCGATGTAATGCCTTCGATTTTGCTGTGTGTCTTTCAACTGTTTCGTTTACTCGTTGTCCTTTACGTTTTAACTTCTGCTATGTGCCTGTTGCTATGCGTTTTTTGTATATGTGGTGCGCGAAATGGATATATCGTGCACCACATTCTTTCACATTCTTCACATTGACAATTCACGAACACTGTGTATAGTTAACACTGTTACGAAATCTGCAAGACCGGGAGGACGCGAATGGATTATTCCGCACTTGCGCGCGAGTACATGGCGATCTTTTACAAGATGCGCAAACGTAAAAATCAAAAGAAAATCACGGACTCCATGCATGGGGAGCAGTTTGTGCTCGCCTTTCTTTCCCGTCACGGCGGCAGCGTGATCCCCAGCGAAATCAGCAACGAAATGGGCATCAGCACCGCACGCGTGGCGGCAGCGCTTGGCAGCCTCGAATCCAAGGGGCTGGTTACCCGCCGGATCGACGAGCGCGACCGCAGGCGCATCCTCGTAGAGCTGACCGAAGCGGGCCGCACGCAGGAAGCATCGCATGCAAAAGCGATCACGGGCGTCCTGGTGCGCATGCTGGAGGATCTCGGCGAGGCGGACGCAAACGAACTGCTGCGCATCCTCAAGAAGATTTCCGAGCACGCGCCGGAGGATTTTTGCGCTCATGACCATGCAATCACATGATTGTTTTTGCGCTTTATACCTAACAGTATTACTATCTAACGCTATTATTTAAAGGAGATCACCATGTTTCGTTTACTCAAACGCCTGAAAACCGCCGAATGGCTCCAGGCGCTCGTCAGCCTCGTGTTCATCGTCGCGCAGGTCTGGCTCGACTTAAAGCTGCCGGACTATATGTCCGAAATCACGCGGCTAACGCAGATGCAGGGCAGCGCGATGGGCGATATCTGGCTCGCGGGCGGTAAGATGCTGCTCTGCGCGCTGGGCAGCGTCGTCTCCGCGGTGATCGTAGGCTTCTTTGCCGCCCGCATCGCCGCTTCGTTTTCCCAGCGCCTTCGCAGCCAGCTGTTTTCCCGTGTGGATTCGTTTTCGATGGAGGAGATCAACCGCTTTTCGACGGACAGCCTGATCACACGCTCCACCAACGACATCACGCAGGTACAGATGCTGATCACGATGGGACTCCAGATGATCGTGAAAGCTCCCATCATGGTGGTTTGGGCGGTGCTGAAGATCGCCGGCAAAGGTCTCGAATGGTCGATGGCGACGGGCGTGACGGTGCTCATCATGATCTCGGTCATCTCGGTTATGATGGTGCTTGTGCTGCCGAAATTCCGCATGATGCAGACCCTGACGGATAACCTCACCCGCGTCACGCGCGAAAACCTGACCGGCCTTCGCGTGGTGCGCGCGTATAACGCGGAACCGTATCAGGAGAAGAAATTTGAAGCCGCAAACGGCGAGCTCACCGCGACCCAGCTCTACACCAACCGCGGCATGGCGGTCATGATGCCGATCATCTCCACACTGATGAGCGGGCTGACGCTCGCGATCTACTGGATCGGAGCCGGCCTCATCAACAACGCGGGCATGGCGGATCGGCTGACGCTGTTTTCCAACATGGTGGTCTTCTCCGCCTATGCCATGCAGGTCATCCTATCATTCATGATGCTTGTGATGATCTTCGTGCTCTGGCCGCGCGCCTCCGTCTCCGCCAAGCGCATCAACGAAGTGCTGGAGACCACGCCTTCGATTCAGGATGGCGCGCGCACGGAGGGTGAAGCGGGCAAGGCCGGCGAGATCGAATTCCGCAACGTAAGCTTCCGTTACCCCGGCGCGGCGGACGATGTGCTCTGCGGCATCAACTTCACCGCAGCACGCGGCGAAACGGTCGCCTTCATCGGCTCCACCGGCAGCGGCAAGAGCACGCTGATCAACCTGATTCCGCGTTTTTACGACGCGACGGCGGGCGAAGTGCTTGTCGACAGCGTGAACGTACGGGACTATACGCAGGAAGCGCTGCACAACAAGATCGGCTATGTGCCGCAAAAGGCGGTGACCTTCCGCGGCACGGTCGCGAGCAACATAGGCTATGGCGAAAACGGGCAAACGCCTGCGACCGAAGCGGAGATTCAGCGCGCGATGCAGATCGCGCAGGGCGCGGACTTCGTAGGCCAGATGGAAGGGAAATACGACGCCGAGATCGCGCAGGGCGGCGCGAACCTCTCCGGCGGGCAGAAGCAGCGCCTCGCCATCGCCCGCGCGGTCGCGCGAAAGCCGGAGATCTACATCTTCGACGACAGCTTTTCCGCGCTGGACTACAAGACCGACCGCGCGCTGCGCTCCGCGCTCCGGCGTGAGACCGCAGGGGTTACCAGCCTGATCGTCGCCCAGCGCATCGGCACCATACTCGACGCGGACAAGATCATCGTGCTCGACGAGGGTCAGATTGCGGGAACCGGCACACACAAAGAACTGCTCAAGACCTGCGCGATCTATCAGGAGATCGCCATGTCGCAGCTGAGCGAGGAGGAATTGTCCGCATGAGCGACAACAGAACACAGACGCAGCCAAAGGCAGGCGCATTCGGCCGTGGGCCGATGGGCGGCCCTGGACGCGGCATGAGCATGCCGGTGGAAAAACCCAAGGACTTCAACGCAACCATGAAGAAACTGCTTGCCTATTGCAGGAAGTATCTTTCCGCAATCCTCATCGCGCTCGTCGCAGCGGCGGGCGGAACCATCCTGCAGATCGTAGGGCCCGACCGCCTCAAGACCCTGACCAATGCGATCATGAAGGGGCTTCCCGCATTGGTGCAAGGCAAACCCGTGCTGGGCACGATCGACATGAGTACGATCACAGCCATCGCGCTTTCGCTCGCCGCCCTCTACGCGTTTTCCTTCCTGCTCAACCTTGTGCAGAGCCAGATCATGGCGATCGTGACACAGCGTATCTCCAAGCAGATGCGCACAGATATCTCGCAGAAGGTCAACCGCCTGCCGCTGAAATATTTCGACTCCACAAGCTACGGCAACGTGCTCAGCCACGTGACCAACGACGTGGACGCCATCGGACAGACGCTGAGCCAGAGCCTCGGCACGCTGATCACCGCGATCACGATGCTGGCGGGCTCGCTCGTGATGATGCTCTACAACAGCTGGATCCTCGCGCTGACCGCGATCGCCGCGAGCCTGATCGGCTTCGTGCTGATGATGGTCATCATGAAGCATTCGCAGAAGTATTTTTCCGAGCAGCAAAAAGAGCTCGGCAAGATCAACGGGCACATCGAGGAGGTCTACACCGGGCACAATATCGTCAAGGTGTATAACGGCAGCCGCGAATCCAAGCGCGTGTTTGAGGAAAGCAACAAGACGCTCTACCAGAGCGCATGGAAGTCGCAGTTCCTCTCCGGGCTCATGATGCCGGTGATGGGGTTTGTCGGCAACCTCGGCTACGTCGCGGTCTGCGTCGTCGGCGCGGCGCTTGCCGTGCGGGGGACGATCACGTTCGGCGTCATCGTTGCGTTCATGATGTATGTGCGCCTCTTTACCCAGCCGTTGTCGCAGATCGCGCAGTCGATGAACAACCTCCAGCGTACGGCGGCCGCGAGCGAGCGCGTCTTCACGCTGCTCGAAGAGCCGGAGCTGGAGTGCGAAAACGACAAGAAGCCGCTGCTCACAAACATCGAAGGCAGCGTTGCGTTCGATCATGTGCAGTTCGGTTACACGCCGAATAAGCCCGTCATCCATGATTTCTCCGCGCGCATCCAGCCCGGGCAAAAGGTCGCCATCGTCGGCCCCACGGGAGCGGGCAAGACCACGATGGTGAACCTCCTGATGCGCTTTTACGAGCTCGATGGCGGCGAGATCCGCATCGACAACGTGCCGATCCAGCGCGTCCCGCGCGAGAACGTCCATGCGCAGTTCGGGATGGTCTTGCAGGATACGTGGCTCTTTGAGGGTACGATCCGCGAGAACATCGTCTACAGCAAAGCAGACGTAAGCGATCAGCAGGTCATCGACGCCTGCAAGACCGTCGGCCTCCATCGCTTCATCCGCACGCTGCCCAAGGGCTACGACACCGTGCTCAACGACAAGGCGAGCCTCTCCGAGGGGCAAAAGCAGCTGCTGACCATCGCGCGCGCGATGATTCAAAATGCGCCGCTGTTGATCCTCGACGAGGCGACCAGCTCCGTCGACACCCGCACGGAGCGCATGGTGCAGCAGGCGATGGACCGCCTCACTGCGGGCAGGACGTCGTTCGTGATCGCGCACCGGCTCTCGACGATTAAAAACGCGGACCTCATCCTCGTGATGAAGG
>CAYPEV010000122.1:0-7426 GCA_964409605.1 uncultured Christensenella sp. | reverse complement strand
AAAGCCGGACGCGCTTGTGTTCGGCTTTTTTCGTTTGCTCGTTGACGCGTTCCCCGCGCGGGAATAGAATGATGCTGTCCGCTGGTAAGCTCACATTCTGTCAAAAAGGACGTCCTATCTATATGAAACACCGCCTGTTTGCCGCCGTGCTTGCACTCGCTTTGCTCTCGTTTCCCCTTCCCGCGCGGGCGGAGGAGACGGAGACTACCGTCATCACCGACACGGCGGGGCTAATCGCGATGGCCGAGCAGCCGGAAGGCAGCTATCTTCTGGGCGCCGATCTCGACATGCGCGGAGTGGATTGGGTTCCGTTCGCGTTCTCCGGCCGTTTCGACGGCGGAGGGCATACGCTCTATAACCTCACGCTCGCGCAGCCTGGCGAAGAGACGCGCATCACCTACGACGGGCGGCATCGCGGCTATCATACGGTGTTTGCCGCGCTGTTCTCCTCCGTCAGCGGCACGGTGCAAAACCTGAACCTGCTCAACGTCAAGTCGGATCTTTCGACCGACCAGCCGTGCTTTCTCGCGGGCATCGCGGGATATCTGGCGAAAGGGACGATCGAGAATTGCTCCGTCTCCGGACGGTTGAAGATCACCTCCACCGCGAAGCAATGCGGCGCCGCGGGCATCGCGGGCTTCGGGCGCGGCCGGATCGACGGCTGTGCGGTGGACGCGGAGATCACGATGATCACGATCAGCCCCGAACACTATTGCGAGGAATACCTCGGCGGCGTGCTGGCAAACGGCTTTGCGGATGTGGAAAACTGCAAGGTCAAGCTCGCGGGCTATACCTCTGTGCGCGGCTATGTGCACAACGGCGGCCTCGTAGGCCTGAGCGACGTCAACCCGGAAAACAAGCGGTATTTCGGATTTGTGCGCGGCTGCACGGTGGACGCGGTGATTTCGTTTTTCGAGGATGTGGCGGACAGGCGCGCATATTGCAGCGCATATGTCGGCGAGACTCAAAACGACGATCTTGTCGTCGCGGGCAACGAGACCGCCCGCTTTGAGAGTCGGGAAAGCAAGGATTTTACGAAGATGCTGCTGCCGGACATGGACGCCAGCCCCGTCTATGACGCGGCCGTCACGCCGCCGCGCTGCCAAACGCTCGGCTACACAACCTATACGAACCCCGCTACGGGTTATTCGTATACCGATGATTACACCGCCCCCGCGCACACGCCGCAATGGCGCGTTGTTACCCCGGCAACAGTTGAGAGCGAGGGCCTGCGGCAGCAGTACTGCGAAGTGTGCGGCGAGACGCTCGATGAGGAGACGATCCCCGTTCTGATTCCCAGCGCGTCCTGCACGCTGAGCGAGAGCGGAATCCGTCTGGCTGTTCGGGAAACGTTCCGGCTTGCCGCCGCCGTTCTGCCCGAAGACGCGGCTCAGCCCGGCGTATCCTGGTCCAGCTCGGACGAGTCCGTCGCTCGCGTGGACGAAAAAGGCTTGGTCACGGCGGTCGGAAAAGGAACCGCGGTGATCGATTGCCATACAAACGACGGGTTTGCTTCCGCCTCCTGCGAGGTGGAGGCCTACTACACACCCGCACAATGGATCACGCGCTACCTGCTCTTCGGGTGGGTCTGGGCGCGTTAGATTTCGCAACTCAGGGACGTACTATACCGGATCACAAAGGGATGAAATTGAACCCGAAGTATGGTATACTGTGTGATATAGTTTGATCAAACCCTGCAGCAGTTCGACTCGCATTCCATCCGCATAAGCAAACGGCACCGATTCTTTTTAGAACGTTATTCGGGATATAGGGGATGACCCATAGGGGGGATTGCATGCAGAATGCGCTCTATGTTGAAATCAGCGCGGTGGGGATTATTCTGCTGTCCGTCGTTCTGATGACACAGCGGGAGTCCAACTCCGCAACCGCAGCGCTGCGCAGATTCAATCTGCTCATCTACGCGATGATCGTCATGCTCGTGGTTGACGCCTGCTGCTGGCTGATCGATGGCCAGCGGTTTCTCTTTGCACGGGAGCTGAACTATGCGCTGGAGACGATCTACTATGCGCTGCATGTTCTTTTGCCGTATCTTTGGGCGATGTATGTCGAGGGTGCGCTGAGCACCGACCTGAAGGCTGCGCGGCGGCGCGCGACGATTGCGACCGTGCCGCTGATCGTCTTCATCGCTGCGCTGGCGTTCAATCTGGAACACGGCTTCGTCTTCCTCATTGACGCGGAAAACGTATACCACCGCGCGTTCGGCGTCTATGTCTATGCGTTCCTCTCGTATGCGTACCTGATCTACGGCAGCATCCGCTCGCTGATCAAGGCGAAGGGCGCGGCCTGGGCGGATGACCGCAAGCGATACTATACGATGGCATTTTTTGCGGTGCTGCCGTCGCTCGGCGGGTTTATACAGCTCTTTTTCTACGGCGTAAGCCTCAACTGGATTCTTGCTTCCGTCTCTATCCTTTTGGTCTATCTCGACTTGCAAAACCGCCAGATCTCTACCGATCCGCTCACCAGCCTGAACAACCGCAGGGAACTGAGCAAATTTCTGCTGCGCGAGATCGATGAACGCGACCAGCCGAAAAGCGGCGCGGTGAAGTTGATCATGATGGATGTGGACGGCTTTAAACAGGTCAACGACACATACGGACATTTCTATGGGGACGGGGTGCTCGTCAACGTCTCCGAGATTCTCAAGGCAAGTTGCAAGAATACAAACGCGTTTTTAGCGCGATATGGCGGAGACGAATTTTGCATCGTGCTGCCTTCCAACTCGGAGGTAGGCGCGGAGGAGATCATCGCGCGCGTGGAGGCGAACGTCTCCGACTGGAACCGCGGGCATGCGAACATGAAGCCCATCGGATTGAGCATCGGCTATGCGGAATGGGACCCGCAAAAGGACGCCTCGTTTGAATCGCTCCTGGCCCGCGCGGACAAGCGCATGTATGAGGTCAAGAACGCAAAAAAGTGCGCGTGAAGACGTGCCGGATATGCGCAAAGCCCGCCGTACGGCGGGCTTTGGCGTATGTGCTGCACGAAAATATTTACCGGCGGTCCGGTACTTTGATGACGGTGCCGGTCCGAACCAGATTCGGGTTCGTGATGGAAGGATTCAGCGAGACGATCTCTTCGACCGTGGTGCGATACATCTTGGAGATCCGCGTAAGGTTATCGCCCGCGAGAACCTTGTATTCGACTACCTTGGACGGCGCAGGCTTTTTCACGGGAATTTTCAGCTCCCAGCCGATCTCAATGTGCGCGGGATCCTTGATGACGGGATTGAGCTTCATGATCTCCTGCGGAGTCGTCTTGTACTTCGCAGCGATTTTCAGCAGGGTATCCCCTTTGACGACCTGATGTACCATGACAAATACCTCCGAAAAAATGATCATTGCCGGGGCTGACACAGACAAGACAGGTTGCATACGGCGCTCGGCTGGCTTCATTATAATCCTTTGACTCCCGTGGTGCAAATCGATTTTCGCGCGGCCAGATCCCTTGATTGGGTGGATATAAATCCGGAATTTGCATTTTCTCATGCATGTGGTATCATGAGTTCGTTCGTAGTACGAAGTATTTTCGGCCGCCCTGCCGGATAAGGAGAGAAATCATGACCGATCAGGAAATCGAACTGCTGCTCAATCAGGCGCTCAAGGACATGTTCTACAGCGTCCTGCGGCTGCAGGAAAAGAGCGTATCCAAGCTCGCAAACGGAAACCTGAGCCGCACGGAGATGCACGCGCTGGAAATCGTGCAGGATATTCCGGACGCGACGCTCACGCAGATTGCCGATATCCTTGGCATCACGAAGGCGACGGTCAGCGTCTCCGTCAACCGGCTTGTGGAAAAAGGATATCTGATCAAGACCCGCGCGGAGGATGACAAGCGAAAGAGCATTCTACAGCTTACGCCGGAAGGAGAGGCGATGTGCAAAAAGCACACGCAGTTCCACGATATGCTCATCCACGCCGTCATGAAGGATTTTCAGGTGGCACAGTACCCGGAGGTACTGCAATCCATGCAGGCGCTTGTGAACTTTTTCAACCATCTACGCGTGTAAAAATAGAATACGGGCCGGGGTTATTCAACCGGAACAACCGCTGCAATGCGCCGGACTTCGCTGAAAATGCGGCGCAAGAATGGTATTTTTAACAAAAACGCATCGTTTGTTGCATAAGGAGGAGCGTAAAAAACAGACCTGTATTTTCCTTTTCCGTGTTTCACAATTGCAGCACGGAGAAAACAGCTCCGCTTGACAAGCGAAAACCGCCATGTTATGATTCTGCGCAAGTTAGTTAGTAGTGCTAACCATGTGCGGGATCATTTTTTATACCAACCGCACGCGGATCATTTTCCCACTACTCCGGACTCATACATTATTTTTATCCGTCGAAAGGAATCCTGACATGGATCTGGATGCAATATTCCGGCTGATGGACCGCGCGGAGCAATCGGCCTTTACCAAGGTGGAAATACAGCAGGGCGAGTGGAAGCTATTGCTTGAACGCGGCGCGGCCGGAGCATTCCTGCCGCAAGCACAGGCAGCGCAGCCGCAGCACCAACCGCAGGCAGAGCAGCCGGAGGAAAAGGACGCCGTGCGCTCCCCGATTTCCGGCGTGTTTTATCTATCCAAGGAGCCGGGAGCGGAACCGTTTGTACAGGTCGGCTCGAAGGTGAGCAAGGGCGACACGCTCTGCATCATCGAAGCCATGAAGACCATGAACGAGATCCGCGCGCCGAGAGCCGGCTTGATCACGGCGATTTTTGCCAGGGACGGGGCGACGCTCTCCGCGGGGGACGCGCTGTTCCTCCTCGGCGAAGGGAACTGATATGCAGACGGTACTCGTGGCAAACCGCGGGGAGATCGCCGTCCGCATCATCCGCAGCTGCAAAAAGCTTGGCTTGCGCAGCGTTGCGGTCTATTCGGAGAACGACGAGCGCAGCCTGCACGTCCGCCTTGCGGACGAGAGCGTGTGTATCGGTCCACGTCCCGCGGACAAGAGCTATCTCAACATAGACGCAATCCTCGCGGCAGCAAAAGCCTACCGCGTTGATTTACTGCACCCCGGCGTCGGTTTTCTTTCGGAGAACGACGCCTTTGCCGAGGCGTGCGCCGAGGCGGGCATCCGCTTTGTCGGGCCTGCGCCTTCGAGCATGCGCGTGCTCGGAGATAAGGAAGCCGCGCGGAAGACCATGATCGAAAACGGCTTCCCTGTCGTTCCCGGTTCGCTTGGGACGGTAGATACGCTCCGGGAGGCCATGCAGGCGGCAAAGAACATCGGTTATCCGCTGATGATCAAGGCCGCAAAGGGCGGCGGCGGCAAGGGGATCCGGATCGTGGAGGATGGCGGCGCGCTGGAACGGGAGTTTCCGCTCGTACGCAGGGAGGCGGAGCTCGCCTTTGGCGACGGCAGCGTGTATCTGGAGGCGTATCTGCCGCAGGCGCGGCATATCGAGGTGCAGATCCTAGCGGACATGCACGGCAATGTGCTCCATCTCGGCACACGAGAATGCACGCTCCAGCGCAAGAACCAGAAGCTGATCGAGGAAGCGCCCGCGGCGAACATCGACGCGAACACGCGCGCCGCCATCGAACAGACCGCGGTGGAGATTGCCCGCGCGGTGGGCTATCAAAACGCGGGCACGGTCGAGTTTCTGCTCACGCGGGACGGGCGTTTCTTCTTTATGGAGATGAACGCGCGCATCCAGGTGGAGCACCCGATCACGGAGAGCATCTTCGGCCTCGATCTCATCAAGGCGCAGATTCAGGTGGCGATGGGGCATCATTTGCGCGTATCGCAGGAGAGTCTGGTTCCGCGCGGTCATGCAATCGAGTGCCGCATCAACGCGGAGTGTCCGGCGGAGAATTTTCGCCCGTCGCCCGGCGTGATCAAGAGCATGCAGCTGCCCGGCGGCAACGGCATCCGCATCGACAGCGGCTATGCTGCGGGAGATGCGATTTCGCCCTATTATGATTCGATGGTGCTCAAGCTCATCGCGTCTGCGGATGACCGCGACGAGGCGATCCGCCAGAGCCTCTGCGCGCTTGGGGAACTCCAGATCGACGGAATCGAGCACAACGCGGATCTTGCAAGAGCGATGCTCGGCGACGCGGACTTCCGCAGCGGGAACGTGCATACCAAATGGATCGAGCAATCGTTCCTGCCGCGATTTTTGAGGGGGCACGCATGAACCTCTTTTCAGAACAAATCGAATACGGGCAGATCAACGGCGGCGGAGAGGCCGCGCTGGAGATCCTCCGCTGCGCACGCTGCGGACGCGATCTCATTGCGGAGGTCGTGCTCGCGGGGGACGCAAGCTGCCCGTATTGCGGCAACCTGTTTCGCCAGCCTGCCTACCGAAGGATTGAAGCGATCGCTGACAGCGGAAGCTTTATCGAGATCGAGCTTGAAACCGAGGCGGGCGATCCCCTCTCGTTTCCGGGCTACCGCACAAAGCTGGAAAAAGAACGCGCAAAGAGCAAAATGCAGGAAGGCGTGGTCATCGGCAAAGCGACCATCAAAGGCCAGCGTACGGCGCTCGCGGTCATGGACAGCTATTTCATGATGGGCAGCATGGGCACCGTGGTGGGCGAAAAGATCGTCATCCTTGCGGAGTTTGCGCTCTGCAACCGCCTGCCGCTCGTGATCTTCTGCGCCTCCGGCGGCGCGCGGATGCAGGAGGGCGTGCTCTCGCTGATGCAGATGTCGCGCACGACCATCGCGCTCGCGCGGCACAGCGCGGCGGGGCTATTGCACGTCAACGTGCTCACGCACCCGACGACCGGGGGAGTGACCGCAAGTTTTGCGATGCAGGGTGACCTCACGCTGGCCGAGCCCGGCGCGCTGATCGGCTTTGCCGGGCCGCGCGTGATCGAGCAGACCGTGCGGGACAAACTGCCGGAAGGATTCCAGAGCGCGGAATATCTCTATGAACACGGGCTGATCGACCGGATCGTCGAGCGCAGGGATATGCGCGAGACGCTTGCCTCCCTGCTCGCCCTGCATAACGCGGGGCGGCAAGAGACGGAAGGGGCGCGCAGATGACGGCAAAAGAGACGAAACATTCCAACGAAGCACTGCCGGCCGAGATGGATCCCGCCTGGGCGCGCGTGATGAGCGCGCGAAAGGAGGACCGCCCGCAGGCGCGGGACTATATCGAAAAGCTCTTTCACGGCGTGTTTGAGGTGCGCGGGGATCAGTGCATGGGCGACGACGAGGCGATCGTCACCGCCGTCGCGTGGTTTGAAACGTACCCCGTGACCATCATCGGCCAGCAAAAGGGCCACACCCTGGAGGAGCGCATGCGCTGCAACTTCGGCATGCCCTCGCCGGAAGGATATCGAAAATCCATGCGCGCGCTCCGGCAGGCGGAGAAGTTCCGGCGTCCCGTGATCTGCCTTGTGGATACGCCCGGCGCGTTCTGCGGCGTGGAGGCGGAGGCGAAAGGGCAGGGC
>CAYPEV010000121.1:0-7474 GCA_964409605.1 uncultured Christensenella sp. | reverse complement strand
CAATACGTCCCTCACCGCCATTCGGGATGCGGTTTCGAAAATTGGATACGAGGTTGTGGAAAAAACCGCAAACAACACGGTTACGATTCCGATCGGCGGGATGACCTGCGCGGCCTGCGCGCAGCGGGTGGAAAGATCGCTCCAAAAGCTGGAAGGCGTAGAGCGCGCGTCCGTCAATTTCGCCACCGAGAAGGCAACCGTAACATATGACCCGCGCGTGGTGCGCACCTCCGCCATCAAGGAAACGATCCGGAAGGCGGGCTACGAGGCGCTGGACGCCAATCCGGCAAACGCTGCGGACGAGGACAGCCTGCGAAAGCAGAAGGCGATCAAAACGCTTTGGACGAAATTCATCGTCGCGGCGGCGTTCTCGCTTCCGCTCTTGTACATCGCGATGGTTCCGATGCTGACGAAGTATGGGATTTTCCTCCCGTATCCCAAAGGGCTGGATCCCATGAACTATTCGCTGATCTATGCACTGCTGCAAATCGCGTTGGTGCTGCCGGTGATCGGGGTGGGCTATCGCTTTTATACCGTCGGCTTCAAAGCGCTGTGGAGCCGCAGCCCCAATATGGACAGCCTGATTGCCATCGGCACAACCGCAGCCGTGGTGTACAGCGTCTATAACACCTGGCAGATTGCACGGGGGAACTTCGCTGCGGTAGAGTCCCTTTACTTTGAAACGGCGGGCGTGATCATCACGCTCATCCTGCTTGGAAAATCGCTCGAAGCCGTTTCCAAGGGCCGTACGAGCGAAGCCATTAAGAAACTCATGGGGCTTGCGCCCAAAACCGCGCTGATCCTGCAGGACGGCGCAGAGAAGGAGATTCCCATTGAGGAAGTCGAGATCGGCGACATCATCATCGTAAAACCCGGCGCGAAAATCCCCGTGGACGGTTCTGTGACGACGGGGCACACGGCCATAGACGAATCCATGCTCACGGGAGAGAGCATGCCCGTCGATAAAAAGACGGGTGACGCGGTGTACGCGGCCTCCCTCAATACGACCGGAACCATCCAGTTCCGCGCGGAAAAGATTGGCAGCGACACGGCCCTCGCGCAGATCATCAAGCTGGTCGAGGACGCGCAGGGCAGCAAAGCCCCGATTGCGGCGATGGCGGACAAGGTATCCGGCGTGTTCGTTCCCATCGTGTGTCTGATCGCGCTGCTGAGCGGCGCGGCGTGGTTTTTCGGAACGGGCGGAGACCTGAAATTTGCCCTGACCATCTTCATCTCGGTTCTCGTGATTGCATGCCCCTGTGCGCTGGGGCTGGCAACGCCGACGGCGATCATGGTTGGGACGGGCAAGGGCGCGGAAAACGGCATCCTCATCAAGAGCGGCGAGGCGCTGGAAACCGCTCACAAGATCAATACGATTGTTTTTGACAAAACGGGGACGATCACCGAAGGAAAGCCAACGGTGACAGATGTTCTCACCACCGGTGAGATGGAAGCGGACAGACTACTACAGATTGCCGCATCCGCGGAAAAAGCCTCCGAGCATCCGCTTGGGCAGGCGATTGTAGCCGGAGCGCAGACAAAGGGGCTGGAACTGCTGCGCGTGGATGATTTCAACTCCATCACGGGGCGCGGCATCGAAGCCAGCATCGAGGGACGGAGCATTCTGGCCGGTAACCGCAAACTGATGGACGAACGGCAAATCTCGCTCGCGGCGCTGGAAGACGAATCCGATCGTCTGGCGAGTGCGGGGAAGACGCCGATGTATATCGCGATCGACGGCACGCTTACAGGGATTGTGGCCGTAGCCGACGTGGTAAAAGCCTCCAGCAAATCCGCGATCGAAAGCCTGCACAGGATGGGGATCGAGGTCGCGATGATCACAGGAGACAACCGCAAGACCACGGACGCCATCGCAAGGCAGGTCGGCATCGACCGCGTGCTTGCCGAGGTGCTGCCGCAGGATAAGTCCAACGAGGTCAAAAAGCTGCAAGGCGAAGGCCGCAACGTTGCGATGGTTGGCGACGGAATCAACGACGCGCCCGCTCTGGCACAGGCCGATATCGGCATCGCAATCGGCTCCGGCACGGATGTCGCCATGGAGAGCGCGGATATCGTCCTGATGCGAAGCCAGCTTACCGACGTGCCGACCGCAATTCAGCTGAGCAAAAAGACGATCCGCAACATCAAGGAGAATCTGTTCTGGGCGTTTGGCTACAATGTGATCGGGATCCCGATCGCGGCGGGCGTGCTCCATCTGTTCGGCGGGCCGCTGCTCAACCCGATCTTCGCGGCGGCTGCGATGTCGCTCAGCTCCGTCTCCGTGCTGACAAATGCCCTGCGTTTAAAACGATTTAAAGCTACGAGCCAAGAAAGGAAAGGTGTATAATCATGAAAAGAATAAAAATGATTGCGATGTTCGTCGTCGCACTCGCCCTTGCGGCAGTATCGACCGCCTGCGCGACGCTGGATGTGGTTGGCAAAGCCTCGATTACTTCATTCGAGGCGGTCCTGAACACGATCCCGGGGAACATACAGGCCGATGAAGCCAATGCGGGCTGGGCGCTGACCGCGCCGGACGATTCGGTGCGCTTCATCTGGAGCGAGGATTATAGCAGAGCGCCGCTGCACGACGTCATGCTGGAGTTTGACGCACAGCCGTTTCTGGACGCGGGCCTTGACCCCTCGAAGCTGCCGGATGCATACTCCTTCTATGAAGGCGAGCAGATGGGCGGCATGGGCAAACAGATGCTGATGATCGGCAAAAAGCTCGGCGGCAATGAAAAGGTGAGCGGGGCTGCCACGGCGCTCTCCGCCTATGAATTGATCGTGAGCAACTATCGCGACGTCATCAACTATCACACTACGCTCGACCATTTCGGCGTGAAGCTGGGCGACGGCAACATGTTTGAGTGGGCGAAGGATATGACGACCAACGGCTACGACAAAAGCGTGCAGGACAAGGACATCGTGTTTGTCCTGAACCCTGAACCGCTGATCGCGGCGGGGGTGAATCCGGAAGCGATTCAAGGCTGGATCTATGCGCAGGTCGAGGTTGAGGAAGGCGGAAAGACCGAACAGGTATGGAAGCTGCTGAAACCATTTGACCTGGCATAACGGAGGTATGATGATGAAATCGATCCTACATGTGGACGGCATGTCCTGCGAACATTGTGTACGAGCGATCACGAAAGCGGTCGGTGCGCTCAGCGGTGTTTCCAATGTGACGGTGGCTCTGAAAGAGAAGACTGTCACGGTGGAACACGACGAAGCGCTTGCGCTTGAGCGGATCAAGCATGAGATCGAGGAACAGGGATACGACGTGATCGGCTGACGCGCACACGGGGGAACCGCACGGGATGCGGTTCCCCTTTGAGACATTTTTTATGACGGAGGAAGCAGATATGCCCCAAGCGGCAAAAAACATACTGGCGGTGGACGACGAACCGAAGATATTAGAGGCGGTTGCTTCCTTCCTGGAGAGCAAAGGCTATCAGGTTGATACCGCCGCAAGCGGAGCACAGGCGCTGGAGATCTTTCAAAAGAAAAATATCGCTCTGGTCTTGCTGGATCTGATGCTTCCCGATCTATCGGGAGAGGAGGTTTGTGCCGCCATCCGCAAGAAATCCCGTGTTCCTATACTCATGTTGACGGCAAAATCGGAGGAAGAAAGCCATTTGCACGGGCTTGATCTCGGCGCGGACGACTACATCACCAAACCGTTTAGCCTGAAAGTGCTTGCCGCCCATGTGGAAGCCATATTGCGCCGATCCGAGAAAGATCTGATCCCGCTTAGCGCGAAGAACGCATGGGGGAACGGTGATTTGGTGATCGATTTCATGGAAAACACCATCATCAAAAAAGGGACAGTGCTCAGCTTAACACCGATCGAACACAAAATTCTTTCGGCGCTGGTGAAATATCCCGGCAAGGTGTTCACACGCGAGGAATTGATCTTGCAGGCATTTGATTACGATTTTGACGGTTCCGACCGTGTGATTGACAACCACATCAAGAATCTGCGGCAGAAGATTGAGGATGATACGAAGAATCCGGTATATGTGCTGACTATACGCGGCATGGGTTATAAATTTGGAGGGGAATGACATGCGCCTCAACATCTTCAAAACGCGAACATTCCGAACGCAGCTGACGGCCACAATTGCGCTGCTCATCTTCTGTACGATTGCGCTTGTCGGCGTGCTTGCAAATCTGTTTATCAATCAAGCGTTTGAAAAATATGCCATCGAACAGCAAAAAGCACAGATTCGTGTCATCGCAACAAATCTAAGCCGGCAGTATAGCGATTTTACGGGCGGATGGCAAAGCGAGTATGTTCATGGCGTCGGCATGGCGGCGCTGTATGACGGCTATGTGATCCACCTCACGAATGCGGAAGGGAATACGGTTTGGGACGCAGAGAACCACGATATGAAAACCTGCAATGAAGTGATGATGGAAATCATCAACCGTATGGAGAAAAAGCGGCCCGGACTCTCCGGCAGCTTTGCAACGCAGGAGTTTGAATTGACACAAAACGGGGACAGGATCGGAACCCTCGCCGTGCAATCGTACGGCCCATACTTTTTGAGCGAGAGCGATTTTCGTCTGCTCGATTCCCTGAATATCGCGCTGGCCGTGATCGGGGGTCTGGCACTGCTTTGCTCCGTGTTCATCGGCGGATTTCTTGCAAAGCGGATTTCGCGCCCTGTCATGAAAACGGCGCAAATCGCCACGCAGATCGCCGAAGGGAACTACGCAATTCGATTTGAAGAAGAGATTCAAACCCGCGAGCTGGATGAACTCGTATCGGCGGTCAACCATATGGCGGCTTCCCTCGAAACCCAAGAGGGCCTGCGCAAGCGGCTGACAACGGATGTCGCCCATGAACTGCGAACCCCGCTGACGGTGGTGTCCTCTCATCTGGAAGCGATGATGGAAGGCGTTTGGGACGCCACACCGCAACGCCTGCAAGGCTGCTACGACGAACTCGGAAGGCTCTCCGGATTGATTGCAGACCTTGAGCGGCTTGCAAAAGTGGAGAATGAGAACCTGAAACTTGAGAAAACGGATGTGGATTTGCGGCAGCTTACCCGCACTCTTATCGATAACTTTGAAACGGAAAGCGCGAAAAAAAACCTTGCGGTCACGCTCGATGCAGAAGAAAGCATCATTTCAGCAGATAAGGACCGCGTGTATCAGGTGTTTCAAAACCTGCTTTCCAATGCGATCAAATATACGCCGGAAAACGGGAGGATCCATATATCCGTTACAAACGCGGACAATCAAGCCGCTGTGACGGTAGAAGACAACGGGATCGGGATTCCGGAACAAGATCTGCCCTTTATTTTTGAACGGTTTTACCGGGCGGACAAGTCCCGCAACCGTTCCACGGGCGGCGCGGGAATCGGGCTGACGATCGCGAAATCCATTATCCATGCGCACGGAGGAACCATCACGGCGGAATCGGTATACGGTAAGGGGAGCCGGTTTACAGTCGTACTTCCGAAATAGGAAGTGTTCCGCCGGAAGCGATTTTCCGGTTGCATATCCCTCTCAGGCGGCCAAACAGAAAAAGGGTGTTCCGAATGTTCGGGACACCCTTTTTGCGTATGCAGACTCAATCGAGAATTTGATGCAGCGCGGACAGCGCAAAGTCGATTTCGCGTTCCGTGTTCGTACTGTTGAAGGAAAACCGCACGCTTCCCTGCGGGTATGTGCCGTATGTTTTGTGCGCGTTCGGCGCGCAATGCAGTCCGCAGCGGATGAAGATATGAAAGTCGTTTGCAAGGCGATCCGCAATCTCCGCGTTATCACGACTCGCGGAGAAATCGACGGAGACTACGCCGACCTTTCGGGAAAGATCGCGCGTACCGAGGACGCGAAGACCGTCAAATGCATTCAGACCATTCATAAACCGCGCAAGCAGCGCTTCTTCCCGCGCGCGCCGCACCGACAATCCCTCCCGCCCCAGTTCGCAGAGTGCGGCATGGAGTCCATAGATGCCGGGCAGATTTAAAGTGCCGCTTTCGAAGCGATCCGGCATATAGGGCGGCTGTATTTCGGTGTGAGAATCGCTGCCGGTGCCTCCGGTGATCAACGGATCGATTGCTTTTGCGCAAGCGGGGGATAAGAACAGCGCTGCGATCCCGCTTGGCCCGCAAAGACCCTTGTGCGAGGGGACGCAAAGCGCGTCGATTGTTGCAGACGAAAGGTCGATGCTTCGGTGCCCTGCGGTCTGCGCAGCGTCCACCGCGAGAAAGATACCGCTTTCACGGCAGAGCGCGCCCGCGCGTTCGACGGGCAGCACCGTGCCGCTGACGTTGGACGCGTGGGTCAGAATCATCAGGCGCGTATTCGGTCGGATCATTCCGCGCGCGGCATCCAGATCCAGCTCGTCGTCCTCAGTCATCGGAATACGATCGAAAGTGATGCCGTGATCCAGCATCTGCGTCAGCGGGCGCATCACGCCGTTGTGTTCCAGCGGGCTGACCAGCACGTGATCGCCGGGGCGGAGCAGACCTTTGATCACGAAATTCAGGGAGAACGTCTGCCCCGGGGTGAAGATCACATGCGTCGGATCGGAAAAACCAAAGAGCGCGCAGAGCTTTTCTCTTGTTTCCAGCACGCGGATTGCCGCGTCCGTTGCGGGCGCATAGGTGGAGCGGTTGACGTTTGCGCAGACTTCGTTGATGAAATCGCACATTGCCTCGCCTACGCCAGCGGCTTTCGGACGGGACGTCGCCGCCTGATCCAGATAAACAGTCTGATCGAAAGAAAATTCATGAGACATTTTCGTTATCCTCGCTTGTGTATAACGCGAATCTATGATAAAGTATACCCGAACAAGAGCAGGGATACAAGCTCAAGCGTAAAATCGGAACAAAAACAGACGGAAAACAAAGCGAAAAAAGAGAAGCCGCGTTTTGCGAAGCGATTCGCACCGGGCCTGGCTTTGTGTTGCCTGCTTCAAATCCATAGTATACCGTTCAACGGGAAAAACGAAAAAGGGATAAGGAGAAACAAATGAAACAACGGAATTTCTGGGTTATTCTGACGGGCGTTTTGATCGGCATAGCCGCGCTGGCGCTCACCGCTCTGGGCAACCCCGGCAACATGGGATTTTGCATCGCCTGCTTCCTGCGGGACACCTCCGGCGCACTGAAACTGCATTCGGCTGAGGTTGTGCAATATGTGCGTCCTGAAATCGTGGGGATGATTCTGGGCGCCATGATCGTCGCGATGCTTACAAAAGAGTTCAAGCCGCGCGGCGGTTCCTCGCCGATGCTGCGGTTTGTCATTGCGGTGGTCGTTATGGTCGGCGCGCTGATGTTCCTCGGCTGCCCACTTCGTATGATGCTCCGCGTCGGCGGAGGCGATCTGAACGCTTTGATCGGCCTCGTTGGCTTTGTCGCGGGTATCTTCGTCGGCACCCTGTGGATGCGCGGCGGCTTCACACTCAAGCGCGCCTATGCGCAGAGCCTGACGGAAGGCCTGGCGCTGCCGATTATCGCAG
>CAYPEV010000120.1:0-7479 GCA_964409605.1 uncultured Christensenella sp. | reverse complement strand
TGTAACAGGAAGTTCACTTTCTATCCATTGCTATTCCACAAGCGGGTAGTACATTATCATCAGAGCAAGGACATAGACTGACAGACCCCCAATATTACCTCCCATCCCATCCCAATCAAAAGCCTCCGCAGGAATGCGGGGGCTTTTGATTTTTGGTTTTCTTGATTTTCTTTCTGCTATCCTTTGTGGCTTATCATTTCACCACCGGATGTCTTAGCACGGTCTTCAGCCGCTCCGGCGCGGATTTGGAGGGATCACCAAGGTAGATCTCGTGATGCCTGCGCGCTCCAAGATCGTTGCGATAGCCGTTTTCGGCGAGGAACGCGTCCATCTTCGCTACACTTGCGGGCTCCGCGTCGTAGGGGCCGATGTGCATCATCTGCACGCATAGGCCCTCGCGAAAGCGCCAGAGCCGCGCGCGGGATGTCTCCAGACCCTTCTTTCTCCGCACCTGCTCGCAGGCCCAGGCGAACACAGCTTCCTCCACAAACACCGGTTGGCGGATCACGCTCGTCCACTCAAACGCATCCTTGTTCCGGTAGTCCACGCCGGGCTGGCCTCCGCTCATCTGCCAAAACCCTTCTAGCGGCGCAACACGATAGGAGAAAAACCCCGGTAGCGGCGTCTTCCCCTTTTCGCTCATCTTTACCGTATAGCTCAGCGCGTACAATAGCCCGACCGTCCTGGCATATTCCCCGTCCGGCTCGTTCGGGTTGCCCTTGCCGTCCACTGCAAAAAACACCATCTCCGGCACGTCGATGATCGTTGGGGTTGTCTTCGGCTGGTAGAGCTCCTTGTTTTCTTTCAAAAAATCGACCGGCTGTTCCATGCTGTCTCCCTTCTTTTCTCACGCGAAAACGATTTTTGATGTGATCTATATTCTATATAACAAAACCTGACAGCATCGTGTCAGGTCTGTTTGTGTTCATTCAAAATGCGTGTCCGGCAAATAGTGTTCGAAGATAATCGCATCGTTATGCCGTGTCAGCCGTGCGTGGTCGTCGCTTGGCCGCGCGGTCCAGGCGACGCGCATCGCACCCATCCATTCGCAGAGCCGCACGGAGAGGCACTTGGGGCCGACCCGATAGGCGATGAACTGCGGGTGTGTGAGGATGTTGGGAAACAGCCGGCTCATCAGGATCGCCTGATACAGCGGCAGGCCTTTTCTGGAGTACCGCGCGGCTTCCGAAAGCTGCCCGCGCAGGATCTCCGGCGCATGGAGATAAAACCAGCGCACGAGCAGCGGATGGAAGCTCTCCACGCAATAATCGCCGGTGTAAGCGCGGAGGAGTTTCAGCGTCTCGGAGCAGAGTGTCTTCCAGTCCCCGCCGCTTTTGAGTTCCACGATCATCGGGATCGTTCCGCCGATCGCTCCAAGCACTTCCGTGAAGAGCGGAATCTTCTGCTCCGTACCAAACAGCGCAAGCGTTTGCAGCTCTTCAAACGTGTATGCGTCAACCCGGGCGTCCACGCCGCAGGCGCGCAGGAGCGTGTCATCATGAAAGACTACGACCCGCTTATCCTTCGTGAGCTGCACATCCAGCTCGACGCCGTAACCCGCCGCCACCGCCGCGCGAAACGCCGCGATCGAGTTTTCCGGCACGGTCTGGTCGGCAGAAAACAACCCCCTGTGCGCAAACGTCCGCCCGCAAAACGGCGCGCGCTGTTCCTTTCTGCTGCGCGCAGGCATAATCAACGCGAGCCAAAGCGCCGCGAGCACCAGAAGCACCGTAAGAGCCGTCCACATGATATCCATCCTCCGCTTGATTTTTTTACGTCGATTTTTGTTGTTATTATACGCCAGTTGCGCTACCATGTATATATCACGCAGGCAGCCGTCTGCCGCACTTCTGATGTACTTATCCTAAGAATTTCGGAGAAAAGCACATGAAACTGAACTACAAACGCACGTTCCTGGTCGGCTTCGCGTTCCTTTCCATCAGCGCGTTCTGGCAGATGTATGATACCATCATCCCGCTGATCATGCGCGATACTTATCACCTGGGCGACGGCCCGGCGGGCATCATCATGAGCCTCGACAACATCGTAGCGCTCTTCCTGCTTCCGCTGTTCGGCGCGCTGAGCGACAAGGTCGGCAGGCGTATTCCGTTTATCGTCGCCGGTACGTTCACCGCGGTCGTGCTGATGATGCTCATCCCGACGCTTGACAACGTTTACGCTACGATGCAGCCTTCTACCGCGCTGATCGCGTTTATCGTCGTGCTCGGCGCGCTGCTCCTGACCATGGGCACCTATCGCTCGCCCGCAGTCGCGCTGATGCCGGATGTGACGCCAAAGCCCGTGCGCAGCAAGGGCAACGCGGTCATCAACCTCATGGGTGCGGTCGGCGGCGCGTTTACGCTCGTCGTGATCAAGATGCTGGTGGTGGAAGGCGCAAGCGGCCGCGCAAACTACCTCTATCTCTTCCTCGCGGTCGCGGTGCTGATGGTGCTCGCCGCGCTGACGGTGCTCTTCTTCGTGCCGGAGAAGAAGCTCGTGCAGCAGATGCGGGACATCAACTACGGCGTGTCCGAGGAGGAGGATCAGAGCAAGTCCATCCAGGTGGACGGCAAGCAGAAGCTGCCGCCGGACGTGATGCGCAGCCTGATCATGATTCTTGCGACCATCACGCTCTGGTTTTTGGGCTACAATGCCGTGACCACGGCGTTCAGCAAATATGCCACGCAAATGTGGGCTTCCGGCCTCAACCACGTCTCCAACTGTCTTTTGGTCGCAACGGGAACGGCGATCGTCTCCTATCTGCCGATCGGTTTCCTCGCCTCCCGTATCGGGCGCAAAAAGAGCATCGTACTTGGCCTCATCGTGGCGCTTGCGTGCTTTATCTATGGTTCCATCGGCGCGCGCAACTTCTCGCCGTTTTTGTATGTGATGTTCGCGGCCATCGGCTTTGCGCAGGCGGCGGTGACGGTCAACACCTTCCCGATGGTCTGGGAGATCTCCCGCTTCGGCAATGTCGGCAAATATACGGGGTTCTACTATACCTGCTCCATGGCGGCGCAGGTGGTGACGCCCATCGCATCCGGCTATCTGCTTCAGTATGTGGGGTATGATACGCTCTTCCCGTATGCCGCGGTGTTCATTGCTCTTGCGATCCTTCCGATATCCCTCGCAAAGCACGGCGACAGCAAACCCGGCAAGCCGCAGTCCAAGCTGGAAACGCTTCAGGGTGCGGACGATTGATTTCAGGCTGAGTTTCGAAGTATTCCGGGCGTTTATTGCATTCTTTTACTTGACATGGCAGGAAAATATCCATATAATAGCAATGTTCAAGCAGAAGCGCCCGCTTCTCACCTGCCGACGATTGTCAGGCACGGTAGCAACACTCTTTCATTTATGATGGTTTGTTTCATAGTGGGTGCAGCACAGCTTGCGCCCACTATTTTTTATTATGGAGGTGTACTGCCATCGCTATCACGGAATTGATGATCAATGAAGAGATCCGTGACCCACAGGTGCGCTTAATCGGCGAAAACGGCGACCAGCTCGGCATCGTAGATGTCCGCGCGGCGCAGAAAATGGCCGACGAACGCGAACTGGATCTGGTCAAGATTTCGCCCAACAGCAACCCGCCCGTCTGCAAACTCATGGACTACGGCAAGTACCGCTTTGAAATGAGCAAGCGCGAAAAGGAACAGCGAAAGAATCAGAAGATCATCGAACTCAAGGAAACGCGCCTTTCCGCGACCATTGACGTGCGCGACATGGAGATCAAAGCCAAGCAGACCATCCGGTTCCTTGCAGAAGGCGATAAGGTCAAGGTTTCCATCCGCTTCCGCGGCCGCCAGATCACACACGGCGAGATCGGCATGGACGTCATGACCCGTTTCTATGAGATGCTTGGCGACAGCGCGATCAAAGAGCGCGAGCCAAAGATGGAAGGCAGAAGCCTGTTCATGATTCTCGCACCCAAGGCCGAGAAGAAATAAACCGGCCGGACAGACCAAGCGTTACGCTTACCAAGCGAAAAGCGATTGTCCGGCAGCACCAGTGTCCTGAAGCCTCGCTCATGGGAGCGATCAAAATATGCTGTGAAGAAAGAACCAGGAGGAACCGACCAATGCCAAAGTTAAAGACCCATCGCGGAGCGGCAAAGCGCTTCTCC
Source organism: uncultured Christensenella sp. (assembly GCA_964409605.1). GTDB lineage: Bacteria > Bacillota > Clostridia > Christensenellales > CAG-138 > UBA7703. Next base: position 3,356 of record CAYPEV010000120.1, on the reverse strand, counting down.
CTCACAAAATCGGGCAAGATCAAACGCTCGAAGGCCTACAAGCGCCATATCCTCTCCAAGAAATCCACCAAACGCCTGCGTGGTTTGCGTCAGACCGGCTACATTGCCGAAGTCGAAGAGAAGAAGATCCGCAAGCTGTTGCCGTACGCGTAAGGAGGAAGATGAATTATGGCCAGAATTAAGAGAGCAGTCAATGCCGTGAAAAAACGCCGCAAGGTTCTGCGGCTTGCCAAAGGTTACTTTGGCGCAAAGAGCAAGCAATACCGCGCCGCATCCCAGCAGGTGATGAAATCCATGGCGTACGCGTACGTCGGCCGCAAGCTGAAGAAGCGCGAATATCGCCGTCTCTGGATTGCCCGTATCAACGCGGGCGCGCGTATCTGCGGCACCACCTACAGCCGCCTGATCAACGGGCTCAAACTCGCGGAGATCAACATCAACCGCAAAGTGCTCGCCGACCTCGCCATCACCGATATGACCGCGTTCAAGGAACTCGTCGATATCGCCATGAAGGCCCGCGCGTAAGAAGCACGAAGATGCAAATCAGAACCGTCGAAATTCGGCGGTTCTTTTTTTGCATCTATTGACATTACATATATTGTAACGTTATGATATTTGTATCATCAGGAGGTGGCCTATGGATACAATCATTTTGACCGGGAAAAAAGAACTGGATATCTATATGAATCCACAAAGGCAGAATATTCTGCGGCAAATGCAGATACATGGAGCGCCCATGACCGCAAAGCAAATCTCCGTACAGATCGGCATCTCCGCCTCCTCGGTGCAGCATCATATCCGCCTGCTGATCGAGCTTGGCATAGTGGAGCTGAGCCACACCGAACGTATCCATGGCATTACGGCGTCATATTATCGGGTTCTGCCCAAAACCGTACGGATCGGCAGCCTGACGGCGGACGAATACAGCAACCAGCGCATCGCTCTGGTGCAGGCAAATCTCACCCGCACATTTTCCGGCTTTTTAGAGTACTGTTCCGACACAGAGGAAGGGATGATCGGCGAAAAACAATTCGGAGATATGCTTTCCGGTATCATTCACCTCCGCGCGGACGAGGCAAAGGAGCTGTATGCTTTGATCGCAAGCTTTCTGCGCACGCACGAAACGCCGCACGAGCATACATCCGCCTGGGAGTATGCTTTGATCGCGTATCCTGTTTCGGAGAAACCGCATGCATAAATCGATTCAAATCATCTACTTCCTGCGTTTTTTTGCGACCGGCGTCACGATCCCGGTGCTGTCGCTGATCCTGCTTGCGCGCGGGGCAACCATTGAGACGATCTCCCTGATCATCGGCGTTTATTCGTTGACCGTTATCGTTTCGGAATTTCCCAGCGGCGTGTTCGCGGACCTGTGCGGGCGGAAAAACACGTTCCTGCTATCCTCCGCCCTCTCCTTTTTGAGTTATAGCATCTTGCTTCTTTCGCGTTCCGTCCCCGTGCTGCTCTGCGGCATGGTCATACACGGACTCAGCCGCGCGTTCGCTTCGGGGAGCATTGAGGCGCTGATGATCGACCAGGCGGCCGAGCAGCAAATCGCGCTCGAACGAATCACCGCACGGCTTTCGATTCTGGAGAGCGCGGGCTATGCGGGCGGTGCGCTGGCGGGCGGGTTGCTTGCCGAAGTCGGGACGCATTTTTCCGGTAATCTTACCGTGAATATCGTCATCTCCGCAATTCTGGCCCTGCTCACCGCCATCTTTGTGCATGAGGCGCCGCGCGAGAAAACGCAGCATGCCGCAGCATCGCACCTCCGCCTGTTCGGCGCGCAGGTGAAGGAAAGCCTGTCTTTTGCGCGGCAAAGAGGAACCGTGCGCATCCTGCTCGTGCTTTCCCTGCTGATGGGGTTTGCGTTGAATTCTATTGAAATCTATTGGCAGCCCGCGCTTTCCGCCTTTCAAACGCCGAGCTGGGTCTTTGGCGCGGTCAGCTTTGGCGGGTTTTCATTTGTGATGTTCGGCAGCTGGCTGGCTGCGCGTTTGCTCCGGCGGAATCGGAAGTCGGGCATCGGGTTATTGCTGCTGCTGAAAGTGTCTCTTGGAGCCGGTTTACTTCTTTTTTCGCGCGCAGCAAGCGCGTTCTCAACCATAGGCGTCTATCTGGTTCTATATCTGCTCATCGGCGGAGGCGGAGTCGTGGAAAACACGCTGCTGAACCGGTTTGCGCCCGCAAGGCACCGCGCAAGCATCCTCTCGCTGTTTTCTCTGGTGCTGCAAATCGGTGGTGTGGTCGCGTCCGCAGGCGGATTTCTGATCAGCACATTTGGAGCCTATCAGAACATGTGGCTGATGGCGGGCATGCTGCTGCTGTTATTCAGCCTTTTTACCGTCCTGTCCCGCAAGACATCAAAGGAAGGCGCAAGCTTGCCCTCCGCTGCGGACGATGCGCCGGAGCCGGAACTGTGCTCTGATATTGCCGTTTCTTCGCGGGACGGATGCTGAAAATCTCCTGTTTCGGTGCATCCTGTACCTGAACTTGTTCCGGATTTATGCTATACTATACTGAAACAAAAAGGAGATACGCCTGTATGCAGCGCCTCGAAAGCGAACGCCTCATCCTCCGCGGCTTTACGGAGCAGGACACGGACGATCTGTTCCTCTATGCGGCAGACCCCGAGGTGGGTCCGCACGCGGGCTGGAAGCCGCACGAGAGCCGCGAGGAGTCCCTCTCCATCGTTCGCATGTTCATCGAAGAGGGCAATGTCTTCGCCATCGAACGAAAGAGCGACCACCGCGTGATCGGCAGCCTCGGCCTGCATCAGGATAAATGGCGCAATCTGCCGGATGTCAGAATGATCGGCTATGTCCTCGCGCAGGACTGCTGGGGTACGGGATATATGAGCGAAGCAGTCAGGCGCGTGCTGCGCTATGGCTTTGAGGAAGCGAATCTCCGGCTCATGAGCGTTTCCCATTATACGTTCAACGAGCGCTCCCGCCGCGTGATCGAGAAATGCGGCTTTGTCTACGAAGGCACGCTGCGGCAGACATTTCTCCGCTATGACGGCGCCGTGTTTGACGAGGCGGTGTTTTCACTGACGAAGGAAGAGTGGCTGAACCAACAGTCAGCCGCGCGCTGAACGAAAACCAACGAAATCAGAAAGGGGTATCGCGCATATGATCATCGAAAGCCGCGCCAACGAGCGCGTCAAGGAAGCGCGAAAGCTCCTTCTGCGCAAGGAGCGTAAAGAGAGCGGGCTGCACCTCATCGAGAGCGAAAAGCTCGTGCGTGAGGCGATCGCTTCCGGCGCGAAGATCGTCTCCTGCTTCATCGAAGACGGCTTTGCGTTCACCCCACCGCAGGGCGCAATCCACTATATCGTCACCCGCACGGTGCTGGAA
>CAYPEV010000119.1:2328-7494 GCA_964409605.1 uncultured Christensenella sp. | reverse complement strand
AGATGGACGCGCTCACGGCGGCGTTTCCGAATATTTCGTTTTCGTTCTCGTTTGAGCTCTTTTCGCAGCAGGTGACGACGGCGACGACGGAACTCGATCTGGACGGCTATGCGCTCACCTCGCCGGAGGAGATCGCCTCCAAGCTCAAATATCTGCCGAATCTGACAAAATGCGACCTCTCCGATTGCGGGCTCAGCGACGAGCAGATGGAGCAGCTCATGGCGCAGTTTCCGTCCGTCAAGTTTGTCTGGATGATCCGCATCGGCGCCTGGGAGGTGCGAACGGATATCACCGCATTTTCCAAAGGAAACCGCAGCAAGTTCCCGAACGATATGGGATGGTTTACCGACGATGGAAAGACAAACTTCAGCGACGACGACATCCAGGTGCTGAAGTATTGTACGGATCTCGTGTATCTCGATCTGGGGCATGGCAACCGCATCACGGATGTCTCCGTCATTGCCCAGCTGAAAAAACTGCGCGTGCTGATCGTCTCCATGAATAAGATCGTCGATATTTCTCCGCTTGCAGCGCTGAAAGAGCTGGAGTGCTTGGAGATCTATCAAAACCCCATCACGGATATTTCGCCCGTTACCGAGCTGCCAAAGCTGAAGTACCTCAATTGCAGCGCGACATATTTCACGGACATAACCCCGCTGCTTGGGTTGAAAAACCTGGAGATGCTTTGGTTTATCAATGTCAGATACATCACCAAAGAGCAGCGCCAGCAGCTCACCGAGGCTCTGCCGGATTGTGAAATGTGTTTCCATGCCAGCAGCTCCGGCGAAGGCGGCTGGACGGGAAACCCGCTGTATATCGAGTACCAGACCGCGTTCGGTCTGCCCTATAATCAATAACAGAGCCGGCTTTCCGGCAAAAGGCCCGCGCGGGGAAACCGCGCGGGCCTTTTTACGTTGCGTCATTTTCTATCGTTCGAATGGCTGGCATTTATTGGAGGAAGAGGGAATCACCTCGAATCAATCTCCTTCTTCCTCCAGTGCAAGCATCGCGTCATAATTCTGCTCATCCAGCGCGTATGGTTGAATCAGCAGGATACCCGCGAGGAAGATCAGCGCCGGCTCGGGCCCGATCATCAGGCGAATCGTAAATAAGGCCGAACCCGCCTGATCCGCAAGATTAGGAACGAATTTCGCAAATCCTAAAAACAAACCGGAGAGCGCCGCCGCAAGCGCAACGCCGATCTTGGAAAAGAACGTCCACATGCCGTAATAAGCACCCTCCTTGCGGGTCTTGGTTTGGATCGCGTCCACCTCCACCACGTCCGGGAGCATCGCAAACGGCGGCACATAGCCAAAGCCGATGCCGACTCCTGCAAACACCATGACGCAGAAGGTAAAGAGCATGCCGAGCGTATGCGCAAAGAAGAACATCGCAAGACAACTCACAGTGAGGATGCCAAGCGCAAGCTGGTAGGTGCGTTTCTTGCCGAGACGCTTTGCCACCAGAACGGAGAGTGGCACGCAGAGCATCGCAACGCCGAGCAGCAGGAGCATGGCGATCGTGGTCATCGATTCGTCATGATAGATGTATTTGAAGTAGTACACCAGCATGGTCTGCACAAAGGTGATGCCCGTGAGGTTGAGGGTATAGACTGCGGCGAGGCGCAGATACGTCTTGTTCTGGAAGACGACCAGAAATGTTTCGAAGAACTTCGCCTTCGGCTTTGGCTCGTTCTTGTGGGATGTTTCGCGTACGGTGAAAAATGTCGTGAGGATCGTCCCCGCCATAATAACGCCGAAGAGCAGCCCGACGAGGGAATAGCCCGTATGCGGATTTCCTGCGAGGTTTACGATCGGGATCACAACCGCGGCGCCGAGAATGGTGCCGATCACCGCAAAGCTGAAGCGAAAGCCGTTGAGCGAGGTGCGCTCCTGATAGTCTTTCGTAATCTCCGGCGTGAGGGAGCCGTAGGGTATATTGACGACGGTATAGGCGGTGTTTAACAGGCACAGCGCGAACGTTGCCCATAGGAACCCCGCCGTCTGGCGCACCGAATAGTCCGGCGCGGAAAAGAAATACCACATCGTCAGCAGCAACGGCAGCGCGCCGAAGAGCAGGTATGGGCGCCGGCGTCCCCAGCGGGAGCGCGTACGGTCGGAGAGGAATCCCATCATCGGGTCGGTGACCGCGTCCCAGAATTTCCCGATCAGGATCGCGATCCCCGCGAGCGAAGCTGCGAGGCCGACCGTATCCGTCAGATAGATCAGCGAATAAAAGCCCATCGCGGTGAAAAAAAGGTTCCCTCCCAGGTCGCCGATGCCGAAGCCGAGCTTCACAGAGAGCGGGAGCTTGCCTGCGGGTCGGGCGGTTACAGACTCAGCGGTTTGTTTCATGTTGAACCCTTTCTATGCAGTCTTCCAGATTTTTTGCGAGTGCTTCGGTTGCGCGGCGCGCGGTCTGCTTCGGGCTTTCGCGGTATTCCGTCATCCATTCGGATAGGTTCAATCGCTCGCCGGGGACGAGGATCGCGCGTTTTCGAATGTTGTTCGGACGGTTGGAGACGTTACCGCCCATGAGGCGGTTTGTCAGATCGATCAGGTTGTATACCCCCTCGATGATGCGATCATCATTCGGCGGGTTGCCGGATTCGCCCGCAAGATAGGACACGTCGTGATAGGACATCAGATCCACCAGCTCCATGTGCCGCATCGCAAACCATCCTTCGCCCGCCCGGCGATCCGCCAGCGCGAGCGCCACGGGCGGGAGCGAAGCGAGAGACTCCTCTGGAATCACGCGGGCCCAGCCTTCCAGGCGGACACGATACATCCGCCCGACGAGATCTTCCTGACCCGGATCGATGCCGAGCGCATGCTCCGCGGCCATAAGCGCCGCGGGCAGCAGGGCGCCCCAGCGACGCTGCCGTTCACGCGCGTCGTCCTCGCCCGCGACGGCGTCCGGCACGATATACCCATATGTGTCGCGATAAAATCCCTCCGCGAGTGCCAGCAGGCATCTCTCGATTGCGTCGAGCCGGGGCAGCAGTGCGCAGAGCGGCGTGCCCTCTTCACCCGCTTGTGCGTCCAGCCCGCAGAGGCGTTCCAGTTTCGATACGGCGGAGCGAATCCTGTGAAAATCCCGCTTGTCGTAGCGGTAATGGACGGAGAGCGGGAGGATATGCACATCCTCCGTGCGTCCGGCGCGCGCAAGATCGCTCGCACACCAGAACCCCATGCGCACCGCGCCCTGCTCGATTCTCGGAAGCGTTTCGCTGTGATACGAAATCTGTCCCTCGGGCGCAAGGCCGAGCGGACTCGCGCCGTCGCGAAGCGCGGCGCGAATACTCGAGAGGCTGCCGGTATCACACTTAACATGGTAGACCGGCATCGCGCCCGCGCGTGGCAGAATGAAGCGGATGAACGCGTTGCCCCAGAGCGGCACTGCGTAATCATGCACCAGGCGCAGACTGGGCGGACGAAGAAGCGGTTTTCCCGCCTGTCTTGCAATCCGCGGCAGCATGTTTTCAAACACGTGAAACAGCAGCTGCGGCTCGTCCCCGTACGGATGGCGGAAGGCAACGATCAAACGTGTTCGCTGCGCCTGAAAATCGCGAATCTCGTCCAAAATCAGCTCCGGCGAGAGGATATCAACCTTTTCAAACGCGAGCGCATATTTTAAGTAGGTGGGGATGAGCAGACGGCCGAGCCGAACGAGCGGCGCAGATAGCTTTGACGGAGCCAGGCGCCGCCGTGTCTTCGCGTAAAGAATCGGGCCTGTGATCAATCTGGACTTTACCATAAGCACCTCATGATCCAAAGTATTTTCGCGAACGGCAGATTGGTTTTGATCGATGGGAAACGAACGGATGGGATACTTAGCATTCATTATGGAGATGAAACGGTGCGCTGTCAACATACGAAAAGACGCCCTGAAGAATGCAAGGCGACTGCTGAGAATTGAGCAGAGATCCGGGAAAAATTATACGCGCCAGGTGATCAGCGCAGTGTTGAGCTGCGTTTCGTCCGGCACCATGCCGTCTTCTGCTGCTGCGCGGAAGTAGTCCGTCAGGATCGGGCGGGACGCCTCCGGCGCGATGCCGAATATCTCAAAATAACGCTCGCTGCGCAGGATGGCATCGGAAAGCGGCAGTTCATACGAAAACGTTCTCGACCAGCACCGCACCTCCGGCTGCTTTCCCGCGAGATACAGCGCCTCATAATACCAGAGCGCCTCGGTCGTCATGCCGGCGGGGCGCACGCAGAGAAGCTCCATGAGGTGCTTTCGGTGCAGGTCATAGGAACCGCGCGTGACCGCGATGATGCCGCACGCCTCCGCAGCGTAGGATTCCATGCGCAAAAGCTCGTCATAGTTGCAGACGGCGGGGCACATGGAGGAAAACACGAAGGAGTGCTTCTCCTCCGGCGAAAACGTCTCCCACATTTGGTTTTCATAGCGAATCCGGCTAAGCCCCAGTCGCTCCGCCTGCGCGCGGCAGACGGCGAGGGAGCGGGCATCCATCTCCAGCGCGGTGACGGGAAGTCCGCGTGCAGCGAATGCCAACGCAAACGAGCCCGTGCCGGACCCGATATCGAGCACAGACGAACCCGCGCGGACAAGCCCGCGGGAGAACAGCTCCCGCGTCACTTCGGCAGCGTGCGGGTCGATGCCGGCGTCCGCCTCCTCGCGCCCGTCCGCAAGAAAGGAGTAGTATGGGATCCAGCGTGCGTTTCGCTCGATGCGCGCCGCCAAATCCCCGTGCCCGCCTGCTTGTTCCCAGGCGGAAACGCAGGCCTCCAGCGAATCAAACATAGTTCCTCCGGAATTGTAAAGCGCACCCCGCAAACGCGGCGAGAAAAAATCCGCCGAATCTGCATCCGGCGGACGATCGGCGCAAGCCTAGTGTTTTTTCTTGAGAAGCGTTGAACGGACAACGCCTTTCGGGTCCTTGATCAACAGAACCGCGAGCCAGACGATCAACCCGAACGCGACGGCGCAGAGCCCCAGAAACAGGTCGTTGAGCATCATTGCGGGTTGTGGCGTGAAGTAAGCCGCGCCCTGCTCGGCATAGGCAAAGACCGCGTCGACGAACCACATGATCGACGCGCCCCAGAAGAGGAAACAGAGCACGTTGAGCTTCATTTTATCATCCGGCGCGTTTCGATACCACAACACGGTGCTGGCGATTGCCGCAAAGACGGTGACAAGCAG
>CAYPEV010000119.1:0-2228 GCA_964409605.1 uncultured Christensenella sp. | reverse complement strand
ATTTTCTCCGCCGGGCGCTCGGCTTTCGTGTCCGCTTCCCGCTGAAATTTCGGGAGCAGTTTGTTTTCGTGTGCGAGCACGACCTGTGTTGCGAGCGTAACGACGACCGCCTCGGCGGCGGAAACAAGGAAACATGCCATGAGAAATACCTCCAGGGAAGATAAGTTGAGAACGCATACACCAGATCGGTAGTGCCGTTAGGCGTGAGGTTCCAACCGAAATAAGCCTAACCCAATCCGAAGGGCATGTCAATAGACAACCGCTGTCGCTCGCCATCAAATGCCTGCCATCCAACGTGGACCGATCGGCGGTCCTTTGTCGCGCGGGGTGCGCGTGCGGACTTCCTACTGCACCCGAAAGCGGATCGCGTCGACCCGCGCCATCGCTTCGGAGACGACCCGCTTGGGCTGCTTTTCGAAGAAGGTGACGACGGGCTCGCCTTTGACGATATTCCAGATGCCGGCTACACGCCCGTTGAGCGCGACGGAGGGGTTACAGATGCCGGATTTTAAGACGAGCTTGCTCTTGTGCTCCGCAGGGACGACCGCGCCGCGATCGGCATAGGAGACGATATACGGGTCAAATCCCGAAAGAAGCGTCAACTCCGGAATATCCATTTCTCCACTCTCCCGCACACTGTAGTAGAGGCTGCCGTTGTGTTCCTGGCAGACGAGATCGTCCAGCGGCAGCTTGCGCAAGCGCGAGGATTCGTCCTTCCAAAATCCGAAAAACCAGGCGGCGTCGCTCAGCGTCGCGGGCCCGTAGACCGAGAAATAGCGACGCACAAGCTCCGGCAGCACATCTTCGAACGTGCGGGCAGGTTCGGCGGAAATCAGATCAAAATCCCTGCTCGCCATATCCCGGAAGGCGACGCGACCCTGCCGCGCAAGATAGACAAAGATACCTCCCCAGGGCGAAAACAGCGCGTCGATCATCTCCCCGCTGTATCTTCCGCTGAAGATCCGGCGAAACTCCGCGCGGGATGTCACGCCGTCCTCCATGTAGCGGATCACCTCTTGTGCCGCGGTTTCGACCAGCGTCTCGCCGAACATGCGCGTCAGGTACGAATCCCCGCTGTGCAGCGCGAGCAAATCCGGAAGGTCGTCGTAGACGATGCCATGCAGCGTTCCGCGGTAGAGCCAGGTCTTGGTCAGCCGCGTTTTCCAGCCCGCGATATCCGCCCCGCGGATCAACGCCGAGAACGGCACGTTGCGATAAAACCAACTGTGCAGGCCAAGGAGTTCGTGCGAGAGCCGTTCCAGATCGCGACAGGGTCTGGAAAGATACAATCCGTACATGCGTTGGCGGATGATATGCTCCTGAAAGCTTTCCTGTTTCATGCTGCCCTCATTTGATAATGGCTTCAGATGATTGTTCGCCCAAAGAAGCGAATCGGCGAAACGGAGGTGAGAGATTCTGTTTTTATTTGCCGATCTCGCGCAGAAGTTCCGCGGCTTTTGCAACGCCCTCTGCCAGCGCGTCTGTTCCGGCGGGTGTAATCGTATAATACTTGCGCACCTTGCCGTTGGCGATGGCGGATGACGCGCGCAACAGTCCCAGCGATTCCATCTCATGCAGGATGGGATACAGCGTGCCCGGGCTGATCTCATAACCGTGTGCGCGCAATTCCTCCATCATCCATACGCCGTAGATCGGCTCCCGCTTTGCATGATAGAGGATATGCATTTGTATGAATCCGAGGAACAGTTTCCTGTGAATTTTGTCTTGCAACAGAACCACCTCTTTGTGCTGATTATAATATCGAAAATCGATATTGTAAAGCGTTTCTGATGCCGCGTTGTCTCGGCGCGCGTGCTGGTCGCGGGTGTGGCGCACGGCCCGCTTCCTTTTTCGGCGCAGGAGTTGGATTCCCTTTCCTTGCGGGAAAGCGCGAGCGGTATGCAGGAAAGCAGGAAAGTCAAGACGCGCCCGCCGAAAACCGGCGGACGCGTCTTGATTGGAGTGAGAGAGTGTGGGTTTGATTCGCTTCCGGGGAAATAAATGATGATCGTGCAGGCTGCGCGCCGGTTCGCTTTACCTGCCGAGCAGACGCATATGGAACCCTTCCGGCAGATGCTGTACTTCGGCAATCTCCAGCCGATGCAGGAAACAGTAGAGAATCGCAGCGTCACGCTCACTGCGGAGCTGCGGGAGATAGTCCACAAATGCCGGCAGAGATTCGCCGGAGCTGACCACGTCCCGGAGAGCGCCTTCATGCAAGAGGCGCA
>CAYPEV010000118.1:0-7608 GCA_964409605.1 uncultured Christensenella sp. | reverse complement strand
GCGTTTGTCCGGGGTATGCAGGGCGAGGGCGACGTCATGACCGCCAGCGCTTGCGCCAAGCACTACGCCGTACACAGCGGGCCGGAGGCGATCCGCCATCACTTCAACGCCATCGCCACAGAAAAAGACATGTGGGAGACCTATTTGCCCGCGTTCGAGGCGTTGGTCAAGGACGCACAGGTAGAGAGCGTCATGGGCGCGTATAACCGCGTCAACGGCGAACCCTGCTGCGGCAGCAAGACGCTGCTGGTCGATATCCTGCGCAGCAGGTGGGGCTTTGCGGGCTTCGTGGTGTCCGATTGCTGGGCGCTGATCGATTTTCATACCGGACATGGCGTGACCGGCAGCCCGGAGGAGAGCGCCGCGCTCGCCCTCCAAAACGGCTGCGACATCAACTGCGGCTCGGTCTATCTGCTGCTGAAGTCCGCGTTCGATCAGGGCCTGATCACCGAAGCGCAGGTCACACTCGCCGCAGAACGCGCCTTTACCACGCGCTATCTGCTTGGCATCATGGGCGAAGGCAGCGCATATGACGAGGTGCCCTATGAGACCGTGGAGTGCGGGGAGCATCTCGCGCTTGCGCAGGAGACCGCGCTGAAGAGCTGCGTGCTCCTGAAAAACGACGGCATCCTCCCGCTGAAGAAAGATCGGCTCAAGACGCTCGGCGTGATCGGCCCGAATGCGGACAGCCGCCTCGCCCTCACAGGCAACTACCACGGCACCTCTTCGCGCTATATTACGATTCTCGAGGGCGTGCAGGACGAATGCGGGGACGACGTGCGCGTGCTCTATGCGCCGGGCTGCGACCTCTACCGCCGCAAGACCGAAGTGCTCGCGTTTGAAAACGACCGTATTGCGGAGGCGGTCACCGTCGCGGAGCACAGCGACACGGTGCTCCTCGTGCTGGGTCTCGACGAGACGCTGGAAGGCGAAGCGCCGGACGACGGAAACAGCATGGAAGCGGGCGACAAGCCGGATCTTCTCCTGCCGGAGGTACAACGGGAGTTGCTTTCGCGCGTGCTCGCGGTCGGCAAACCCACGGTGGTCATGCTGCTTGCGGGCAGTTCGATCGATCTTTCCGAGGCGGAACGGCGCGCGAACGCCGTGTTCTGCGCCTGGTATCCCGGCGCGCGCGGCGGAAAGGCGGTCGCCGACCTGCTCTTCGGCAGGCGGTCCCCTTCCGGCAAGCTGCCCGTGACGTTCTATCACGACGAAGATCTGCTGCACCTGCCGGAGTTTACGGACTATTCCATGCGGGGCCGCACCTATCGCTATCTTGACCGCGCGCCGCTCTACCCCTTTGGTTTCGGCCTGACGTACGGGGACGTGCGCGTGCTTGCCGCGAGCGCGGAAAAATTGCAGGACGGCGGTCTTCTCGTCCACGCGAACGTGCAAAACATAGGCGCGGTTGCAACCGAGGATGTCGTACAGCTCTATATCCGCGCGGAAGACACCCCGCATGCGACGCCAAACCCCATCCTCTGCGGCTTTGCGCGCGTCTCCCTCGGCGCGGGCGAATCGGGCACAGTTTCCTTCGCGGTCTCCCCTGCCTCGCTGACGGTAGTGGACGACGCTGGCAAGCGCTTCTTCCCCGGCGGACGATACACGCTCTACGCGGGCACAAGCCAGCCGGACGCGCGCAGCCGCGCGCTCACGGGCGTTTCTCCGATCAAGGTCGAAATCCAGCTCTGAGATCAAAAAACGAACCCTCTCCAAAGGCAGCCCGCGCAAGCCGGCTGCCTCTTTTTTTCCGAACCCGTCGGCTTTGCTTGCCCCGTATGTTTGCGCGAAAGACGCGATGTTCTCGCGCATTACCTTGCGTGGTATCAAAGAAACGCCTGTTTTCCGCTTTTTGCGTTTGGTTTTCGAGAAAAACGGCCGTTACCACTCGTGGTAAAAATGCCGGCGCCAAATATAAAGCCGCTTGCCCTGGCGGTTCCCGCGCAAAGAGCCGTGCCGCAGGCAATTCGTTTTGCATGCTGCCGCCTCTTGTGCTATGCTATGTACCATCGCGTGCGCACGCGCGCAAAGAAACCACGTTTGGAGATACCATCTTGACCACGTTCCTCAACTGCGTCTTCGTCGGCCTCGGCGGCCTTGTCGGTTCCGTGCTTCGCTATCTGCTCGGGCTGCTGCCCTTGCATCATGAGAGCGGCTTTCCGTTCATCACGCTCGGCATCAATGTGCTCGGCGCGTTTCTGATCGGCCTCATCGTTGCATCCGCCGGGCGCGCGCCTTCGCTCGATCCGCGCACGCTCCTGTTTCTCAAGGTCGGCATATGCGGCGGATTCACCACCTTTTCCACCTTTGCGCTGGAGGCGCACGGGCTGCTCTCCGGCGGAAAGCCCATGCTTGCGCTGCTGTATATGATCCTGAGCGTTGTACTCTGCGTTTTCGCGGTCTTCGGCGCGGACGCACTCGCGCGCTGAAATCTCCCGTTACAACCTCTTTTCCGGCTTTTTAAGCCGGATTTTTTATTTATTAGAGTATATACAAGCTTTTCTCGCGTGATTGCGAAAATATATGATTTTTTTCGTAAATTTCTCTTGCATAAAAAGAAAATTGCATGCTATACTCTGCCCGTAATGATTCACAAACGGGTGCGCCTCGCACCACGCGGAATCGGAAAGGGGAAAAACGACAAATGCTGACCAATGTAGGGGTGGCCAAAGCCTAACAACTGAATACGTCAGGCGCCGCGCGCATCACAGGCAACGCACCGGTTTTCGAAGGTTTGTTTCGATAACCCGCCGTGGAGCAGCTAGCGCGTCTGTCAGCAGAACCTTTCGAAGAACTGTATTGTTACGGGCATATCGATCGGGTGTGCTCGTTTTTGTTTGCAGTCAGAAGCGCGCATCAGACCGAATCCGCCGTGAGAGCAGTCCCGAGTGGGCTGCCCGTCACGGCTATTTTTATGCCCTGAATACGACGGGACCGCGCATGTTGTGCGCAAGGAGAGAGAGATATGATTTACGTGAATGAATTGCCGTCGAGCATCCTTTCGATGGAGACGTCTATGAGATTGCTTCCGCTTGTCTGCGCCGTTACCGCAGACAAACAGCCCGCCTCTTTCAAGGGCCGGATGATCCCCGGCAAAGAGGCGGCAAAGGGAGCCCGCATGAGCACCGGGCGTTTTCCCGCCCCTGCCTATGGAAAGGCGCAGCGCGTATGAAAGGACAGAGCATCGCGCCAGTCGCCCTGCTGCCGCTGGTTTTTTGCAGCGCAGCGCAGCCCGCGCGGAACACCGCGCGCTTCCGAACCGTGCCCGCCGAACGGCCGGACACACGACGACCAGTGATTTCTATGGAGGAAACCATGTTTACCGATTTTGAACGAACGTATGCTTCCCCTTCGTTGGAAGCAACGATGAACCACGGCCTGTTTGGCTGCGCCAACCTGACGCCCACGTGCGATTCTGTGTGCATACAGCGCAACAGAGCGCGCGGGAGAAAGCTCCCGGAAAAGCCGGCGCAAGCGCGCGCAAAGGGTTTTTCCAACTATCTCGACGGGAGGTTACAGCGCGCATGAGCAAACTTCGCCTTGACGTTGCGCCATCCGGCGCAATCATGCTCCGGCAGCAGCCGGAATTCGATCTGGAGCGCGCGCTCAGCCGGGCGGTCTTCCGCCTCTCGCTCAAGCCGCCGCGCCGAAAGCGACAAGCAGACTATTGGGAGGGAATTATGTACCCCGATCCGCATAATTATTTCGCGTCCCCCGCGCAGGGGTCGACGCTCAACGCCGGACAATTCGGCAGCGCATTCGCGCAGCATCCTTGCAGGGGTTGCGCGTCTCAGCACCACGCATACGATGCGCAAACGCCCGCGCATCCGCAGCGTTCTTTGCGGCAGCGGTTTGCCGCGCTTCTCTCGAGGAAACCGCAATGAGCCACTCGGCGGGCCTGGAAGCCTATGGGTTTTTACCCGCCATGCGCGCGGCGCTGGAGGCGCGCGGGACGATTCTTGAAATCCCCGCGCGCGTCACCGCGGTGCACAAGGAGCGCTATGCGCTCGTCTCTGACCGCGGTGCATACTTCGGGCGTCTCAAGCCCGCCGTCTATTTCAACGGCGGCGAGCAGGAATTCCCCACGACGGGGGATTTTGTGCTGATCTCTTACAACGAACAGGGCGACAGCGTCATCACGCAGACGCTGCCCCGCAGGTCCTATTTTGCCCGCAAAAACCCGACGCTGGGCGAGCCGGATCAGGCGGTCGCAGCCAATTTTGATCATGTGTTCATCATGCAATCGCTCAACCACGACTTGAACCCCAAGCGGTTGGAGCGGTATCTCACGCTCGCGTGGCAGTCCGGCGCGGTTCCTGTCGTCGTGCTCACAAAAACGGATCTCGTGCCGTCATATGACGAGCAGAGGAACGAGATCCTGCGCGTTGCGGCGGGCGTGGATGTATTCGCCGTCAGCGCGAAGACGGGCAACGGCTTTGACGCGCTCAAAGCCTATCTCAAGCCGGGGCACACGATCGTGCTGCTCGGCAGTTCCGGCGTGGGCAAGTCCAGCTTTGTCAACGCGCTCGCGGGCGAAGAGATCATGGCGGTCAGCGAGATCCGCGAGGACGACAGCAAAGGACGGCACACGACCACGCATCGTCAGCTCATCCGCCTTCATAGCGGCCTCATGATCATCGACACGCCGGGCATGCGGGAGCTAGGCATGCTGGACGCGGCAAACGGCCTCCACGAATCGTTTGCCGATGTGGAGCAGTATTTCCCCTTCTGCCGGTTCGCGGACTGCAGCCACGAGCGTGAGCCGGGCTGCGCGGTGCAGGCGGCAATTGCAGCGGGCGAGCTGCCGCTCTCGCGCTTCGAGAGCTACCAAAAGCTCCGTCGCGAGTCGCAGTATGCCGCCGGGCAGGCAAACTATCTCAGGCAAAAGCAGCAGCGCTTCACCGAAATTGCCAAGATGAGCAAAGCGCTGCAAAAATCCGGCGGCAAGCGCGGACAATACGGCAAAGACGACTAAAAAAAGGCGGAGAGATGTTGTTCACCTCACCCGCCTTTGCCGGCAGATCGGAATTGTTCGCTATTGGGGCGTTTTGCAAAGCTGCACCATCGACGTCGGCAGTGCAAAGCTTACGCCGAGGCGCTCAAAGCCATCCTTGATGCCGAGGTTGATGCGCTGGTTGATCTCCATGTAGTGGTCATAATCCGCGCTCAGCACGAAATAGACCACCTCAAAATTCAGGCTGTACGCACCAAAGGAGGCAAAATGCGCACGTGAAAACGAGGCGTCCTCCGCCTCCTCCACAATGGCTTGGATCATCTGCGGAATCTCCTTGAGCTTCTCCGACGGCGTATCGTACGTTACCGCCAGCGTGAAGCTCACGCGGCGCTGCTGCATGGTCTTATAGTTGCGGATGCGGGAGCCGGTGAGATCCGCGTTGGAGACGATCAGCTGCTCCCCGCCGATGGCGCGCAGGCGCGTGGTCTTCACGCCGATGTGCTCCACGGTGCCCATGTGTTCCCCCGCGATGATGAAATCGCCGATCTCAAACGGCTTGTCGAAGAAGATCGTAAAGAAGCAGAAGATATCCGTTAGTGCGCTCTGTGCGGCAAACGCGAGCGCAACCCCGCCGATGCCGAGGCCGGTGACGAGCGAGGTAATCTTGACGCCGACGTTATCGAGAAACAGGATCAGCGCAATGCCCCAGATGACGATCTTCGCAAGCCGGATCAGCCACTTGATGGCGAGCGACGCGCTGTCCCCCTTGCCCTTGCCTAGCTTCGTAAAAAACAGCGCGGCGAGGGAGGCAAGAAACATCGCCCCCATCACGATGGCAAACAACACGGAAAGACTGCGCACGAGCGTGTTGAGTTTCTCGTGCAGTGTCAGCATCCGCATGCAGGCATAGAAGAGTATAAAATATGCGGTCGGCAGCAGATAGCGCTTTACGCCGGAGAGCGAGAGCAGCGCATAAGGCGACTGCGTTTTTTCGTGATACGCCGCGATGCGCTTCAGCGCGATGCGGCCGAGCGTAAAGATCAGCACGCCACCCAGCGCCAGCGCGCCGAGAAAGGCGATATAATCCAGAACGGTGTTGTTCCAGAAGGTCATATTCAGGAAGTCCATACTTTTGCCGTTTGTCTCCGTTTCCCGTTTTCGGATGAATCGGGATGATGTTACCACAAAAAACGGCCCGCACAAAGCAAAAAGCGCTCTGTTTGGTCGGTTTTACGGAAGGTTTGAAAAGAGTTTGCCGTTTTGTCACGTCAATGCGGTCAGACCGCGGCGAGATCCCGCCGTTCAAATCGAATAAACGCAAAAAGCAGGAACACGCCAAAGAGCAGCAGACAGAGCAGCGCATAAAGCGGATTCACCGTTGTTTCGATCAGTTCCGCATTCAAAAAATAGCGAAACGGGGTAACTATCCGCAGCAGCCCCGGCCTCTCGACCAGATCATATACGACGGCAAGCACATAGGCGCCGAGCACGGCGAGGTTGCCCGCCCGCGCGCCATGCTCCGCCGCGCGAAAGCCCGCCGCAAACAGGGCGGCAAGCGCAAAGAACACGAGGCCGGTCAACCAGAGCGCAAGCGAAAAACGCACAAACAATGCCGAATAATCACCCGAAAGCCCAAGCTGCTGTACCGCGAGCAGTGAAAACACAAAGTTCAGACAGGCATAGAGCGAAAGAAACAGCAGCCCCACAAGGAGCTTTCGCGCGAGGATAAAGGAACGGGAGCGCGGCTTCGTAAACAGGAATTCGTACGTCTTGTCCACGCGTTCCCGCGAGACGGCGCCGTTGCCAAGATGCGCGGCATAGACCGCCGTGAGCAGGGATACATACTGCATCAGCACCGCATAAAACCCGCCGAATTGTGAAATGTCGACGTTTGCCATGCCCATCGCGGCCATGACAATGCGCGGGAATTTATGGATCAGTTCGGTCATGAACTGCCCGTCCGCCATCGCGGCGCTTGACTTCACAATGCCCGCAAAGATGAAGGCGAACAGGCCGAGCGTCCAGAAGAGGAACGGCTTGAGACCCGATTTGATCTCTTTTCGAATAAGGCTCATATGATTTCCTCCTACAGCGCGGGTACGTCTTCGCTGGTATAGCGCACGTATGCCGCGGCGATGAGCACAAGCGTGAGCGCCGCGCCGGTGAGCGCATAGTTGCGTTCAAACGAACCGTCAAAAAACGCCTTTGCCGCGTCGAAATACTTGAACGGAGTAACATAGCGCAGCTTTTCCTCTTCCAGCAGGCTATGCAGCGCGCTGAGCAGAAATCCCGCGAACCCGATCGCAGTCGCAGTCCCGGAGACCGAACGCACGCGCCGCGCGAACACCGCGGCACATGCGCCGATCGCAAGAAACAAAAGCTCCGTCAGCAGCAGCGCCGAGGCGGCGAGAAGCGCGCGCCCCATCACCTGCGGCGCGGGCGCATAGGCGCGGTAGAGCGCAAGCGAGCAGGCGACAAACACCGCGTTGGAGGCAAGCAGCAGCAAAAGCGCGGCAAACAGCTTTTCGAAGAACAGGCGTCTCCTCAGGCGCGGCTTCGTCAGGAGAAAATCCATACACTTCTCGCGCTTTTCCCGCGAAAAAAGATCGAGTCCGATGCCGGAGGCCATGATCGCGCCAAACAGCGAATAATAC
>CAYPEV010000117.1:0-7645 GCA_964409605.1 uncultured Christensenella sp. | reverse complement strand
ATTTTATTGTATCATAAATCAAAAGCAGATGCCAAAAATTTTTGAGGCGACGGGCCTTTAAGCGAGTTTTTCGGCGATTTTTCAGTTTCAGAGGGTAAAGTTGCTCAAAAAACGGCGAAAAAGCGAGTGGTTGTCACGAATTATGCGTAACAAACTCACGTTTCCTTTCTTGTGCTTCCCCGGGAAATACGGTAGAATGAAGTGACCTGAAAACAGGCAGAAACGTAAAGGTGGTGAACCGCATGGAAGAACAGCGCGATTTGGTGGTTTTTTCCGATGACGAGGGCAATGAGTTTGAACTTGAGATCGTAGACTATTTTGATTATGAAGGTCAGGAGTATGCGGTGCTTGTCGATCCTGAGAGCGGCTGTGGCTGTGGCTGCGGTTGTGAGTGTGACGACGACGAGTGCGGAGACAAAGAAGAGCACGAGCACGGCGCGGAAGTCTACATCATGAAGATCGTTGTCAATGGCGAATATGAGGAGTTTCTCCCCGCGGACGAGGACAAGATGGAAGCTCTGTCCAAGATCGTGGAAGAACGCTTCGAAGCCATGGAAGACGAAGAGGAAGAAGAGGACGAGGAGTAATCTTCCGTCATCCGACAAAACCCATAGAACCCGCGGCAGCAATGCGCGCGGGTTTTGTTTTCCCTATTTTTTGAGCGAGAATGATTCCTGGTTATAGAGTATCAAAACGTCAAAAATGGTCTCAACCACAGGATGTTGGGGTGCAATTTTACGCCAACACAAGGGAAAACGCACTGTCCACAACCCTTCCACAAAAGTTATCCACAATGGTGGATAAAGGTGTGGATAACACGATTTTTGCAGGAACAAGGGAAAGGCGCATCGAGGGGAACGCGGAGCGGGATGCGGGATGGGTGAAACAGAACAGTTGCCCTGAAAATACAATAAAAATTTACGAACAAGTGTTTGCGACGGCCGCTGTTTTCGTGTATACTGGGATCGTTCCGAACGAGTGTTTGCGCAGGCGACAGCTTTGTTGTGTTCTTCGGAAGACGCATGCAAGAAATTGTGATATACTAGAACATCGGACTTATTTGATCGCGGCGCCTGTGCGGATGCCGAGGTCATGGCGATACCGATTCCGCCAGCCGGACTCAAGCCGGCGGGCATATAACGAAAGGGACTCCTCATGAAGGACATCATCATCAAAGGCGCGCGGGAGCACAACCTGAAAAACATCGACCTCGTGATTCCGCGCGATCAGCTCGTCGTGTTCACCGGGCTTTCCGGCAGCGGAAAGTCGAGCCTCGCGTTTGACACCATCTATGCCGAAGGGCAGCGCAGATATGTCGAGAGCCTTTCCTCCTACGCGCGCCAGTTTCTGGGGCAGATGGAAAAGCCCGATATCGACAGCATCGACGGGCTTTCGCCCGCGATCTCGATCGACCAAAAGAGCACGAGCCACAACCCGCGCAGTACCGTCGGCACCGTGACCGAGATACACGACTATCTGCGCCTCCTGTACGCGCGCTGCGGCGTGCCGCACTGCCCGGACTGCGGGCAGCCGATCGAAAAACAGACCATCGATCAGGTGGTCGACCGCGTGATGTCCCTGCCGGAGGAGACGAAGGCGCAGATCATCGCGCCCTGCATCCGCGGCAGAAAAGGCGAGCACCAGAAGCTCTTCGACGAGCTCAAGCGCGAAGGCTACGTGCGCGTGCGCGTGGACGGGACGGTCTACGACATCGCGGACGTGCCGGCGCTGGACAAGAAATTCAAGCACACGGTGGAGGCGGTCATCGACCGCATCGTGATCAAACCCGGAATCGAAGGGCGACTTACGGACTCGCTGGAGACCGCGTTCCGCCTCGGCAACGGGCTTGCCATCGTGGCGGTTGTGGACGGCGAGGAGATGCTCTTTTCGCAGAACTATGCCTGCCCGGACTGCGGCATCAGCATCGAAGAACTCACGCCGCGGATGTTTTCCTTCAACAACCCCTTTGGCGCGTGCCCGACCTGCTCGGGCCTCGGAACGCTGCTCAAGGTAGACCCCGACCTCGTGATTCCCGACGGGCGGCTCTCGCTCGCGCAGGGATGCGTGAACGTGATGGGCTGGAACAGCGGCTCCAAAGGAACGATCGCCGCGATGTATTTCGAGGCGCTGACCAAGCACTACGGCGTTTCGATGAAAACACCGTATGAAGAACTGCCCCAGGAAGTGCAGAACGCGATCCTCTACGGCACCGGAAAAGACAAGCTTCACATCGCCTACAAGAAGGAATTCGGCAGCGGAAGCTTCGACGCGCCGTTTGAGGGAATCGCCGTCAATATGGAACGGCGTTACCGCGAAAGCACATCGGACTACAGCAAGCAGGAGATCGAGCGCTTCATGACGCAGACGCCCTGCCCGGACTGCAAGGGCAAGCGACTCAAACGCGAGAGCCTTGCGGTCACGGTGGGAGACATCAACATCGCGGACCTCTCCGACCTGCCGGTGCGCGGCGCGCGGGATTTTCTGCGCAATCTCCAGCTCGGCAAGACGCAAACGATGATCGCGGAGCAGATTTTGAAGGAGATCGACGCAAGGCTCGGCTTCCTTGTCAACGTCGGCCTCGATTATCTGACCCTTTCGCGTTCGGCCGTTTCGCTTTCCGGCGGCGAGGCGCAGCGTATCCGCCTCGCGACCCAGATCGGCAGCGGGCTCGTGGGTGTGCTGTATATCCTCGACGAACCGAGTATCGGACTGCACCAGCGGGACAACGCGCGGCTCCTCAAGACGCTCCAGCGCATGCGCGACCTCGGCAACACCCTGATTGTGGTGGAACACGACGAAGAAACAATCCGAACCGCGGACTATGTGGTGGATATTGGTCCAGGAGCCGGAGAACACGGCGGCGAAGTGGTTGCCGTCGGAACGCCGGAGGAGATCGCCGCAAACGAGAAATCCATCACGGGCGACTATCTCAGCGGCAGAAAGCGGATCGAGATTCCCGGGGAACGCAGGCCGGGCAACGGCAAGTCGCTCCGCATCCGCGGCGCGCGCGCGCATAACCTGAAGAACATCGACGTGGAGATTCCGCTGGGCAAGTTCGTCTGCGTAACGGGCGTCTCCGGCAGCGGAAAATCGAGCCTCGTCAACGAGATCGTCAAAAAGACGCTGCTTCGCGACCTCAACCGCGCGCATACGCGGCCGGGCGACCATGACCGCATTGAAGGGATCGACGCGCTGGACAAGGTGATCGACATCGACCAAAGCCCGATCGGGCGGACGCCGCGCAGCAACCCCGCGACGTACTGCGGCCTCTTCGACCTGATCCGCGCGGTGTTTGCCAACACGCCGGACTCCCGCATGCGCGGCTACAACAACGGAAGATTCAGCTTCAACGTCAAGGGTGGCCGGTGCGAAGCCTGCAACGGGGACGGCATCATCAAGATCGAGATGCATTTCCTGCCGGATATCTATGTCCCCTGCGAAGTCTGCGGCGGCAAGCGGTATAACCGCGAAACGCTGGAGGTGCACTATAAGGGCAAGAACATCTACGACGTGCTGAACATGACGGTAGAGGAGGCGCTCCGCTTCTTTAAGCCGCTGCCGAAGATCGCAAGAAAGCTCGAAACGCTCTACGACGTTGGACTTGGCTACGTCAAGATCGGCCAGCCCAGCACCCAGCTCTCCGGCGGCGAGGCGCAGCGCGTCAAACTCGCGACCGAACTCAGCCGCAGGGACACGGGACGCACGCTGTATATCCTCGACGAGCCGACGACGGGGCTGCATGTGGACGACGTCAAGCGTCTGCTTGAGATCCTGCAGCGGCTGTGCGAAACCGGCAGCAGCGTGCTGGTCATCGAGCACAATCTCGACGTGATCAAGTGCGCGGACTATGTGATCGACCTCGGCCCCGAAGGCGGCAACGCGGGCGGAAACATCGTTGCCCAAGGCACGCCGGAGGAGGTCGCAAAGGTCGAGGGGAGCTATACGGGACAGTTCCTCAAAACGGTGCTGTAACACGCTGCGGCGGTTGCAAGGCGCGAAAAGCAAAGGAAAAGCATTTTGTAACAATGCTGTGACGAAACGGGGATGCGTTTGTGCGCGTCCCCGTTCATATTATATAATGCTGGTGTCCTCGGGCGTTGCGCCCGTGTGCAGGTTATGACGAACCCCCAATGCCTGTGCCGTTCCGATACAGGCACTTGAAAGGAAACCATATGTATACCAGATGGAGACTCTATATTCTGGCCGTGTTCCTCATCGTGATCGCCGCGCTGATCTTCGCCTGCCGCGTTTGGCGCAAGCGAGGGCACTCGTTCAGCGCGCTGCGCGAAGTGTTTCTCATCCTTGGCGTGGTGCTCATCGTGGAAACGCTGATCGTCTCCACACTCTCCAACTATAACCTCGGCGTGATTCTGCCCGCGTTTTTCGGCGTGCCGCTCGTGTTTCTCGCGTTTGTGCTGCCGAAAATGGACAAGGGCTTTCTGCGGTTTCTCAAGTGGTTGATCGCGGGCTGCTATGCGGTTGCGATCGGCATATTCCTTGTGTGCGGGTTTCTGATGATCCGCGCAAGCAGCCAGGGTGAGCGCGTGGAGGCGGACGCGGTGATCGTCCTCGGCGCGGCAGTGCACGGGGACAAGGTCACCTGGGTGCTGGAAAACCGGCTGAATACCGCGATGGAATACATGCAGCAGCACCCGAACGCCATCTGCGTCGTCTCCGGCGGACAGGGTGCGGGTGAAACCGTCACCGAAGGCTCCGCGATGAAGAAATACATGGTGGAGCGCGGCATGGACGAAAGCCGCATCTACACCGAGGAGAAGGCGAAGAACACCAAGGAGAATTTTGAA
This sequence comes from uncultured Christensenella sp., assembly GCA_964409605.1. GTDB lineage: Bacteria > Bacillota > Clostridia > Christensenellales > CAG-138 > UBA7703. The sequence continues at coordinate 2,840 of CAYPEV010000117.1, read as the reverse complement.
AACTCCAAGGTCATCATCGACCAAGTCGTCGGCAACAATGCGCGCATCGCGTTTGTCACCACGAATTTTCATGTCTACCGCGCGGGCGAGGTTGCGCGCGCGCAAGGCGTCAACGCCGTCGGAATCCCGGCGGAGGACGTCTGGTACCTCAGGCTCAACAACTTTTTGCGGGAGTGCGTCGGCATCTGCGTCTACGCGCTGCGCGGGGATATTTAAGCGGGGCATTTCCTTGAGATTTATACGGGAAGTGTGTATGATGTACGGGAATCTTTGATTTTTTGTAGAGTTGAGGGACGATATGACGATTTGGATTGCGATGCTGCTGGGGCTGGTGCAGGGGCTGACCGAGTTTCTGCCCGTGAGCAGCAGCGGCCATCTGCTCCTTTTGCAGAAGATGTTTGGCGTGACGGAAGGCGCGATGTTCTTTACCATGATGCTGCACCTGGCGACGCTGGTTGCGGTTGTGATCGTGTATTGGGATATGATTCTGGAGCTGCTCCGCCATCCGTTTCAGAAGACCGTCGGCATGCTGATCCTTGCGACGGTGCCTACGGTGATCATCGCGGTCCTGTTTAAGAAGGTGGAGCCGTTCGCTTCGTTTTATACGGCGACGGAGAACGGCTCGTTCCTGGGGTTCGGGTTTTTGATCACATCCGCGCTGCTGTTTGTCAGCGACCTACTGCGGAGCAACGGCAAGACCGGACGCAAGATGAAGGAGATGCGTATAAGCGACGCGCTGCTGATCGGGACCATGCAGGGCGTGGCGATCCTGCCGAGCGTTTCCCGCTCCGGCGGAACCATCGCCGGCGCGCTGTTCTCGGGACTCAACCGCAAGGCCGCCGCCGACTTTTCGTTTCTGATGTCGATTCCGGCGATCATCGGCGGAGCGCTGATCGAGGTGCCGGAAGCGCTGGCTGCGGGCATCGGGGGTGTACACTGGACGACGGTTGTCGCGGGCATGCTGGTTGCGGGCATCACGGGCTATTTCGCGGTCAAGGTGATGATCGCCGCGATCAAGAAAAAGAAGCTGCTGGGGTTTGTGATCTATACCGCCGTGCTCGGCGTATTTGTTCTGGTCGACCAGTATGTGACGCATATCTTCTTCTGAGTGAAGACACATGAAAACCGGCGGGGTTCGTGCCCCGCCGGTTTTTTCTTTCGTGTTATACAAGCCGGCCTACGCAGCGCACCTCTTCCAGCGGGATCACGATAGTCTCCGTCTGGCGCGTGCCGTCGCGCAGGAGCCCCTGCGATTCATAGAACGAGACCGCGCGGTGATTTTCTTCCAACACCCAGCAGCAGATGCGAAGGAATCCCGCGCTTGCGGAGGTGTGCTTGAGGAAATCAAGGAGCATCGTGCCGTAGCCCTTGCGCCAGACGGAAGGCAGAAAATAGAAAAAGCTGAACTCCGCGGCATCGGGAAGATCCTCGCTTCGCGCGCGGTGGAGGCTCGCGGCTCCCACAGGCACGCCGTCCTCGCAGAGCACAAAATAACGCATATGCGGTACGCGGGCGAGCCCCTCGCGCAGGGTTTTGACCTTGTCCTCCTCGCGGATCGCGTCAAGGTAGCTCTGCGGGATGATGCCCGCATAGGCCGTCTTCCATGCTTCGTTGATGATGTGCGCGATGGCGGGGATATCCTCATCCGCCGCCAGGCGAATCTCCACATTTGTTTGACCGATCACGCGCGCCGCCTCCTTTCGCGGAAAACAGGCGCCTATTCAGCGCTTGCCCGATTCGATGGCGTCGAGGTTTTCAATCGATAGATCGCAGTACGTCGCAATTACGTCCGGCAGACCCTTTCGGTATTGCATGCCGAACGCGCGCGGGTGAAATTCCGACCGGCCGGTGATCAGCCTAGGGTTTTCATCGGCATAAAACACGAGATAGCAGCGCCGGGAAACCCTTCCGTAGAGATTGGTGCAGAGGGCGATATGCTTGACATCCTCCCAGGCGAGGCGGTAACGCAGCCTGCGTTTCTGGTAGATGACCCCGCGCTTTGAGAGCACAAAACGGATGGAACCAAAGCCGAACAGCTCCAGATAGACGGGCAGCAGGATAAACAGGGCGACCGCGCCGAGCAGCGCGTATTGCAGCGCCTGCATGACGGAAAAATACCGGTACGGTGTCAGATTCTTATAAACCAGCAGAAAAAACGGAATCGCAAACAGCTCGATCATCAGATACTTGACGATCGTTTCCAGCGGGGAGACGGCGCGGAGTTTCATAGGAATGCCTTTCCATCTTGTATCTCAAATCAAAATCGAAGCAATCGGTATCGATTGCTTTCACGTGAAATAAGCTGCGGAGCGTTTGGTCAGCGCTCCGCGAAGGGTATGGATATGAACGGATTTATTTGCTCTCGCCTTTTTTCAGGTGCCCGTGCCCGTGGCAATAGATCTGGCGGTTGTCCAGCGCCCACTGCCGCTCGGAAAATGCGCCGACGGAAACGCCGGAGAGCGCGTCAAACATCTCGTACATCTTGCTGTCGAGAAGGTCGATCTCCGCAAGCACCTCCGCCTCCGGGAACATCGGCAGTTTCGGGCTGCCGAACTCCGCCTGGCCGTGGTGCGCGAGCAGCATGTGTTCCACGAGCATCGCGGTCTCTTCCGGCACGCCCAGGAGTTCGCACGCCGCGGCGACGTCCGAAATGCCGATTGAGATGTGGCCCACCAGCATGCCGCGCACAGTATAACCGCTCGCGATGCCGAGTTCGCCCGTTTCCAGCTCCTTGAGCTTGCCGATGTCGTGGAGGATCGCGCCGGTGTAGACGAGATCGCCGTCCAGCGCGGGATAGATGTCGATGATTGCGCGGGCGAGCTTGGTCAGCGTCCAGGTAT
>CAYPEV010000116.1:0-7723 GCA_964409605.1 uncultured Christensenella sp. | reverse complement strand
TTGACATGTCGAGATGGACAAGCTGCGCCTGCCCCGTGCGCAGGGTCTCCAGGGCGTGCTTGACGATCTCATACTCCCCGCAGCCGCCGCCGACGGTGCCGACGATGCCGCCGAGCTGGTTGACCGCCATGACGGCGCCCGTGGGTACGGGTGTGGATCCGCTTTTTTCCACCACGACGGCAAGCGCGCAGGGTTCTTCGTTTGAAAGAAGATAGGCGAGCAGATCCGGCTCATGGGAGGTGAGGGAGAGGCGCTCGGCGTCCCGCTCTGCGCTGCGGCTGCTGCGATGCAGAATCAGCTCCGCGAGAATCGAGATCGCGATCTCCTTCGGCGTCTCCGCGCCGATGGGAAGCCCGATCGGGGTGTGGATTTGATCGATCTTCGCGCGGTCGAAGCCCTCTTCTTCGAGCAGCTTGAAAAGCTCGATCGTGCGCCTTTTCGAGCCGATCAGCCCGAGATAGCGCGGCTGTTCCCCGGCGAGCAGCGCGCGGAGGCACAGCGCATCGTGCCGGTGTCCGCGCGTGATCACGCAGACAAAATCATATTTGGTGATCTGCAGTGCGCGGATGGCGTTTTCGAACGAATCGCAGATCACGCTTCCCGCCTCCGCGAAGCGCGCGGCGTTGGCAAACGACGGGCGGTCGTCCACCACGGCGACATCAAACCCAAGATCGGCGGCATAGCGGCACAGCGGCTGGGACACATGCCCGCCGCCGAGCAGGATCAGCCGCTGCGGCGGCAGGAACGCGCGGGTATAGACCGTCTCGCAGCCTTTTTCATCCCGCGCGGTGAGGATCAGCTCGGCCGGCGCGCCGTTTTGCATTCTGAGATTGACAAACCGCATATTGCCCCTCCTGCTAGATAAGCATTTACGAGTCTTGCACCTGTTTCATCGAGAGGGAGATTCTCTTCTTCGCGACGTCCACGCCGAGGACGAGCACCTTGACCACATCACCGATGGACACGACCTCGCTGGGATGCTTGATGAAGCGGTTGACCAGTTCCGAAATGTGGACAAGCCCGTCCTGATGCACGCCGATATCGACGAAGACGCCGAAATCGATCACGTTTCGCACGGTTCCTGTGAGGATCATGCCCGGCGCGATGTCTTTGATATCCAGCACGTCCGTGCGCAGGACCGGCTTTGGCAGCTCGTCGCGCGGGTCGCGCCCGGGCTTGACCAGCTCCTTGACCACGTCCTTGAGCGTCGGAAGTCCGACGCCGCATTCCGCCGCGAGCTTGCTCTCGCCCGCCTGTTTGACGCGCTCCGGCAGATCGGATATCGTGCCCGCAGCAACATCCTTGAGGGAATATCCCGTGCGCTCCAATAGCTTTTCCGCGGCGGCGTAGCTCTCCGGATGCACGCCTGTGTTGTCGAGCACGAGCTTGCTCTCCGGCACGCGCAGGAAGCCCGCGCATTGCTCAAATGCCTTCGGGCCCATCTTGGGCACCTTCATGAGCTGCTTTCTGCCCGTAAACGCACCGTTTGCTTCACGGAAGGCTACGATATTTTTCGCGAGCGTTTCGTTGAGCCCCGCGACCTGCTTGAGCAGTGAAGGCGACGCGGTGTTGACGTCCACGCCGACCGCGTTGACGCAGTCCTCCACCACGCCTTCGAGCGTCTCGCTGAGCCGCTTTTGCGGCATATCGTGCTGATATTGCCCCACGCCGATGGCCTTGGGGTCAATTTTGACCAGCTCCGCCAGCGGATCCTGAAGCCGCCGCGCGATCGAGACCGCGGAGCGCAGGTTGACGTCGTATTGCGGGAACTCTTCCGCCGCAAGTTTGCTCGCGGAATAGACCGAAGCGCCCGCCTCGTTGACGATCATATAGCTTACGCCGCGATTTCGCGCGATCAGCTCCACGGTCATCTGCTCCGTCTCGCGGGAGGCGGTGCCGTTGCCGATGGCGATGTGCTCAATCGCGTGCTTTTTCACGAGCGCTTCGAGTTTTTCGATCGCTTCCTCTTTCTGCCGCTCGCCGAACGTCGGATAGACCACGGTCGTGTCGAGCACCTTGCCCGTGTCGCTGACCACCGCGACCTTGCAGCCGTTGCGATAGCCGGGGTCGAGCCCCATCGTCACGTGCCCCTTCACGGGCGGCTGCATCAAAAGCGGCTTGAGGTTCAAGGCGAAGTTATGGATCGCGCCTTCGTTGGCCAGATCGGTCAGTGCGTTTCTGGTCTCGCGCTCCACCGACGGAAAGATCAGGCGGTCGTAGGCGTCCTCCGCCGCGCGCTCCACAAAAAGGCCCGCAGGCGAGGTTGATTTGACCACGGAACGCTTGACCGTGCCGAGCGCTAGCTCGCGGTCAAGATCCAGATTTACCTTGAGGAACCCTTCCTTCTCGCCGCGGTTGATCGCGAGGATCTGGTGGCTCTGCAAGCGACTCATCGGCTGGTCAAACTGATAGTACAGCCGATAGACGGAGTCCTCCTCCTTGGCCGCGGTCGAGCCGACCTTCGCGTTTTTCGCGATCACATCGCGCAGCTTCTGGCGGATGCCCGCGTCGTCGGAAACCGCTTCTGCGATGATATCCGCGGCTCCTGCCAGCGCTTCCTCCGTGGTGTTGACGCCCTTTTCTGCATCGAGAAACGATTCCGCGAGCTTCTCCAGCGCGGGGAGATCTTTTCCCTGGGAAAAGATCTGGTTTGCGAGCGGTTCAAGCCCCTTTTCCTTCGCGATGGTTGCGCGCGTACGCCGCTTTTGCTTGTAGGGGCGGTAGAGATCCTCCAGAACGGCGAGGGTTTTCGCCTCATCGATCTGCTTTGCCAGTTCATCGGTCCATTTATCCTGCGCGAGAATCGACTTTTTGATCTCCTCCCGCCGCTCGGCGAGATTGCGCAGATACGTCAGCCGATCCGCCAGGTCGCGCAGCGTCGTGTCGTCCATCGTACCGTGCATCTCCTTGCGATAGCGCGCGATGAACGGAATCGTATATCCCTCGTCGATGAGATCGACGACGTTCTTGACATGCGCCTCGGTTTTGTTGAACTCCTGCGCAAGCTGCCGAATCTGGGTATCCGTTTGTTTTATATTCTGTGTTTCCATGCATACTCCTTGGCGCGGCGCGCGCGAACACATCCTACTGCGCACGCTTTGCAAATCTGCGCCCCTTTGTTTCAAGCGGGCGTACGGCTATTTTACCACAAAGCCCTCCCCCTGAGAAACAAAAAAGAAAGCACGCCTTTTTGCAAAGCGCGCTTTTATGCGTATCCCTTCAGAATCAACGGCACGCTTTTGTTTCCAGATAGCGCTTGAGGCTGTCGAGCGGCATCGGCAGCGCGTGAAAATATCCCTGCACACGATCGCATCCCGTATGGCGGGCAAAGCGCATCTGCTCCTCGTTCTCGACGCCCTCCGCAACGGTCTTCGCCCCGAACAGATGCCCAAGCCGCACCATCATCTTCGCAAGCCCAAGCATACTCGAATTCTGTATGAATATCCGGTCGATCTTCAGCGTCGAAATCTTCAGGTCCTTAAGCATGCTCAGGGAAGAAAACCCCGTGCCGAAATCATCCAGAGCGACGCGAACGCCGCGCGCATACATGGCGTTGAGCTTATCCGTCACGCGGTATTCGCGTTCGAGCAGCACGGACTCCGTCACCTCGATCTCCAGCTGGTCCGGCCGGACGTTCGTCTCCGTCAGCAGGGTGAACACGCGTTCCACAAACGGTTCCGACTGGAGCTGCAGCCCAGATACATTCACCGCCATGAAGAAATCCGTGCAGTATTGCTTGTTGATCTGATAGAGCGTCTGGCAGGCGTTGCGCAGAACCCATTCGCCGAGCGGGTGAATCAACCGGCTCTCCTCCGCCACGCTGATGCACTCCAGCGGCGAAACCTCGCCAAGTGTCGGACTGTGCCAACGCAAAAGCGCCTCAAATCCCAGCAGCCGCTCCGATACCGGATGGATCTGCGGTTGGAAATACAACTCAAACTCATGGTTCTCCAGCGCCTTTGGAAGCGCGTTGCGAATTTGCGTGCGCCGCAGCACCGTCTGGCTGATTTGATCGCTGAAGAAGATCATCGGTTCGCGGGCGCGCTTGGCCTGATACAACGCAAGATTTGCTTTCGTAATCAGCTCGTCGCGATCCGTACTGTCCCGCGGATAACACGCCACTCCGCAGCTCGCGGTGATGTAATAGCTCGCGCCGTCCACCTCTACCACCTGACGGATGGCTTTGTGCACGCATTCCAGCACTTCGCGCATGGGCCGCTCGTCGCACGGCCGGGAAAAGAGCAGGACGAGATCCGTTCCCGTCATGCTGAAGCATTCGTTTGGCTCGGGCAGGAGCGCGCACACGCGCTGCGCGACGATGCGCATGATCGTATCGCTGAGTGCGCTGCCATAGGAAGCCAAGATTTCGGCGAGGTTGTCCGGCGCAAAGATCGCGACCGAAAAACGCGCATCCGTTCCGCTCTTTGTTTTTTCTGTAAACGCGTTGTAAAGGCAGACACGGTTGGGCAAGCCAGTGATCGGCTCTTCGTGAGCCAGACGACGGTTTTCCTCCTGCTGCGCGCGCAGTTCCTCTGTTGTATTCTTTAAGGTCTCCCGCTCCTGAACATAGCGCGTTACATCGCTGACCGTGACCGCGACATGCTCCGGCTGCGGGGAATAGGCCCGCAGGCTGTACCATTTGTTCAGCGCGGCGGAATATTCCGTGATGTGTTCCGCTTTACCCGTCTTTCCGACGCGGCCGAAACACTCGATCCAGTATTGTTCCGTCTGCGGAAAGATTTCCAGCGCGGTTTTGCCGATGATCTCGCCGCGCAATCGCCCCGTCTCCCGCTCAAAAGCGCGGTTGACCGCGAGAAATGTATAGTCCACCGCACGGCCGCCCGCATCATAGATCATCCGGTTATAGGAAAACGGGATGCCCATCTCTTCAAAGAGCACACGCAGTTCGTGCTCCGGCATCGCTTGCGGTTCGAAATCGGGGCTTGCCGGTTTGCCGGTGTTCGTCATACATACTCCTTCTTGGGCGGGCCGAATGCCAAAAGAATCATTCTGATCGCAAAAACAAAAGCCGCTGCGGAGTGTATTGAAGTTTTATCTGTGTTAGCTTTGGTTGAGCGCGCCGTTGACGCGGTTTCGTCCCGCGCGCTTGGAAGAATACAGCGCGCTGTCCGCAGAGCCGATGAGCGCCTCCCTGGTCACACCGTCATCGGGCATGGCGGCGACGCCAAAGGAGAGCGTAAAGCGTTCCAGCCCCTCGTCGCACTCCGCGCTCATCTCCTCGATTGCGCAGCGCAGGGCGTTCGCGCGCTTGATTCCCTCTTCCAGTGTGCAGTCCGGCAAAATCAAGCAAAACTCGTCTCCGCCGAAGCGGCAGGCGACGTCCGAGGCGCGTATGCTCTTCATCAAATACGCAGAAACCTTGACAAGCGCCCGGTCGCCGAGCACATGGCCAACCGTGTCGTTGATATTCTTAAACCCGTCGATATCCGCCATGATGACGGAAAGCGGCTGCTGTTTTCGGATCGCGCGCTGTATCTCGCGGTCAAACGTCTCCTCCATATAGCGGCGGTTATACAGCCCCGTGAGCGGGTCACGCACGGAGAGCACACGCAGCTTCGCCTCGTCGAGGATGAGCTGGTTGCGCTGCTTTTCGATTTCCTCCAGCTGTCGTTTGTTGGAAAAACCGTATAGCACGCCGATGACGGCGGTAAACACGATAAACGTAACGAGGCTTGCCCAGTTGATTGCCTGCAGCGCGGGCGTGGTGAAAATCAGCGTGATCACAGCGGTGAGCTGGATGAGCGCGATCATGATCGTCAGGCGCTCACGCAGCAGGATCGAACACAGCTGGATCGACATCGCGACGTAGATCAACGGCACAAAATCTCCCGCCAGAACGCTTTGATCCAGCAGGATGGAAATCCAGGGACCCAGTACCATGCAGGGCGCGGTAAACCAGGTAGAAACGCGGAATTTGCCGCGCAGATTGAACCATAGCGCAGCAATGATCACAAGAAACAATCCGCCCAGCAGCAGCAGGTAAAACAGCTGTCTCGCCCCGTGATTTACGAACACGCTGAGCATGATCGTCATCGCCAGCAGCACGAGATAAATCAGCTGAAATACGAGCAGGTTGACGGCGCTCCTCGCTTCGCTTTGCGCGTGTTTCGCGGTAAAAGCCGAAAGGAACGCGCTGACACGATCGGTAACATTCATATGTGTGATCCAACTTTCGTCGAAGTTGACAGCTGCGCACAGGCGGGATGTTTTCGGAATACAAACGGACTTTTCGTGATTTATTCAATAGTATTCTAATCTCAATTGCGCTATCCCGTCAACTGCGCGGGCGGGCCGGCCACAGCCGCTTTCTCTTTGCCGCCGAATCAGGTTCCCCGTGTTATGCAAGCGAAATACTCGTCCGCAGCAGATCTTCCTCCTTCGAACTGCCTCCGACAAATATCATAAAACCGCCCGGTTCCACGACGCGTGTCTCATCCGCGCGCACAAGCGAAAAGTCCTCCCGTTTGAGCGAAAAGACAAGCTCCCGCGATTCGCCCGGGGCGAGCGTGACCTTCTGAAACGCGGCGAGCCGCTTCACCGGCGTGATCACGCTGCTCACAAGATCACGCAGGTATATCTGCACCGTCTCGCTGCCTGCGCGCGCGCCGGTGTTGCTCAGCGTCACGAATACACGCAGCGTGTCCGCCTCCGCACGCAGGGCGGAATAGCGAAACGAAGTGTACGACAGCCCCTCGCCAAAGGCGAACAGCGGCGTTTCCGGCAGGTCGACATATCGCTCCCCGTGCCAGCCGGGCAGGCTGTTGTAATAGACGGGGATCTGCCCGCTGTGCCGCGGGAATGAGATCGGCAGTTTTCCCGCGGGATTGATCTCCCCAAAGATCACCTCCGCCACCGCCTGCCCGCCGAACATGCCGCCGTTGAACGCGGCGAAAAAGGCCGCGGATTTCTCCGATACGTACGATACACACAGCGGTTTGGTGGCGATCAGAACGGAGATTATGGGTTTTTTCAGCTCCAGCAAACGTGTAAACAGCATCTCCTGCCTGCCGGAGAGCGAAAGATCCGCGCGGTCTTTGTATTCGCCCGCCTGTTCGATCACATCCCCTACGGCAAACAGGATCACATCCGCATCCCGCGCCGCGAGAACAGCGGCGTCCAGATCGTCCCGTTCGTCCGGCAGCGGGCCGCAGCCGCGCGCGAAGGCAACCTCGATCCCGCGCGACTCCGCAAGCGTAGAGACGCCTTCCAGCAGCGTGACGTACGGGCGCGCAGGATTCATCTTCGGCTGCGTGTGCGGGTGGGTAAAATACGTCCAGTCGCCATACTGCGCGCGGATGTCGTCCGCGTTTGCGCCAATCACCGCGATGCAGCGGACATCTTCCTTCAGCGGCAGCACGCCGTCGTTTTTCAGCAGAGTGACGCTCTCGCGCGCGGCAAGCAGCGCGCTTTCGCGGTGTGCCGGGCTGCCGAGCAAGTACGATTTTGCACGATCCAGCGGGCGCTCGAAAAGGCCCATCCCGACCTTGACGCGCAGGATGTTGCGCACCGCCCCGTCCAGCACGGATTCCGCCAGCTTGCCGCTTTCGACGAGGCGAATGGCGCTTTCATAGAAGGCCGTCGTCGTCATCATCATATCGTTGCCCGCGCGCGCGGCAAGCAGCGACGCTTCATCCAGATCCGCCGCGACATGCTGCCGGGTCACAAGGCTTGCGACATTGTCCCAGTCCGTCACGACAAACCC
>CAYPEV010000115.1:0-7758 GCA_964409605.1 uncultured Christensenella sp. | reverse complement strand
CTTGGAGGCATGCTCCTGATTTGAAACCGATGAAACGATCGATTCAGGCGATTCTGCTCGTCGGCGCGGCTGCACTTTTGCTGGCCGCGCCGGCGATTTCTCATGCGCAAGACGCAGCGGAGGCAGAGGACGTCACCACCCTTTCAAAGTCCGCAACCAAGGAAGACGGAAGAGCCGTACGCCGCACGCGGGACGGTAACGTGCAGACCTATGCCGAATATGAGGCGGACGAGGCATTCTCGCTCGTTTGGGGGGCAGAGGCCGGGGTACGCACCGCATACGTGAAGTGGTACGCCCAGCCGGATTATGCTATACTGGTGCAGTCGGACGAAACCGGCGCGGAACTCTCCCGCGAGCGGATCGAGCAGCCAAGCTTCAACGACAGCTATGCGATCCTGCCCGAAGCGCGGGGGCTTACGCTCTCCTGCGAAAACGGGATGCGCATCGCGGAGGTTATGCTCTATTCCGAAGGCGCGCTGCCGGATGGTTTCTATGACTGGCTGCCGCCGTTCGAAAAGGCGAATCTCCTGGTCGTGTCCGCGCATTGCGACGATGAATTCATTTTCTTTGGCGGCACGATTCCCTATTATGCGGGCGAACGCGGCCTCGCCGTACAGATTGTCTATATGGCAAACGGCGATCGTGCCCGCGTGGACGAGGCGCTCAACGGGCTATGGCACGCGGGCGTGCGCAACGCTCCGGTGTTTCTGCCGTTTCAGGATGTGTATACCGAGACGCTCCGGCTCGCGCTGCTGAACTGGGGCGAGGAAGATACGATTGCCGCGCTGGTCGGTGTGATCCGCAGGTTCCAGCCGGAGGTGATCGTTTCCCACGATCTCAACGGCGAATACGGGCACGGCGCGCACATGGCAACCGCTTCCTGCATGCGCTCCGCCGTGGCGCAGGCGGCGGACGCGAGCGCGTACCCCGATTCTTCCGCCGCAACCGGCGCATGGCAGACACAGAAACTGTATCTGCACCTGTATCCGGAGCACGCAATCACCATGGACTGGAACCGTCCGCTTGCGGCCTTTGGCGGAAAGACCGCCCTGGAGGTCGCGAACGAAGCGTACCATATGCACGTTTCCCAGCTGGACTATCACAGCAATGTCTATGGCGAGGGAGAATACAGCTCGCTCGAATACGGGCTTGCATTCACGGCGGTGGGAGAGGACGCGGCGAAGGACGACTTCTTCGAGCATATCGATCCCGCGCGGCTGAGCGACTATGTCGCCCCGACGCCCGCGCCGACGGACACGCCCGCGCCGACGGAGACAGCGCCGACAGCAACGCCCACGCCAAACCCGTCCGCTGCGCCCGAATCCGATTCGGGGCATGCCGACATCCCGCTGGTTTTGCTCGGCGGCGTTCTGGTGCTCGTGGTACTCGGCGCAGCGCTGCTGATTGCGGAAAAGAAGCGCGCGAAAAAAAGGAAAACAAAGCGGAGATAACGTTTGATAGAAAATGGTTGGAGTTTGACTGCATGAAGAAGACCATGGCTCTCCTTGTTTGCGCAGCGGCGCTGCTTTTCCCTTCCGTCGCGCTGGCGGAGACAACCGAACCCATCGATCAGCCCGGTGAAACACTGGGCCTGACCTTTACCCTGCCGGAGGAGGACATGCCGTATGCCGCCCGGCTGACGGACGCGTTCATCACCTCCCGCGTGTCGTTCCGCGCGAAGGATACCATCCGCATCGAGCCGGAGGCTCCCGCGCAGATGCTCGTGCTCAACTGGTTTGCGTCGCCCGCGTCGTACACCGTGACCCAGCTCGATGCTTCGGGCGGGACGATCTCGGAGGAGACGATCACCGATCGGCAGCTGGGCAGGCAGGTTTTACTCGCGGAGAACTGCTCCGCGGTCTCGATCCTGTTCTCGGAAAGCGGCTCGCTGGGCGGCGTTGTTGCCTATCCTTCCGGCGCCGCGCTGCCGCAGAGCATTGCGCCCGCGCCGACAGCGTGCGATCTACTGATCATCACAGCGGAACCGGGCATGGAGTTTGATCAGTTTGGCGCGGTGCTGCCCGTCTATGCGCGCGAAAAGGGGATCTCCACCGCCGTGCTCTATCTCTCCGATTACGGCAAGCCCGCCCGCGCCTACGAGGCGCTTTCGGGGTTGGTCGAGGCGGGCTACACGCAGTATCCGCTCTTCGGCGGTTTCCTGAGCGACAACTATGATTCCTACAAGATCACCGCGGGAGAGTTCAAGAGCCGCACGCTGACGGAATATCTCAAAACGCAGATTCAATCGCTCAACCCGAAGGTGATCGTCACCCACGGGATCTCGGATCCTTCCGGTGCGCACAGCCTCGTTTCGGAGTGCGTACAGATTGCGGTTTCGGAGTGCCCGAGCGTGCAGAAGCTCTATTGCTTCGGTGTGGCGGAGGGCGAAACCCCGACGGTGCCGGACATGAACGAACCGCTGAACGCATACGCGGGCAAGACCGCGGCGGAAGTTGCCCAGCGCGCCTATGAACAGCACGTTTCAAGGCGCATCTTTGGGCTGACGATCGATGCTTCCAGCGCATATACGCTTGCCTACACCACGGTGGGCGCGGATGAAGCGAAGAACGACCTGTTCGAACACATCGATACCGCGTCGTTGATTCAGTATTCTCCCGCGACTCCGTCTCCCGCGCCATCGCCGGAGGCGAGCGCAACCCTTGTCCCGGCGGAACAGACACAGCCGGAGCCGCCAACGCCGCAGCCCGCGCAGGAGGACCTTCCCGCGGCGGAGCAAGGCGACGCGAAAGCACCGGTTTTACTGCTCATCGGCGCGGGCGCAGGCCTCAGCGCGCTGCTGTTTGCGGTTGGATATCGGCGGATCAAAGCCGGCCGCGGAAAGGGCGACGCGGTCTGCTTCTGCCTGATTCCGCTCGCGCTGGGGATCGCTGCTGCCGCAATCCTCGCCGGAGCGACGGCGGAGGCGCATAGACAGGCGCCCGCCCAGACAGCGGAAATGGCGCAGCAGACGCCGCAGCCGAGCGCGACGCCCGCACCGAGCGATACCCCGGCGCAGACCGAGACGCCCGTGCCGACGGAAGAACCGGCGGCGGATCCGGACGCGCAATTTTACCGCGCGGCGGACGAACCCGCGGAAGTCATCGTTGTGGATGTTGCAAACGGGCGCTGGGAATACCGCTCGGACGATCTTGGCATCACGATCGACCGCGTGAGCGCGAAAAACAGCCAGGGCAAGCCGCTGACGTATTTCGTTGCGGATATCCACATGCGCGATATCAGCCAGTTCCGTCCGGCGTTTGGTGCCGAAGGGCATACAGGCAGGGGCGCGATCCATCCCTGGCTGATCGCACGGCGCGAAAAGGCGGTGCTCTGGCTCACGGGGGATAATCTCATCAACGACGAGCGCGAGGAAAAGGGCATTCTGATCCGCGACGGAAGGCTGTTCTGGTCGGCGGAAAAGGAGGATACCCTCGCGATCTATCCCGATATGACCATGCGCATCATCAAGAAACTGAGCATGAAACCGCTGACGCTGTTGGAAGACGGCGTGGAGAACGCATATTCCTTCGGGCCGACGCTGATCGAAAACGGCGTGATCAACGATCAGGCGTATAAGCACCGCGTCCGCCGCGCGAACCCGCGCGCGGGCATCGGATACTATTCGCCCGGGCACTATATCGCGATTGTCGTCGACGGGCGGCAGAAGGACTACAGTATCGGCATGCCGGTCGAAGAATTTGCGCAGCTTTTTGCGACCTATGGCTGCACGATCGCGTATAATCTCGACGGCGGCCTTTCCGCGGCGATGATCTTCATGGGCGAACAGCTCAACACACACTCCGGACAGCGCACGGGCGGCAGCGATAACATCTCCTATCAGCGCGCGGTGCCGGACGGGCTGATGTTCGGCTACAGCGCACAGGTACCCTCCGTCGACGATCCGATCGTCAACGACGGAAACAGCGGAAATCAGAAATAATGCGAGCCAGAAATAACGGCGCATGGGAATTGTTCGATTCCGTTGTTTTTATGGTTGACGAGGGAAAATACCCGTGCTAGAATAAACTCCGAACAAAAAACTGAATACCGCCTTATCAAGAGTGGCTGAGGGACCGGCCCTGTGAAGCCCGGCAACCTGTTTGTGAAGAGCAAATAAGGTGCCAATTCCGGCAGCGAAAGCTGAAAGATGAGCGTTGCACCATCGACCTTGTGAAACCTCATCAGCGGATGAGGTTTTTTTGTACCATAAAACATCGGAGGAACCCAATTCATGGCAACCAGACTCTTTACTTCCGAATCTGTGACGGAAGGACACCCGGACAAGGTTTGCGACTGCATCTCGGATGCAGTGCTGGACGCAATCTTTGAGCAGGACGCAAACGCGCGCGTCGCATGTGAATGCGCGGCGACGACCAATCTCGTGCTCGTGATGGGAGAGGTAACGACGACGGCGCACGTGGACGTCAAGAAGATCGTGCGCGGCGTTGTGCGCGAAATCGGCTACGACAAAAGCGAGTATGAATTCGACGCGGACTCGCTCAACATCATCACCGCGCTGAACAAGCAGTCGTCCGATATCGCGATGGGCGTCGACCACGCGCTGGAGCAGAAGAGCGGCGAGCAGGAGGCGCTTTTTTCCACCGGCGCGGGAGACCAGGGCATGATGTTCGGCTACGCCTGCGACGAGACGAAGGAATATATGCCGCTGCCGATCTCGCTGGCGCACGCGCTGACGAGAAAGCTCGCAAGCGTGCGCAAGAGCGGCGAGATCGCCTATCTGCGGCCGGACGGCAAAAGCCAGGTGACGGTGGAATACGACGGCAACACGCCGGTGCATATCGACACCGTGGTCGTCAGCGCGCAGCATGACGAAGCGGACATGGAGCAGCTCCGCCGCGAGATCACCGAGCGCGTGATTCTGCCCGTCCTGCCCGCCGAGCTGGTTGACGCGCGCACGCGTATCCTCGTCAATCCCACGGGGCGCTTTGTCATCGGCGGGCCCACGGGGGACTCCGGCCTCACCGGACGCAAGATCATCGTGGACACCTACGGCGGCTACGCGCGGCACGGCGGCGGCGCCTTCAGCGGGAAAGACCCCACCAAGGTGGACAGAAGCGGCGCCTATATCGCGCGTTACGCGGCGAAAAACGTCGTCGCGGCAGGCCTCGCCAAGCAATGTGAGATTCAGCTTGCCTATGCCATCGGCGTCGCAAAACCCGTCTCCGTGCGCGTGGACACGTTTGGCACCGGCGTGGTTGCGGACGAAGCGATCGAGCGCGCGGTGAAGGCGGTGTTCGATTTTCGCCCGGATGCGATCATCGAGACCCTCGGCCTGCGCAGGCCCATCTATCGCCAGACCGCGGCATACGGGCATTTCGGGAGACCTGATCTCGACCTGCCGTGGGAGCGGCTGGATCGCGTGGACGCGCTGAAATCCGCGATCGGGAAATAAAAGCAGACAATCAAACGAACAATCCAACGGAGCCACCCGGCTCCGTTTTTTTACAATATTGTCACGTGAAATTGAAACGTTTGTTCGGTATAATGTTGTTATACTTATTCTTATAATTCACAGTTCTGCGAATTTTGATCATTTTTCAGTGTAAACAGCTTGTATGTTCTCAACGTAACCGCCCCGCTGAGCGTGCTGGACGAGCACAACCAGATGAGGGATGAAATCGCGATCAAGGCTTATGTTTCATTTTTTTCATCGGATTGATGGGGAATCGATGCCCCTGTACAATACGCAACCGGTGTTCCAGGGTCTGCGGAAACAGAAAGCAACTAAATGCAACGAGGAGTTAGATATGAAAATAGTCAAACCGGACAGACAAAACAGAACGATCATGCTTGCAACGAATATCTTTCTTTTTGTTGCGCTTCCTCTGCTTTGCCTCTCCGGCTGCACGCTCCGTACACCGGGCATGAACAAGCTCGACAGCCTCACATTCGCTGCAAACCTTAAGGCAGACTCGAACGCTAATTATGGAAAGAAAGCCGCCTATCGTGACGGGAGGATCTATTATCTTTCTTCAGAACGAGGAACGCAGGGTATCTATAGCATGAATCCGCAAGGCGAGGACGTCGTTCTGGAAATCCCCGTTGAGGACATCCGCGCGATTTCCGTGCAGGGGGATTCGATTTTCTTTTCGGGATTTGCAGGCATCCGGCAGAATATAAACGGCCCCTTCCGGCAGTTTCAACTTTTCAAAAAAGAACGCAAGTCCGCACAGGTTGTCGAGTACTTAGAGAATTTTACGTATCGCCCCGACTCGATCGATAATAATGTTTGGGATTTTTATCTCGGTGCAAACGATACCGTTGTCGTTCAGTACGTCGACTGTACAGATTACATAGCCGATCCCTGGCTCTCGATCATTACGTTTCAAAACAAGCAAGCGATTCCGATCGAACAATACAATATCATCGAAAGCGGAACGAAATCTGCGCAAACACAAGGAAATGACGCTTTGCTCAATTTGAGTTCTTTGCGAGAGTTTTGCTTTGTATCTCATCAAAGCTTAGAGCCCGGCATTTCAGGCAGCGTGCGATTGTATGGGCGTCAATCCATCAGCGTCTATGATTACGCGAACCACAGAGTTGCGTTTCCAATCGATCGACTTTTTTCGGTCACTAGTACATTTCGCGCGCATGACTTCAACCGTAATTTTTGCCAGATTTCGGATCATGGCATACTATTCTCGTACATGAAGGGGCTGACATCCTATCACTCGGAAACAAAGCAAGCCGCCGATATTGTCACGTTTTCCGCTCCAGAGTTTGTTTATCAAACGATGGATTTAGACGATCCCATCCTTGTCTTTACAGAAAAACTCCGCGGCAATTCTTTTCTGAACCAACTCGCGACCGAATCGTTCCACCAAAACCGTGCGTTGCAGGAGACCCTCTACCGCTTTGATCCGGAAACGAGCGACATCGTTCGTCTGCTCAGTATCGGGCGCAACCATGCATTCCTTGCTGCCGACGCGGACACCGCTGTCACCGGCGGCGGCAAATCAATCTCAATCTACGACATCGGGGGCGACAAGGCCGAACTGCTCCGCACAATCCAGATGGAGCACAACATCGTCGACCGCGCAAACAAGGTGGACACCGCAGGCGGCTGGCTATTCCTCTATCGCTTCAACGAGCAGACCCAACGGGACGAGTTGATCGAGAAGGTGTATATCGGGGAATAAACGAATGAAGTGACGTTTTCATCGCTCTGGTATTTTACACTTCTCACGCAATCGGAACGTTTGTTCAATATAATAAAGTTAGGTTTTATCATAATTACAGAATCAGCGAATTCTTATAATTTTTCATAGGTATTCTGTTATATCCTCAAGAAAATAACATCGGAGGATATTTCATGCGATACACAGACCTGACAAAAAGCCAAAACAAAAAGATCCTGTCCTTACTGGAACGTGAGGACAAGCGAGCCGGTTCTCCTTCGAACAAGCCGGTCGTGCAAGGAAGCGCGAGCGCGGGCATCGGCGCAGCAGCGCCTGAAACCGCAAAACCTTCCGTAACGGCAAAAGGTACCGTTTCAGGCAGCGTTGGGGCTGGCTTAACGAAAGCGCAGCAGAAAGAAGCCGCGCTCGTCGGCAAACTCCCTGGCGACTTCCCGATTGAACAATGGGAAAGCATGAACACAAAAGCGCAGCTCAAAGCAATGCAGCATAGCGGACTCACCGATCAGGAGCAGTGGGTTCTGCTCAATGCAACCGCTCCGCTGAGCGTGCTGGACGAGCACAACCAGATGAGGGACGAAATCGCAATCAAGGCTTATGT
>CAYPEV010000114.1:0-7773 GCA_964409605.1 uncultured Christensenella sp. | reverse complement strand
TTCTTCGCCAGCTGCGTCAGCCGCGCGAGAGTATTGTCTTGCGGGTGCTTCACACAGTGCAAAAAGAGCTTCTTTTTGAGTTCGCCGAGCTGTTTGCCTTCCGGCAGTCCCGAGGCTTCCATCAGCTGCCGGCCCGAAATCGCAAGCTCGCGCTCGGAAAACGGCGTGCCGTCGGCAAGCATGGTGCTGTAAAGCGCGCGCCAATCCCTTGCTACATAGTCCACATCGTATCCGCAGCCACGGATATCCGCCTCCCGCAGGAGAATCTGCTCCATCGTACGCTCCTTGCCCCATGACGCAAACTTCACGCGCAGGGTGTCCGCCTTTGCCATGTGCTGGATGTCGTACATGTGCCCCTCGACGAGCTGGCTCACCTCGGTGATGGTCTTTGCCGGAAAACGCAGATCCTGCAGCACGCGCCGGCTGATCCGCTCGCCATATTTGTCGTGCGCATACTGCACGCCGGTCTCGCGCTTGCAGTCGGGCTTGCCGACGTCGTGCAGGAGCCCGGCTAAGCGCATTTTCTCCGTCGCGGGCGCCGCCGCCGCAACGCGGAAGCTATGCTCCAGCACGTCGTAGCGATGGTGATCTGGCCGCTGCGCCATGCCCCGCGCCAGATCGAATTCCGGCACGAGAAACGCCCAAACATCCAGCTCGTCTAACAGCCGCAGCCCGCGCATGGGCGAGCGCAGTTCGTCTCTGCCCAAATCGGGATACCGCGCGTCGGTGAGCAGGATTTTCACGAATTCCTGCCGCCTGCGTTCGGCTGCGATATCCTGAAGCTTCGGCGCGTTTCGCTTCGCAGCCTGCCAGGTGCTTTCTTCGATATCAAAACCCAGCTCACAGGCAAAGCGCACAAGTCGAAGCACCCGCAGCGCGTCGGAACGGAGGATGTCGTCCGGATCTGCGCTGGTCGTGCGGATGATTCTTCTCTCCAGATCCGGCATGCCGCCCGTTGGGTCGCTGACCTCACCTGTCGCAAGATTGGCATACATCGCGTTGACGGAAAAATCCCGCCGCCACGCGTCATCCAAGAGGCTCTCGCCAAGCGCGACCGCGCTCGGGCGGTGCTCGCCGCCCTCCGCATATGCTTCCCGGCGGAATGTGGTATGTTCCACGATCACGCCGCCGAAGTGCAGCTCCACGGTGCCCATCTCGGCTGCTTTTTCGATCACGCGGATGTCATACTTCGGCATAACCTCCGCAACCTGCTCCGGCGTGAGGCGGGAGCAGACGTCGATATCCGACGGCGCTAGGTTTAACAGCGCGTTGCGTACTAAGCCGCCGACGGCATACACCTCGATATTCTCTTTTGCAAACGCCTCCGCAAGCGGCCGGAGGGTTTCGGGGATTGTGATTTTCAAGTTGCCAAAGTTCCTTTCTAATTAACTACGCTTCACACCAAAACGGCGACTCCGAGTATTGGTTGTAAACCGTAGAGCCTCTTTGACGAGATTGAGCCGCGCTATGCCAAACCCGCATACCACACCCAGAAGATTTAGGATCACATCGTCTATGTCAAAAAATCCTGTATGCGTCAGGTGTTGAACCAACTCGACGACAAGAATAAGCAGGAGCGAACCCAGCGTCACCAGACCAAGATTCTGCATTCGCTTGCCTGTATACGGCAACAGGAACCCCAAAGGGAGAAACAATGCAGCATTTTTAAGATAGCCCAGCAGCAGAAACATCAAGTTGCCTGAAGAATCATCATTTGCATAATGGGCGATGATCTTTTGAAATGGAATCCAATTAACCGGGTTGTAACTATAATCATAATCCGCGCGTCCACCCGCAAAGAGAAAGCAGTACAGCAAAAATAAATAGTAGGCAAACACGAAGAGAAATGCGGAACAGATAACGGTTTGATTCCCTCCCGCGCCGCTCTTCGTTCTTGTCCCGTGATAGGTTGCAAACAGCAGCGGCAGCAAAACGAGCAGTATGGCCAAAATTAGAGTTGACGGTGAAAGAAATAAACCATCCAACCAGATCCATACGCCGTAATGGAGCGCAAACACGCCAGCGATCGCGAACCCCAAAAGGCAAAGAATCAAACGCCAGTTGATTGCTTTGAGGCGATTTAAAAACACCTGCATGCTCGCTCCTCTAATAAGTTTGAACACTTCCACCTGTTCTAATACTAGAAAAACTCCTCTGATATACCGTTTATTGTACATCAAAGGAGAATTCTTTTGTCTCTTTTGTTTCTATTCTTTTTTAGAAAAGAGATTATGCCTTGCTCAGTTCCTCGTGGATCGCCTTTGCGGCCGTCTTGCCCGCGCCCATCGCGAGGATGACAGTCGCAGCTCCGGTGACCGTATCACCGCCCGCGTAAACGTGGTCGCGGCTGGTCTTGCCCGTGGCTTCCTCCACGATGATGCCGCCCCATTTTTCGGTGGCGAGCCCCGGCGTGGTGTTCTTGATGAGCGGGTTCGGGCTGTTGCCGATGGCGATCACCACAGTGTCCACATCGATCGTGTGCTCGCTGCCCGGCTTGACGACGGGACGCCTGCGTCCGGAGGAGTCGGGTTCGCCCAATTCCATCTCCACACAGGTCATGCCCTTGACGTAGCCGTTTTCATCGCCGAGGATCTCCGTGGGGTTCGTGAGCATCTTGAAGATGATGCCCTCCTCCTTGGCGTGGTGCACTTCTTCCACACGGGCGGGCATCTCCGCTTCGCCGCGGCGGTAGACGATATAGACGTTCGTAGCTCCCAGGCGTTTTGCGCTTCTCGCCGCGTCCATCGCGACGTTTCCGCCGCCGACGACCGCCGCGTTTTTGCCGACCTGTACGGGCGTGTCCGATTCCGGGAAGTGATACGCCTTCATCAGATTGATGCGCGTTAAGAATTCATTGGCGGAATACACGCCGTTGAGGTTCTCGCCGGGGATACCCTGAAAACGCGGCAAGCCCGCGCCGCTGCCGACGAAGACCGCGCTGTAGCCTTCTTCGTTCAGCAGTTCGTCGAGCGTGATGCTGCGTCCCACGACCATGTTGGTCTCGATCTTCACGCCCATATCTTCGAGAATCCGGATTTCATCCCGCACCAGCTGCTTGGGCAGACGGAATTCGGGAATACCGTAGACCAGCACGCCGCCGGGGGTATGGAGCGCTTCAAAGATCGTCACTTCATAGCCGAGCTTTCTGAGGTCTCCCGCGCAGGTCAGCCCCGCGGGGCCGCTGCCGACGATGGCGACCTTCTTGCCGTTGTCGGGCAGGGGGACAGGCGTCTCCATGCCGTGCGTCATCGCGTAGTCCGCGACAAAGCGCTCCAGCCGTCCGATGCCGACGGGTTCGCCCTTGATGCCGCGCACGCACTTCTCCTCGCACTGCGTCTCCTGCGGGCAGACACGTCCGCAGACGGCGGGCAGCGCATTGGTGGAGCGGATGACGTCGTTGGCCTCCATGAATTTGCCCGCAATCACCAGTTGGATGAACTCCGGAATGCGTACGTTGACAGGGCAACCGTCCACGCACGGTTTATGTTTGCAGTTGAGGCAGCGGGTTGCTTCGTCGATGGCCATCGCCTCGTCGTAGCCCTGCGACACCTCTTCAAAGTTGCAGTTGCGAATCTCCGGCGCCTGCTCGCGCGCGGGCAGCTTGGTCAGTCTCATATTCGGCATAGGTCAGTTTCCTCCCCGCTTGGTCTGCAGTTCCAGATTGGTCAGGTTGCAGGCCTTGCATTCGAGGCTCTCCGCCTCTTCCTTGCGGTACATCCTGCCGCGGG
Organism: uncultured Christensenella sp.; assembly: GCA_964409605.1. Taxonomy (GTDB): domain Bacteria; phylum Bacillota; class Clostridia; order Christensenellales; family CAG-138; genus UBA7703. The sequence continues at coordinate 4,045 of CAYPEV010000114.1, read as the reverse complement.
CGATGGCCTCGTCCCAGTCCACGAGAAATCCGTCAAAATCCGGTCCATCCACGCAGGCAAACTTCATCTCGCCGCCGACGGTGACGCGGCAGCAGCCGCACATGCCCGTGCCGTCGATCATGATGGGATTCATCGAGATCACGGTCGGGATATTGCGGGGCTTTGTGATATTCACAACCGCACGCATCATGACCAAAGGTCCGATGGCGATCACATGGTCATATTCCTTGCCCGCGTTGAGCTGTTCTTCCAGCGCGGTGGTGACAAAACCCTTGTGCCCGTTTGACCCGTCGTCCGTCATGACGTAGAGGTTCGTGCTCGCCTCTTTGAGTTCGTCCATGAGGATCATCAGGTCGGTATTGCGGAAGCCCACGATGACGTCCACTTCCGCGCCCATATCGTGCAGCGCTTTCGCCTGCGGATACGCGATGGCGACGCCTAAGCCGCCGCCGATGACCGCGACCTTCTTCATGCCGTCAAGATGACTTGCCACGCCCAGCGGGCCTACGAAGTCCAGAATGCTGTCGCCTTCGTTCAGCATGTCCAGATGCTTGGTTGTGTAGCCGACCTTCTGGTAGATGATGGTCACCGTGCCGCGCGCGGGATCCGTCCCCGCGACGGTCAGCGGAACGCGCTCTCCGTTGTCGTCCACACGCAGGATGATGAACTGGCCCGGCTTCGCTTTTTTCGCGATGTAGGGCGCCTCCACCTCCATGAGCGTGACCGTTTCATGCAGCGGACGCTTGGTTACGATTCGGTACATTGGGTCTCCTTTCCGATGCCGCTTCCAGTTTGTGATAAACATGCACGGGATGATCCCGATTTAGCTTTGCCTATTATACAGCGGTGAATCACAAAAGGAAAGGCAATCGGTATTATTTTATCGATATTAATTTTGGTTGGTTACCTGCCGGGAATTCCGTTGTTTGGGTACGATCGATTCGAATGATCGGGCAAAAAAAATACGTAATGTGTCAAGCTTTTTTTTCAGATGTGTTTATTCTAGCACGAAGCAAGACGCCGCTCAACGGAAAAATCAGAAAAAAACACAGGAAAATTGCTTTTTTTCAGTGGGTTTTCGCGAAAAAAAGAAAGCCGAAACCCGGCGTGCGGATTTCGGCTCTGCGTTCATGCCGGGTTCATTCCCAGTCGATCAAGCCGAGGCTGTCGAGATAGCGCTCGTTGTAGTCCATATAGTCCTCGACGAGGCGGAGCATATACATCTTATGATCCGCAAACTGCGCGCTCATCTTCTCGTGCATGTAGTCGTAGGCTGCGTCGTCGTCATAGACCTCGCCCTCGTCCGCCCCGCTCTGCTTCATGAACGCGGCGTCGTGCGCCATCACGGCGGTGACCATCGCGTCGAGGGTCTTTTCGTCCGTGATCTCGGCGAAATCGCCCTGCTCGCGGAAGCAGTTGAGGATATACGCTTTCGCGTCCTGTTCGTTATATTCCCTGGTCTCCATAGTATGCACTCCTTTTTGTCAAATAATAGAATCCGTTATTGCATCAGGGCGTCCAGCTCGTCCACATACTGCGCGAACACGCGAAGGGACGCGAGGATGCTCTCTTTCTTTGTCAGATCCACGCCGGCTGCTTTCAGTTCCTCGATCGGATAATCGCTGCCGCCGCTCTTGAGGAAGTCGATGTAGCGCTCCACCGCGCCGCCGCGGAGGATATCCTCCGCGAGCTTGACCGCGGAGCAGAGGCCGGTCGCATACTGATAGACGTAGAACGCGTTGTAAAAATGCGGGATGCGCATCCACTCGATCGCGATGTTGTCGTCCACATGCGCGCCGTCATAATACAGCTCGTTGAGCGCGCGGTACATCGCACTCAAGCTGTCGACGGTCAGGGGCTCCCCGCTCTCCGCCATGCGGTGCGCCTTGAGCTCAAACTCCGCAAACATCGTCTGCCGGAAGCACGTCGTGCGGAAGGATTCAAGGAACTGCGTGATATAGTAGGCGCGCTTCGTGCGGTCGGTCTCCCCCGCGAGCAGGTGGTGCGTCATCAGCGTCTCGTTGACCGTGGAGGCAACCTCCGCCGCGAGAATGCGGTAATGCGAGGTTTCAAACGGCTGCGCCTCCGCGGAGTAGTGGGAGTGCATCGCGTGGCCGAGCTCGTGGCCCAGCGTGAACGCGTCGTCCATCTTGCCCTGATAGTTCAGCAGCACATAGGGATGGATACCATATGTCTCCGCGCAGAACGCGCCGCTGGTCTTGCCCGGCGTTTCGTAGACGTCGATCCAGCCTTCGGTGTAGGACTTGTCCAACAGCGCGGCGTATTCCGCGCCGAGGGGTTTGAGCGCCTCCTTCACCAGCGATTTTGCCTGCTCATACGGCATGTCGATATCGCCGTCCGGCGTGATCGGCACATAGAGATCGTACATCTCCAGTTGGTCGACGTTCAGCACGCGCTTGCGGATGCCGAGGTATTTCTTCAGCACCGGCAGCATCTCATGCACAGCCTCGATCAGCTGCTCGTAGACCGCGACCGGCACGCCGCTACTATGCAGCGCGGCTTCCAGCGCGCCTTCGAACCGATGCGCCCGCGCCTGAAACACGTCCCCCTTGACGGAGGTGGCGTAGGTGGCGTTGAGCGTATTTTTCATCCCGCGATAAGCCTTATAAAACGTCTCATAGGCGTCTTTCCGAACACGGCGGTCGGGGCTGACGAGGAACATATTATAGCTGCCGTGCGTGAGCTTGACCGTTTCGCCGCTTTCGTCGGCGATGGTGCCGTAGTCGAGGTCGACGTCCGTAAGCATCGTGAAGATATTGTCCGCGCCGGAGAGCGGCTCCTGCGCCATCGCGAGCAATCGCTCCTCCTCCGTGGAGAGCGTGTGCGCGCGGCGGCGGTCAACGTCCGCGATGCGGAAGCGGAAGCGCGAGAAGCGTTCCTGTGATGCCCAGGAGAGCAGCGTCTCTTCGGGGATCGTCAGAATCTCCGGATCGAGGAAGGAGGACGCGGCCTGCGCGGATACGTAGAGCTGCATCGCGCGGTCGGTCATGCCCTGATATTTCGTGTTGCCGTTGTCCTCGTCTTTGTGCAGGTGGGCGTAGGTATAGACGCGCTCGACCAGCTGCCAGATGCTGCTGTCGTCGCAAAGCGCTGCATACAGCGCGTCCGCACTCGCCGAAAGCTTGCCCGCGTGCGCCGGAAACTCGCGCACCAGCGCCTGCGCGCCGGCAAAATCCGCCTCCCAGCGTTCCTCGGTTTCGTAGATATCCTGTAGCTTCCATTTCAGCGAAGATGCGATCTGGTCTCTGGTGTTCATACCGATGTCCCTTTCAGTCATGCAATCTGTTCGGCGCTCATCGCGCCGCAAATCATTTTTGCCGTGCATACGCGCGGCTAAATTGTACGGTTTTATTCAGTATAACACAACAATTGTATCAAAATACACCTCAGCCATGAAAGTTTCACACGGATGATCGCCTGTCTTTCCCGCGCACTTTCTCCGCCCTTGACAACACGAAAAAACGGGGTATAGTATAGATACGAACATTAGTTCGTATTAAGCGTTTCGTCGGCATGCGCCGGGGCTGATGAAACTCATTTTTATTTTTGTGCAATCGCTTTTCGGGAGGGGAATTCTGTATGAAAATCTATGTCGCGGTGGAGTTGACCTGTGATGAAGCGGGTGTGATGCATCCGCAGCGCATCCTCTGGGAGGACGGACGAAAGTTTGAGATCGCGTCGATTTCGGACGTGCGGCGGGCGGCGAGCCTGAAGGCGGGCGGCAACGGCATCCGCTATACCTGCCGCATCGGCAAAAAAGACGCGTACCTTTATTATGAAGACCCGAAGTGGTTTGTCGATCCATGAGCATGTTTTTGGCAAGGTTGGAGCTGTTTCTTTTTCTCCAGAAGAGAAAAAATAAAAAACGGATTCGTTAGAACCCGCTCTGTATCCATACGCAAAAAGTTCTTTTGCCTGCTTTTCTTTTAAGAAAAGGAGGTTTCCGTATCCTCAAACCTTTCGGGACATGGTTTCTCAATGCCCCCTCGACCGCCCTTACCCCAGCAAATCGACTGCCGACGTG
>CAYPEV010000113.1:372-7786 GCA_964409605.1 uncultured Christensenella sp. | reverse complement strand
GGCGGATGAGAATCCCGCCCGAAAAGATTACGCTTCCGCGTGCAGGCCCTCAATAAACGCGTCTGTGAGGGCGAGGATCTCCGCCTCCGTGGCGCAGGCAACCGCCCGATCAAACAGCGCCTGGCAGGACGGGACATGGCAGGCGCGGATCACGCGCTTTGCGCGGGCGAGAGAAGAGGCGGACATGCTCAGCTTGCGGATGCCCGCGCCGAGCAGAAGGGGGATTGCGCGCGCTTCGCCCGCGAGCTCGCCGCAGACGGAGATGGGTTTGCCCGCGGCCGAAAAGGCCTCCGCGCTCATTTGGATGAGTCGCAGCATCGCGGGGGATAGCGGATGCGCATATCGCGCGGCGGCGGGGTTCATCCGATCCGCCGCGAAGGTATACTGGCAAAGATCGTTGGTGCCGATGCTGGCGAAGTCCGCCTCCCGCGCGAGCTGATCTGCCGAGAGCGCAGCAGCGGGGATTTCGATCATGACGCCGAGCGGCACATCCACCGCGGCAATGCCCTCTTCCAGCAGCGCGCTGCGAACGGAGCGCGCGATGTCGCGCGCACGGCGAAAATCTTCAACGGAACCGATCATGGGGAACATGATGGAGAGGTTGCCGGACACGGAGGCGCGATAGGCCGCGCGCAGCTGCGCACGAAACAGCGCCTCATGATCAAAGCAGAGCCGGATGGCGCGGTTGCCGAGAAACGGGTTTTCCTCCGCGGGCATCGGCAGATAGGGGAGCGTTTTGTCCCCGCCGACGTCCAGCGTGCGCAGGATGACCGGGCGGGTTCCCATTGTGCGCAGAACGCTGGCATAAGCCGCGAACTGCGCCTCCTCCGTGGGCATTGTCTCGCGTTCCATAAAGAGGAACTCCGAGCGGAACAGTCCGACACCGTCGGAAAACCGCTCCGATTCCGGCAGTTCCGGCGAGCCGATGTTTAGGCTGAGCTGTATACGCGAGCCGTCCGCGGTCTGCGCGTCAAGCGGCAGGCACGCGCTGTCGGTTGCCTGCTCTGCGGCGTATGCCGCCTGCATCGCACGATAACGCGAGAGCGTCTGCTCGTCCGGCGCGGGCAGAACAACGCCGCTTCCGCCATCGACGACGACGAGCTGCCCGTCCCGCAGCGTATGCATCAGATCGGGGATGCCGAGCACGGCGGGGATACCGAGGCTGCGCGCTAAGATCGCCGCGTGGGAGGTGGCGCCGCCGGCTTCGGTTAAAAACGCGAGCACCAGCGCGCTGTCCATGCGCGCCACATCGGAAGGCAGGATATCGCGCGCGGCGACCACCATCGGCTCTATGAGCGCGGCGATCGAGCGCTCCTCCTCGCCGCGCAAAATGCGCAGCAGGCGGTTGCGCACGTCCTGCAGATCGGCGGCACGCTCGCGCATGCGCGCGTCTTCCTGCGCCTGCATCAGGCGGATATACGTTTGAAACACGGAGAAGACAGCCCATTGGGCGGTGGCGCAGGCTTCTATCGCATCCTCGACCTCTTCGTGGATGGCTTCATCCTCCAGCATTTCGAGGTGCGCGCCAAAGATCGCCCCCTGATCGCCGGGAAGAGCGGAGCGGAGCGCCTGAAGCTCCTCTTTCGCCTGCGATATCGCGGCATGAAACGCGGAAAGCTGTCCCGCGCGCGCAAGCTGCGGAACGGTTTCTTCCCGCGTGAAAGGATCAAATGCGCGATAACAAAAAACCTTCCCGATACCGAAGCCGGAAGATCCCGATATGCCTTTGAGCACCGTACATCTCCTTTGAATGCATGATAACAACCGATATGAAAAGTATACCACATATTATACAAAATGCAACCGGGATCGAAAAAAATCATTTCAGACATACAGGCAGAAACAATTTCCGGCATATTTTGCAGATAATGTCGTATTTATAGATCTGAATCGGCGTCTGACTCATAAAAGTTGACGATATTGTGAACAAGTGGTATTGCATTCGGATAAAACATGTGGTATATTCGAGTTACGTTATTCCGGAAAGGATGTTTGCGCAGCATAAAAAGCAACATTGCGGTACGGAAGCGCGTGAAAATGCAGTATTCCAAATCCATTCGTATTTATCCATATTATTACAACTGGGCTTGAATCAGATCAAAAGGTTGGAAGTATCTCAATGGAATCGTTGATCGAGGCACGGCATATTCAAATTCAGGCGGAGGCAGCCGATTGGCACGCGGCGATTCGTGCGGCGGGCGGCCTGCTGGTCAAAAGCGGCTGCATCGCGCAAGGATATGTCGAGAGCATGATCCGCGCGGTCGAAGAGCTGGGTCCGTATATGGTGATCCTGCCCGGCTTTGCGCTGGCGCACGCCGCGCCAAGCCCGGATGTGTATCAGGACGCGATGTCGCTCGTGACCCTGCGCGAGCCGGTCTGTTTTGGCTCCGCGGAAAACGATCCCGTCCGCGTTGTGCTGTGCATCAGCTGTATCGACCGCGAATCGCACATCGCTTCGCTCCAGCGGGTTGCGGGGGTTCTCATGGAGGACGACATGGTGGAGCGTCTCGCGGCTGCGGCCTCGGTTGAGGCGGTGCAGGCGCTGCTCACGCCGCAATCATAGCGCGGCATTACGATTGCTTCTTTGGCTTCGCCGTACATGGCGGAGCTTGATAAAAGAAAGAAGGGAGTTCAGAATGGGCGAAGTCAAAATTCAGGCAGTTTGCGGTTTCGGATGCGGATCTTCATTATTTCTTCGCATGAAGATCGAGGAAGTGCTCAAGAAAAACGGCTATCAAGCGGATGTGTTCTGCGGAGATGTCGGCACCTGCTGTGCCATCGGATGCGACGCGATCTTCATCTCCGCGGAGCTGGCGGAGCGGATCGCCGGCCGCGCAAAGGTTCCGGTTGTCGTGATTCACAATTTTATGAACAAAGCGGAAGTAGAGGAAAAGACCCTTGCTTTTATGAAATCACTCGGTCAATAGGCCGAGGGTTTCAAAAAAAGATCCCTTGGAAGACCCCTTGCTTTTTTCAATTTGATCAATAACAGGAGGAAATTATGGGAGTTCTTAACTTTATCGTCAAAGAAATCTTTGGACAGGGCGCAATCTTTCTTGCAATGATCGCGATGATCGGTCTGATCATCCAGAAAAAGAACGTCGGCGAAATCATCCGCGGCACGTTCATGACCGCCATCGGCTTCTTCGTGCTCAACCGCGGCGTCGGCATCGTCGCCGAAGTGGTCAGCGGGCTTTCGTCCGCGTTTTCCGCCGTCATGCCCAAGGCGATCCCCTCCACGACCGTCGATATCGGCGGGGAGTTCGGTTCGCAGATCGGCATCGTCATGGTGGTCGCGTTCATCATCAACCTGCTGGTTGCGCGCTTCACGAAGTGGAAGAGCGTATTCCTCACCGGCCACATGCTCTATTGGTTCCCATTCGTATTCATCGCGGCCGGCGTAGACGCAGGCATGAAGGGCTTTGGGCTCATCGCGCTGGCGACGGTGTTCACCGCGCTGTACATGGTGGTCTCCCCGAACCTCATGCGCCCGCTCGTCAAAGAAGCGACCGGCGACGACAGCTTCACGATCGGCCATCCGACGACCATCCTCTCCGTGATCGCGGGTTATCTTGGCAAAGTCGTCGGCAACAAGGAAAAATCCACCGAAGACCTCAAGCTCTCCAAAGGACTCAGCTTTCTGCGTGAGATCTCCATCACGGGCAGCATCGTCATCCTGATCACCTACATCGTCATGGCGTTCGTGCTCAAGGGCAGCGGACTTTCGCCCGCCGAAGTCTGGGGCTACACGCCTGAAACCGTGTTCTCCTTCTACTTCACCCGCGCAATGACCTTCGGCGTCGGCATCACGATCCTGCTGCTCGGCGTTCGCATGCTCATCGCGGAGATCGTTCCGGCATTCAAAGGCATTGCGGAAAAGGTCATCCCGGGCGCGATTCCCGCTCTGGACTGCCCCGTGATCTTCTATGTCGCGCCGAACGCGCTGATGATCGGCTTCATCACCGCCCTCATCACCTCCACGATCACGATCCTGATCACGCTGCCGCTGGGCATTTTCCCGACGGTCGTCATCCCGCTGGTCTTCACCTGCTTCTTCGAGGCGGGCACGGCGGCGATCATCGCCAACGCGACGGGCGGTATCCGCGGCTGCATCATCGGCTCCATCGTCAACGGTATCCTTATGGTGTTCCTCGTTGGCCTCGGCGCCTACTTCTTCAGCCATACTATCAACGACTGGATGCTCGTCTTCGGCGGCCAGGACTTCTCGTTCTGGGGCATCCTTGAAGGACTTGTTGCGAAGATCTTTGCCTGAGGGTCGGTAACGGTTCTTTCCATCGCCTGATTGAACTTCTAAAATACGGGCTGCAAGCGATTGCGGCCCGTGTTTTGTTTTTTGTGATTCTAGATGCGGGCTGCGAAGCGATTCGCGGCCCGCGTTTTGTTTTTGCTGCGAATGGCAAATCGTGCCGCCGCCTGCTTCCCCTTTCCTTTAACGCGGTTTGATTCCATGCCAAGATAGTTGTATGAATCGCCAATATTGACAAATGACATGGCGGAAAGAATCTGCAATACTCATATCAGATGATATCGATTCGGATAAAACGCGTTGCAAGATTGCGTACTTTTTCCCATTCTATTTCGAAACAAACAGCAATCAACATAATCTTTCCATTGAAATTCATGCCACAAAAAACAGAAGAGAGCGCAAGCGCGCAAGAAATATGGAGGGTATTCCAGTGAGCCATGTGAAGATTCAGCAGGGGTTTGAACTTGCAAAGGAAATCTATGCGGCCGGCGGCGTGGACGTCGAGGCGGCTATTGCGCGTGCGGACGCGATCCCGGTTTCCATGCATTGCTGGCAGGGGGACGACGTCATCGGCTTCGACGGTTCGGATTCGCTCTCAGGCGGCATCCAGACGACGGGCAACTACCCCGGACGCGCGCGCACGCCGGAGGAACTCCGCGCCGACATCGACAAGGCGATCTCGCTGATCCCCGGCAAGACCAAGCTGAACCTGCACGCCTGCTATGCGGAGAAAAACGGAAAGCGCATCGACCGCGACGCATATACCATCGCGGAGTTTTTGGGCTGGCTCGACTGGGCAAAGACGGGGAAGATCGGCCTCGACTTCAACCCCACCTTTTTTTCGCACCCCATGATGGACGGGGACTTTTCCCTGAGCAGTTTCGACGAAACCAAGCGCCGCTTCTGGATCGAGCACGGCAAGCGCTGCCTGGAGATCGCGGAGGAGTTTGCAAAAGGCACGGGCGAAGTTTGCACGGTGAACTACTGGATGCCGGACGGCTATAAGGACACCTGCGCGGATACGGTCAAGCACCGCGAGAGCATGACCCGCGCGCTGGATGAGATCTTTGGCACACCCTATGACAAGCAAAACGTCCTTGCCTCGGTGGAGAGCAAACTCTTCGGCCTCGGCGTGGAGAGCCATACGGTCGCGAGCCACGAGTATTCTCTGGGATATGCCATCAGCCGCAGCGTGCTCTATACGCTGGACGCGGGGCATTTTCACCCGACCGAGGTCATCAGCGCGAAGATTTCTGCCGTGCTGCAATTTGTGGATCAGATCCTGCTCCACGTCAGCCGCGGCGTGCGCTGGGACAGCGATCATGTGATCACCCTCGACGACGAGCTGCAGCGGATCATGGACGAGATCGTCTGGAACGGCTATGACAAGCGCGTCTTCATCGGGCTGGATTATTTTGACGCCTCGATCAACCGCATCGCGGCCTGGGCGGTCGGCATGCGAAACGCGAGAAAAGCGATCCTGCAGGCGTGCCTTGCGCCGGTGGAGGCGATCCGCCGCGCCGAATACAGCGCGGACTATACCGCGCGCTTAGCGCAGCTGGAAGACCGCAAGACGCTGCCGTTCGGGCTCGTCTGGGCGTATTATTGTGAATCCAGAGGTGTCGCGCCGGACGGCGCATGGCTCGGCGAAGTGAAGGCGTACGAGCGGGATGTGCTGAGCCGCCGCTAACGACAGAATCCAACAAGACTGAATTACAGGTGACATTCTTTATGAGCGATTTTTTGAATCAATATGCACCGCAATTAGCGGACTATGCCCGCCTTTCACAGGGCGCGGGCGCACGCAGGGACTATGTGCAGGGCGGCGGCGGCAATACCTCCGTCAAGCTGGATGATCGATATATGGCGGTGAAGGCCTCCGGCTTTTGCCTGTGCGACGTAACGCCGGACAGTGCGTATGCGGTGATGGACTATGCCGCGATCCGCGCGTTTTATCGCGGGCATGAAGCGGGCGATTTTTCGGATGCGGAGAAGGCAGGCTCCGAGCTGGCGAAACAGTCGACCATCCCGGTGGAAGGACTGCCCGCCCTGCGCCCGTCCGTCGAGGCGGGGTTTCATTCGCTGCTCGGGCGGTTTGTGATCCATAGCCACAGCGTCTATGCAAACCTCGCCTGCTGCTCCGTGGAGATGCGGCAGATCCTGACAGAAACGCTCGCAGGCGCAGATTTTACCTGGGGGATGGTACCGTATATCGATCCCGGCGCGCGGCTTTCGTTTGCGATTCGGGACGAGATGGACCGCGTGGCGCGCGAGACGGGCAGGACCCCGACCGTGCTCTTCATGCAAAACCACGGCTTGATCGTGCACGAGGAGACGGCGGAAGCCTGCCTTTTGCTACACGACGCGGTGAACGCGCGCCTGGCCGCGCATTTCGGTGTCGCAGCCGATGCGTTCCTCGGGCTGGATCTGGAGGCGTTTCTGCGGCGGCGGCTGACCGCGCGCGCCTATGCGCCGTCATTTTTCATCGATTCGCCATTGTATCCCGACCAGATGGTGTTCTTCATCGGCACGCTCGGCTTCGGCGCGGGCGCGGCGGAGGAAGGCCGCGCGAAGCTGGATCTTGCGACGGGCAGCCTCTCGTTCGGCATCCCCGCGGCGCAGGCACGCGTGATCACGGAAACCCTGGCCGCCGTGCTTTTCATTGAAGAACAGATCGAAAACAAGGGATATACGCTTTCGACCATGGGCGAGCAGGCCAAGCGCTTCATCGCAAACTGGGAAAGCGAAAAATATCGAAAATCGCTGTTGGGGGCGAAGGCATGATGCAACGCAATCTGCTTGCATTCGACCTCGGCGCATCCAACGGCCGCGCCATGCTCGCGCGATTTGACGGCGAGCGGATGCGGCTGAGTGAGCTGCACCGTTTCGAAAACCCCGTGCGGGAGGAGAACGGCGCGCATCGCTGGGACGCGAACTTTCTTCTGCGGCAGCTCAAGCTGGGTTTTTCCGCCTGCAAGGCGGAAGCGGAAGGCCGGATCGACAGCTTCGGTATCGACACCTGGGGCGTCGACTTTGGCCTGCTGGATGAAACGGGCGCGCTGATCGAAAACCCGCGCTGCTATCGGGATGCGACGGACGAGGAGATGCACGCCGCCTGGCAGGCGGTCCCCAAACACGAGATATTTG
>CAYPEV010000113.1:0-362 GCA_964409605.1 uncultured Christensenella sp. | reverse complement strand
CACCGGCATTGCGGCGATGAACTTCAACACCGTCTACCAGCTGGTTCGCCGCGCGCGCGAAAAAGACCCCGCGCTGGAGCGCGCAAAGACGCTGCTTTTGATGCCGGATCTGCTTGGGTACCTGCTTACCGGTGAACGCAAAAGCGAATATACCAACGTCACCACGACAAATTTATACTCCGCGCGGGCGCAGGATTGGGATTTTGACCTGATCCGGAAGCTCGGCATTCCGGAAGAGATCTTCACACCCATCGATCGCGCGGGCACGCTGCGCGGGCGCATCCGCGAAGCGGTTGCGGAGGAGCTTGGCATCTCGCGCGTGCCGTTTGCGGCCGTGGGCACGCACGATACGGCGTCCGCCG
>CAYPEV010000112.1:0-7815 GCA_964409605.1 uncultured Christensenella sp. | reverse complement strand
CATGCCATCGAAGGAAAGTGATACATATCGCAGCTTCTTTTTGATGGTCGTCTCACTGGCGACTATTTTTTATGGGAAAAAGGAGAAAAACAAATGGAATTCAAACTGTTCAGCAAACTCGCCTCGCTCGAAGGAATCGAGCTGTACATGCTGCTCGGCGGCCTCATCGTGCTCGCCGGGCTGATCTGGGCTGTCGCGGTCTATGCAAGGCGCGCAAAGGCGCAGGCCGCTGCGGAGCCGGAAGCCGCCGCCAAACCCAGCCGCACGCAAACGCTCGTCTACGGCGCGCTGTCGATCACGCTCGCGTTCGTGTTGAGCTACTTCAAGCTCGTCTCGCTGCCGTTCGGCGGCACGGTCACGCTGCTTTCGATGCTGCCGATCTTTGCGTACGCAGCCTACTTTGGCCCGATCTACGGCTTCACCGCCGCGTTTGCGTTTTCGCTGCTGCAGGTGGTGCAGGGGGCGTATATCGTGCACCCCGTGCAGTTCATCCTGGACTATTTCGTGGCGTTTACGCTGCTGGGCACGGCGGCGTTTTTCCCGAAAAACCTGCCCGTCGGCGCGGCGGTCGCGGGCTTTCTGCGGATGATCGCGAGCACGGTCTCGGGAGCGGTGTTCTTCGGCTCCTATGCGGCGGATTACGGGTTTACCAATGTCTGGGCGTATTCGCTGGTCTACAACTTCTTCTCGATCGGCGTGGATACGATCCTTTGCGTGATCGTCGCCGCCCTGCCGCCGGTGCAGAGGCTGTTTAAGCGGGTGTTTAGTAAGAGCTAAGCCATTTGTTCAAAACAAATCAAAGGGGTTGTCCGGCTGGGCAACCCCTTTTGATGATGCAAATGGCTTTACAACCCCTTCAACCCACTCGTCTCCAATCGATCATACCCGCTCAAAAACGCAACCAGCGTCTCCGCAATCTGGTGCCGTTGCCCGCGCTGAACGAGACGCGGACACCCTCGCAGTTCTCACGGAAAGAGCGGTTTACAAAGCTCTATCCAGGGTTTCAAGGAAGACTGATGCCATTGATACTGTCCATTACGCTCTGTGTGATATTCTCGAACATGGAATCATGCTCTCTATCGGGCCCAACATTCGAGGCAAACAATCCGAAATACTCCATGCTGCATTTTCCAGTGGTCTCCAGAGCCCATCCCTTCGCTTCTTGTGACCGATGCCGATGAAACGCGGCAGATACTGTCTCAAGAACGGTTTCTCCATGAAATTTGTCAAGAGACGCGTTCAGGTCAAACGAGAGTTTATCTTTCTCATACATATGAAGATACAGTTTTCCTGCCGTCCACACGCCGTATTTTGCGGCGGATTCCGGGTACTTCGTCGGGTCAGATGCTTGCGCAAACGCGAGTTGTGTTGCAAGACTGGTTTCCATATGTGCGCCGTGGCCGTATTCGCCGCCAACATCGTGTGTGACGATGACGGAGGGTTTGTACTTCCGGATCAGCTCAACGATATAACCCACCGCCTTGTCAAGCGGCCAATATTGTTCCATGGATTCCAGAGAATTCGCCATCATATCGTGCGCGGCTCGCATGGTTGGCGCATACTGCTCGCCAAGCATCCAGCAAGCCTCCTCTGCTTCATAGCGCCGGTCGGATGTACCCCATGTCATATACCCGGTTACAACAGTCTTTCCTTGATTGACATATGTTGCTGCGGGTGCGCCGAGAAATACGCATTCATCATCCGGATGCGCCGCGATAACCAATAAGTCCATTCTGTTCCCGTTGAAGCTTTCCCACTGGGGGACAAATTCTGGAATGGCGCCGGCATACACCGAAAGGTTTGCAATCGCAAACGCGATTTCAGGGTTGGTTGCGACCAGCTTGAATGTCTTGTCTTCGGACATACCAGCAGGCACTTGCGCAAATTCTGTCCATCCGCAATTTCCCCCGCCGCTGTCCGCAAGTGTTTCTTTGCCGGTAGAATCGTATGCGTACAGGTTCCAGGTAGGCGGAGGGGCATCCCAATTGAAATAGAAGCCGGATATCGAATCAACATCACTTTGTACTTCAATGGTAATACTTTGCTCTCCCGGATAGCTCCGCCACACACTTTCCATGCTGACGTCACGTGCGTAGAAAAATTCGCTCCTGTTATTGGTTGGATAAAAGGTGCACTGTTTTCGAACCTCCTGATAGGCAGGGGGATCGGCGGCGGGCAAGGTTTCCGCCGGAGACGGGGTCGGAGCAGCATCCGTATCGGCCGGTTGAGGCGTTGGTGCGATCCTCGGGGTTGCGGTTTCTTGTGCTTCATCCGAAGAGACGACTTGTTGCGATCCTTCCGCTTCCAGGACAGGTTCAGGCGTACGGGACGCCTGATGGATGAAGGAACATGCGCTACAAAGCAATGCAGTAAGCAATGCAGCGGTGAGGAATATCAATATCGATTTTTTGCCTCTTGATTTCACGGTTCCTCCAAATGAAAAGGGATGACGATCGATAGGATAAACGGTCTTTGAATGAAAATAGGTTGACATCCTGTCTACCCTAAATTAGCTTCCATATTACCGGATTGAATCGCAAAGTCAAGCCAAATTTTACGCGTTGTTTCGCATTCGGATTTGCATGCATTTATTTCTTGATTTCATACCGATATGGCGAAACCTGCAACGGATTTTGTACCGCATAAAAAATCGCAGCAGGCTTCCAATGTCGAAAAAAAAGGATCAGCAGGACCATCTAGCTCTGTATCAAAAACAGGCGGCGCTTACGCGCCGCCCGCTTTTTTTGATCGAAGTCGCTTCAACTTTACAGTCCCTTCAACCCGCTCGTATCCAGCTTGTCGTACCCGCTCAAAAACGCGTAGAGCTTTTGCGCGATCTGGTGGACGCCGCCCATGGAGTTGCTCTCGATGTTCAGCGGCATCAGGGGATCGTGCAGCGACATCCGCAAGAGGAACCAGCCGTCGCCCTCGCCCGCGCCGAACGAAACGCGGAGACCCTCGTAGTTCTCCTTTGCCACGTCCCAATGTTCTTTTGCCGCGTAGTCCGCGAGGTCTTTCAGGATTCCGTTGCCGTATTGCGCAAACTCCGGAACCAGGATGTTCATGCGCACCTCGGTGCTCTCCGCGGGCTCCGCGAGGGAGTCGATCAGCGAGAACAGCGTGCGGTTTTCCTTCTTGAGCTGCGCCATCTTGATGAGTAGCTTTGTGATCAGGTACGCGCCGTCGTCGAGGAAGAAGTTTTCCTTCAGCGCCCCGTGGCCGCTGGTTTCGATCGCGAGCTGGCTGTCCTTTCCGCTCTTGTTGATGCGGATGGATTCGTCGATCACGTTCTTGTATCCGCGCTTGAACCGGTGATGCACGCCGCCTTTATCCGCGATGAACGCGGCGAGTCCGCTAGAGGTAATCGAATCCGTGACGATGGTCGTGCCGGGGTGCTCCTCCAGCAGCACGGCGGAGATCAGCGCGATCAGACGGTTGCGGTTGAGCTCTTTTCCATCGTTTGCCACCGCGCCCGCGCGGTCGACGTCCGTATCGAAGATGATGCCCATGTCGGCTTTGTTTGCGAGCACGCACTGCGCGATGGAGTCCATCGCGGCCTTATCCTCCGGGTTCGGCTGATGGTTGGGGAAGTGGCCGTCCGGCTCTAAAAACTGGCTGCCCGTGGTCTGCGCGCCGAGCGGCATGAGCACGCGGTCGACATAAAACCCGCCCGCGCCGTTGCCCGCGTCCACCACGATGTGAAATCCCTTGAGCGGATGCGCGTAATCCTCGGCATGCACGCCGCTACGGACGCGCTCGACCAGCCCCGCGGCGTATACGGAGAGGAAATCGACCTGCGTGCGCTTGCCGCGCTCGAGCGCGGGGATAAACGCGTCCGCCTGCGCGCTGGCGAGGATGGAGGCAATGTCGCTCTTTTCCAGCCCGCCGTCCTTTGTGAAAAACTTCATGCCGTTGCGGTTCCAGGGCAGGTGGCTTGCGGTGAGCATGATCGCGCCATCGTATTCATAACCCTTCGTGACGGTGCTCATGAACATGGAAGGCGTGCTCGCGAGCCCGAAGTCCGCGACATCCGCGCCCATGTCGAGGATGCCCTTTGCCGCGGCGTTCAGCAGCGCCTCGCCGGAGAGGCGGGAGTCCCGGCCGATCGAGAGCCGCAGCTCGCTCTTGCCCGTACGCTCCTGCAAAAAAAGCACAAACGCTCTTGCGATGTTGGAGACGGCTTCGGCGGTCAGCGTCACCGGCTGGCCTTCGATGCCATCCATTGCGACGCCGCGGACATCGCTGCCGTTTTGCAGCTTTTTGTATTCCAGTGCCATGATAATCCCCCGCTTTCGATGTTGTCGTTCGCCCGCGCGCGTGGTTTTTTCACACGCGGGTTTTCGGAATCTTTATACGGGATTATTGTCGCATTCCACCCTGCGTTTGTCAATTCCGCGGCCGCCCGCCGGCGCGCGGGAAAGACCGCTCTTTTACCGATCCGAAAAACATGATATTCTAATAGTAGGATTCGATTCAGAATCAAACTGCGACCGGCACACGCAAGACAGGCGGCAGCCGGCGCAGCAGAAGACGAGAGGGGAAAAGGACGGCGCACATGCGAATCGGACTGCTCGGCGGCACATTCAACCCCATCCACCGCGCGCATGTGCAGATGGCGCGAATCGCGCGGGACGAAGCCGCGCTGGACCGCGTCCTGCTGATGGTCGCGGCGGATCCGCCGCACAAGGCCGTGGACGAAGACGTACCCGCAAGCGTCCGCTTTCATCTGGTGCAGGCCGCGCTTTCCGGCGAGGAACGGATCGAAGCGAGCGATCTGGAGATCCTGCGCGGGGGAAAGAGCTATACGCTGCTGACCCTGCAGGAGCTTTCCAGGCAATATCCCGAAGCACAGATTTCGATCATCATCGGCAGCGATACGCTGAGCGATCTGCCGAACTGGTATCATCCTGAGGAAGTGCTCGCGATGGCGGATGTACTCTGCGTGCCGCGCATGGGCATCGAGCAGGACGACGAGAAGACCGCGCGGATGCTGAAGGAACGCTATGGCGCGCGGGTGCGGCTGCTTTCCGCGAAGGCGGATGTGATCTCGTCCACCGAGATTCGGAAGCGCCTCCTTGCCGGGCTCCCGACGGAGGGGCTTTTGCCGGAATCTTCGGAGCAGGCGGTCTACGAATGCGGCGCATATTTTCCGCAGGCGGTGCGCGCGCTGCTGGAAAAGAATCGGGCCGCCCTCTCGCCCAAGCGGTTTTCCCATGTGTGCGGCACTATGCGCGCCGCGGCGAGGCTCGCCGCCTTATGGCGGCAGGACGCGGGCAAAGCGCAGATCGCGGCGCTTTTGCACGACTGCGCAAAGTGTCTCGATCCCCTGACGCAGGAAGTGCTCTCCGGCGACGAAACGGGCATTTCCCCCGTCTACCATGCGTTTGCGGGCGCGGTGCTCGCGAAGATGGAATATGGTATTACGGACGAGGTGATCCTCCGCGCAATCCGCCTGCATACGACGGGCGATTGGGGCATGACGGATTTTGACGCGCTGATCTATGCGGCGGATCTGATCGAGCCAATGCGGACATTTCCGGGCGTGGAGGAATATAGAAGCCGTGTCACGGAGGATATCGACGGCTTCATGCGCTATGCGCTCCGGCGCGTGGCGGAGCTGGTCGAGAAAAAAAGCAAGCGGGCGCATCCCGCCTCGGCAAGGGCGATTGCCTGGTATGAAGAAAAGCCACGCCGCGCGTGAAGCGGGAAGAGCCGGAAATACAGGCGGCTCCGCCTGGAAAAAATACAAACTGACAAACGACAATACGGAGGAATACAATTGAACGAAGCCATCAAACAAAAGGCGCTCAGCGTCTGCGAAGTACTTTACAACAAAAAAGCACAGGACATCGTCGCCATCCATGTGGCGGATAAGACCATCGTCGCGGACTGGTTCGTCATCTGCAGCGGCAGAGCCGTACAGCAGGTGAAATCCCTCGCCGACGAGGTGGATCAAAAGGCTGCGGAACTCGGCCTCACCCTGCGCCGCAGCGAGGGATATCAGGAAGGCAAGTGGATCGTGCTGGACTTTGCGGATATCCTCGTGCACATCTTCTATCCCGAGGAGCGCAAGTATTACAACATGGAGCGCCTCTGGGACGAAAACGACCGGGCGATTCGCTATTCGCAGATCAAGGAAGAGGAAGAACGCGAAGCGGCCCGCCTGAAAAAAGAGCAAGGCAAGGCATAACATCCCTTTGCAAGCGGAAGCGTTTTCGCGTGCACAAGAAAACGGTACACACACCGGCAGGACACGAACGACAGGACTTTTCCCAACGCGATACCCCCGAATCAACAACGAGGAGGCACACGAAAATGGAAGAGCATGAGCTGCGGTCTATCTTGAAACGCTTTGCGGACTCCGGCTGGGAGCTGATTTCGGTCCCCGCGAACGCATATCTCTGCGGGGAAAGCTGCAAGGACGAGCTGATTTGCGCGGTGGAGCAGGCAAACGAAGAATGCGGCGATTGCGGCTGCGAATACGACGCGCTCTATCGCCGGTTTCTCGCGTTGAAGCACGCACTGTAAAAGAATAAGAGACGGAAGAATCCGCCGGCTGACGCCGGCGGATTCTTTGCACGCGGAAATCAAATCCATAAATTTGAAAGAAATTGAAAACACTCCTTGATCATAAACCAAAATGTACAGACATGCGAAATTCCTTGCGCACAGAAATCAAATCATAAATTTGAAAGAAATTGAAAACACTCCTTGATCATAAACCAAAATGTACAGGCATGCGGAATTCCCGGCACGCAGAAATCAAATCATAAATTTGAAAGAAATTGAAAACACTCCTTGATCGCAAACCAAAATGTTCTGGTTTACAGAATCTCCTGCACATAGAAAGCGCATTAAAATTTCGGAGAAATTGAAAACACTCCTTGATCATAAACCAAAATGTACAGACATGCGAAATTCCTTGCGCGCAGAAATCAAATTCATAAATTTGAAAGAAATTGAAAACACTCTGCAACGATTTGCGTATTTGCCGAGTGTTGTAGATAGAAGCGCCTTTGGCGGTTTGCAAACGCAAAATGATTGTGGCATACTGAGGCAAAGAACAGCGCATTCGTCCATGAAAACAAGCGACAGACGCTTTACGAAGGGCTCCCGCCGGAGAAAAGCGAACCCGCGATTTTCGCAGAAACAAACAGGACTCACTGCACGCGGCAACGAAAAAAATCCCGCCGCGACGCGGAAAGGAGCGCATATGAATTGGAACATGAATAAAAAATGGGTGGCACTGCTCGCCGTGCTCATGCTGGCGGTTTCGCTGCCCGCGGCGGCACTCGCGGCGGAGGACACGACCTCGCCCACGGTCACGCTGTATTCGCCTACCGTGAACGCTGCGGCAACGGCAAACCAGAAGATCATCTTCTCTCTGGATGAGAAAGTCTCGCTGGTTTCCGGCTTCTTCATCACCGTCTCCGACGGAGCGACCACCTATGCGGCGGACGCCTCGGCGGGCACACTGGTTGGCGACGCAACAGCGGGCCCCTGGTACGCCGTATATGACCTGACCGACTTTGACAACGCCGGCACAAAGCTCGCGCTTTCCACCGGCACAACCTATATGATCAATGTGGAAGCAGGTGCGTTTTCGGATACCGCGGGTAACGCAAACGCCGTGAAGACCGGATCCTTTGCCACCAGCGCCGACGGAACGAAGCTCGCCGTGGTGTTCGCCACCTCCGGCGCGGGACAGGGCGCAAGCGCGGCAGGCAGCGTGATCGTCAGCGGCGAAGCAGTTGCCAGCGGGGCGAGCGTTGCGTTCGCCATCCCTGCACAACCGGGGTACGATCTGCACACCGC
>CAYPEV010000111.1:0-7887 GCA_964409605.1 uncultured Christensenella sp. | reverse complement strand
ATCGAATACGCCGCCTCGCTCGGAGACGATGAGATTGCGTATTCCGATGAAAACGTAAAGCTGATCTCTGTCGGCAAGGGGCACAAAGACCGTGTGGTCGAGATCGCGAAACTCTCCATCAGCAAAAACGCGCTCCGCGTTGGCAACCGCAGCTTCCCGCTCAGGGATGTCGGCGGCATGGCGCTGATGGGAGTGTATAAGATGATGTTCTCCGTCGGCGGAGAGTCCTATGAGCTCCGCGCGGCGAAAACGCCGTATTGCGGGAGAAAGTATTTCACGTTCTTTGAGCGGATACGCCAATCCGCGGGCAGTAACTAGAGCACCGCTATACAAATTCGCCGTACGACTTTTGAACCCAAACACAGAAATCGCTTGAAAATCGGCGTGGAAGTCTTTACGATAGACGAAACGCCGATTTATTTATGCGCAGGTCACGAAAAAGAAGAGAAGGGCAGAACCATGTCGATTGAACGGGTAAAAGCATACTTTCGGGAGAAGAATCTGGAACAGCGTGTGTGGGAGTTTGAAACCAGCTCCGCGACGGTGGATCTCGCCGCGCAGACGCTCGGCGTGCGCCCCGCGCGCATCGCAAAGACGCTCTCGTTCGCGCTGGACGGGGGTTGTGTGCTCATCGTCGCGGCCGGAGACGCGCGCGTGGACAACCGAAAGTTTAAGGATCAGTTCGGAACGAAAGCGAAGATGCTCACGCCGGACGAAGTGCAGCGCTTCACCGGAAGCGAGATCGGCGGGGTGTGCCCGTTTGCGCTGCCGGAAGGCACGCCGGTCTATCTGGATCGTTCCCTCAAGCGCTTTGCGACGGTGTTTCCCGCCTGCGGCAGCGCCAATAGTGCGATGGAGGTCACAAACGACGAGCTGTTTCGATACAGTGCCGCGCGTGGCTGGGTAGACGTCTGCAAAGACTGGGAGGAAGGCTGCGACTTCTCCATCGACACCGAACCCAAGACCGGGATAGAGATGCCGTCGGACGGCGAGATCACACTGCGCATCGCTTCCTTTTCGGATGCGGACGAGACGAAGGGATATGTGCCGGCGTATCGGTTCGACATCGTGCGCCAAAGCGACGGGGAGACGGTCGGAGAAATCGATCTCCGGCTGGGTTATGTTCGAAATCTATACTTCGGAGGCAACATCGGCTATAGCGTAAAGGAAGGATTTCGCGGGCATGGCTATGCCGCAAAAGCATGCAGGCTCGTCTTCAAGATCGCCCATGCGCACAGGATGCCGTATGTGATCATCTCCTGCCGCGCGGACAACATCGCTTCGCGCAAAACGCTCGAAGTGCTCCGGGGAACGCTGCTGGAGACGCGTGTGCCGCCGAGCTACAGCTCGCTCTATCGCCTGGGGGAGCACGACCCGCACTGCTACTTTCGCTTTGAATGGAATGAATAATCAGGCGATGAGGCAGTAAAATTGTCTTCGGGATTCTTACAATCCCGCAGAGAATGAATTGTCGGAATTAAATAGAGAAATCTCATGCAAACTGGTATCGGATACCCCGAAAGAGGAGACCGATGCCAGTTTTTTTGTGGAACGACGCCAAGCAAACGGTGCACCAAAGAGTCTGCGGCACGCGTGGACAATCCTTTCGCGCATCCTTCGGGAAGGATGGCGGGGAGGGAGGCGCGCGATGCCGCTGACCAGAACGCTCCGCCCCGGCAGCGCGGGAGAAGACGTGGTGCGCGTCAAACAGCGGTTGCTTGCGCTTGGCTTTTACGCCCCGCACATAACCGTGCTGAACTCCCGCGCGTTCGGCAAGGACACGCTGGCCGCCGTGAAGGCGTTTCAGGTTGCGCATGGACTCACAGCGGACGGAATCGTCGGCCCGCTGACCTATGCCGCCCTTTTTCCGGAGGAAACGGAGATACCGCCCGCACAAGCAAGCGGCGGTATCACGCAGATTGGCGGGAGCGCATGGAAAGCGCTGTCCGCTGCGCTGGAGGGTACGAGCGAGATGCGCCGCTCGATCGTGCTGGACGCGCTGCAATTTGCATACGACGCGACGATGCCGCGCGAATTTCCGCTGAGCCTGTATATCCGCGGCGGGAATCTCTACAACGCGGACCTTCTGCCGAATGTGATCACGATCGAACGCATACAAAGCGGCGCGCTGCGCCAGCCGGAATATTATGACGGCGGCAGGCAGGAGATGATGGAACGCGCGGTACGGCAAAACCCTGTGATCACAGGCGCGGACTGCTCCGGCGGCGTCGTAGGACTCCTGCGGCACGCGGGCGTAGTGAAGCCGGCGTTTGACCTCGCGGCGGACGGGTTCGCGGCGAGCAAATCGATGAAGCGCATCGGGGAGGACGCGCTGCAGCCCGCGGATCTGCTGCACAAAAGCGGGCACGCTGGCCTCTACGCCGGCGGCGGATACGCGGTGGAATGGATGGGCGGGGCATACGGCTGCCAACTGACGCGGATTTCCGGCAGGCGGGGCTGGAACTTCGTCAAGCGTAAAGAAGAGCGTTTTGGCGCATGGACCACCTTCTTGCGGCCAAACTGGTACTAGGAGGAGCGCATATGCAGGAATGGGACGTCGTGGGCGTGATCGCAGCGCTGGTTGCATTGTTTACCGCCGTGCTTGCGCCGATGATGAAACTCGCGCAGGCGATCGCACGGCTGACCGCTACGATCGAGCATCTCGAGAAAAACACGGATTGTCTCGTCGCGAGCAATCGAACAGCGCACGAGCATCTCTGGGAGCGCGCACAGGAGCACACGACGCAGATCAACGACCACGAAGCGCGCATCCGCGTGATGGAAGAGACGTAACACAAACGAAACATAAGACAAATATCGAGAAGGAGAACACTTAGATGGATTTACTTTTGAACTACGGCTTGCAGGTCGCGGCGACGCTGCTGATCACGCTCATCGGCGTACTCGGCACGTATTTGACGCTGCAACTGAGCAAAAACGCGAGTCTCAAAAACATCAACGACGCGCAAAAGGAGCTCATCCGCGCGGCGAAGATCACCGTAGGCGAATTGCAGCAGACGATGGTCGGCGAACTGAAGGCAGCAAACGCGGACGGCAAGCTCACCGCGCAGGAGATCGCGGGGCTTCGCGCAAAGCTGCTCGATAAAACCATGGAAAAACTCTCCGCGCCCGCCTACGCGCTGCTTTCGGCGGCTTCGGTGGATGTGGAGGGATTGATCCTCGGCGTCGGCGAGAGCTGGATCGAGCGAATCAAGAAAAACTCCGCTGCCGCGGAATAACGCGCAGAACAAACAAGACATGCCGTCCGGTTTTCGGACGGCATGTCTGTGTTTTGGTTCGTTCGCGGTTTCAGAATTCCTTCAGGATGACGCGGTCTGCGACTTCGTATTCCAGCGAGCAGACGCTCAGACAATAGTCGGGGAATGCCGTCAACCGGGTGAAGCGATAGTCTGTCTCGCCGGAAAAGACGGCGGACGATTCGCCGGAGGGAATGAGCGCAAAGCTCGCGGGGGAAACGGAAAAGCCGGTTCCTTCGGCCTTGAGATAGCTTTCCTTCAGCGTCCAGATGCGAAAAAAATCCCGCTCCGGCTCGCCGGAACGCGCAAGGAACGCGCGTTCTTCCGGATGGAAGAAACGTTCGGCGATTCGCTGCCAGTCCAGCGGGCGAAACCGCTCCAAATCTACGCCGACAGTTTGATTTGACAGCGCAAGCACGGCGTAATCGCCCGCGTGCGTGATGTTAAACGGCGCGTGATCCGCAAGATGCGGCTTGCCGCGCTTTCCGCGCTCAAAATGCGAGCGGGTTTGTTCCCCAAAGACCGCGTAGAGCAACAGCCCCGCGGCCAGCGTCAGAAAAGCACTGCGCGAGTCGCCAAAGGCGCGCACGCGGGCCTGGCGCTCCGCGTCCAGAAGAGCGATCAATTCGCGCGCACGCGGCGCGATTTGACGAATATCTGCGGCAAAGAGTTCGACCAATGTCGGTTCCTTTCTATGACCGGATCAGCGTCAACGAAGCACGGTCTTTGTCTTCCAGATTCCGCTGCGATAGCGAAAGACGAAGAACAAGGCGCGGGCCAGCCAGTCGATCATCATGCAATACCAAACACCCTCGAGACCAAAGCCGAACTGCTTGATCAGCAGATAGCTTAATCCGAAGCGAACGATCCACATCGTGGACGCGGAGACAATCATCGTATACCGCGCGTCGCCAGCCGCGCGCAGCACATTTGGAAACGCGAACGAAAGCGGCCAGATGACGCAGCAGGAAATCGCGAGGCTCGGCAGCACCATGACCGCGATCTGCGTTGCCTCCGCGCTGAGGGAAAACCAGCCGAGCACATGCCTTGAAAAAATGAGGATCGGCAGATTGACCGCGATCATGGTCAGATAGGTGATCAGCAGGAGTTTTTTTGCGTACCTGACCGCCTGCGGATAGTCTCCCGCGCCGACACATTGCCCGACGACGGTCAAAATCGCGAGGCTCATACCCATGCCGGGTACGATGGTGATATTGAAGATGCTGCCAATGATGGCATTTGCCGCGATGGCGGAGGTACCAAGCCAGGCAACGAGCGTCTGCACCAGAAGCTTTCCGAAATTAAACATCCCGTTTTCCAACCCGTTTGGCACGCCGATGGAGAGGATGCTGCGCACCATAGTTCGTTCAAACCGAATCGGAAACAGGTTTCGAAGATAGAGTACGTTGCTTTTGCTGCGGATCAGGAGCAGCATCAACAGCGCCGCGACGGCGCGCGAGACGGTGGTCGCAATGCTCACACCCAGCACGCCATACGACATGCCATAGATCAGCAGCGCGTTGAGGGAAACGTTGACCACGTTCATCACGAGGGAGACATAGAGCGAGACGCGCGAATTTCCCATGGCGCGAAAGAGCGCCGCGCACGCGTTATAGAGCGCGAGAAACGGAAATGAGATCGCACTGAAGATCAGATACATCCGCGCGCTCTCGGCGACGCTTGCGTCCAGCGCGCCAAAGATCAACCGGATAAAGAAGCGCGGCGCGCAGAGCAGGGCCGCGCCTACCGCGAGCGAAAAGATCAGCGCGATATAGACGAGCTGCCGCGCGGAGGTACGCGCGCTCAGCGGCTCCTGCCGGCCGATATACTGCGCGCAAACAACCGCGCCGCCGGTGCAGAGCGCGGAAAGGATGCTGATGATGAGTACATTGAGCGAATCGACCAGCGAAACGCCGGAAACAGCCGCCTCGCCAACCCTCGTGATCATGACCACAGCGGCAAGGCCGACCGTCATAGCCAGCAATTGCTCCAGAATGAGCGGTATGATCAGCTGCCGTAAGGCTGCGTTTGTAAACATCGGCCGGGAAACAGCCGGCTGCATTTCCATAGATGGCGTTATTCCAGTATCGTTTTAATGGGGCTCTGATCTTCTAACAAAAAAGAATCAAAGCAGAAGAGCTCGCTAATACTTATACGTCTGCGCGACATCCAGCACGAACACGGTCGCCCCGCCGACGGTGACGCTCATCGGCATCGCCGCGCTGTCGATGTTGTGCGGAATGCCGGAGGCGGGGACGGTAACCACGGTTCTGCGGCGGGAATGTTCGTTGATGAGTTCAAGCGTTTCGTCAAGGCGATCCGCTTCAACGCCGATCATGAGCGTCGAGTTTCCGCCGCGCAGGAATCCGCCCGTGCTCGCGATGCGCGTGACGCTGATGTTCTTCTCGATCAACGCATAGGTCAGCGATTTCTGATCGTCGTTTTGAACGATGGCAAAGAGCAGTTTCATAAATCTTGTTCCCTCCGATCGCAAGACAGAGTTGTTGTGTCAGCGGTTTCATCCAACTTCAGTATAGCACAGCAAGCACGGTTTCGAAAACCAGGAAACGAGAAAAGCGGCGTATCTGCTGCCCTTTTGCGCCAAAGAAAACGGGTCTATGGTTCGTAGACACTGGAACCTGAACGTACGGTTGAAATTTTCAACAATTTATGAGAACATAGAACAGACGAAAACATCCCCCGCGCGGATCAATTTGCCGCGCAGAAGCACCGGAGGTAGCGCGAAAATGGCGCAAGGAATCGAACGGTTTTTAGACGAAGACGGCAAACTCAAACAGTGGCCTTCCAAACAGGCTCCGCGCGAAGAGGTTTTTTCCTATCTTGCGGAGAAGTTTGAGCCTGGGCGTGACTATACCGAGCATGAAGTGAACGCAATCCTTTCAAGCTGGCACACGTTCGGAGATCTGTTTATCCTGCGCCGCGGAATGATCGAGAGCGGGTGGCTCAAGCGCATGCGCGACGGCAGCCGCTACTGGCGCAACCCGGAAAAGACGGGAGAAGTGAAATGAACGCTCTGCCAAACGGATATCGCGAGGTGCGCCGCGTAGACCTGATGCGAAACCGCAAGGAAGCGGTGCTGGTGAATCTGATCGCGCTGGTGATCGCGGGGTTGGTCGGTGCGCTTGGATTTGTGCTCTGCCCGCCGTTTATCGAGGTTGAGATCGGCATCCATACCATCGTGAGCGTGACGGTGATCGTGATCGGCACGGTCTTGTATATGATCTTGCATGAGATGATCCATGGCGTATTCATGAAGGCGTTTTCCGGGAAAAAGCCGCGCTATGGCTTCACGGGCCTTTATGCGTATGCGGGCAGCGACGCGCTGTTCAACCGGACGCAGTATCTCATCATCGCATTCGCGCCGGTCGTGCTTCTTGGACTGATCCTAGCCGTGCTGACCGCGGCGTTTTATGAAACGGCGTTTTGGGATCTGTACATCATCCAGATCGTCAATCTTTCCGGAGCCGCGGGGGATTTTTATGTCGGCTCTCTGATCGCCCGCTCGCGAAACGATGTTCTGATTCGCGACATGGGTACGGATATGGCGTTTTATTCGATCCGATAAATCTATTTCCGTTTAATCTGGCGAGACAGAAAGAAGGCGCACCCTTGCGGGTGCGCCTGATGCGTTATTTGCGGGGTTTGCGTTTTGCGGCTGACCGTTGGATCGCTTTTACGATTTCGACCATCGGAATGATCATGAAGGCGAGCCCGAGAGCGATGCCGTACTCCAGCGCGCTGATGTGTTCAAAGCTGAACGCTTCTTGCAGGAAGGGAACATAGAGCACCACGAGCGTCAGCACAAGCGAAAGAATGGCTGCGCCCCAGAGGTACTTGTTGTGGCATTTCATCGAAAACACGCTCTGTCGCTGCGAACGCATGTTGAAGCTATGGAAGATCTCCGCCATGCTCAGGGTCAGGAACGCCATCGTTGTGCCGTCCGTGCTGTTTGCGATCGCCCACGCGCCGTTTTGGATCCGCTCGCCGATGAAAAACGCGGCCATGGTCAAGAGCGTTACAAAGAATCCCTGATACG
The DNA here is from genome assembly GCA_964409605.1 of uncultured Christensenella sp. GTDB lineage: Bacteria > Bacillota > Clostridia > Christensenellales > CAG-138 > UBA7703. Next base: position 573 of record CAYPEV010000111.1, on the reverse strand, counting down.
CGACATCGAACCCGACGCCGCCTGCGAAGATTCCGTCCTTCGGGTCGCGCGGGGGCCGGTGCATCAGATTTTGCTCGCAGGCCTCCGTGCCCAGCGCGAGGGCGGGGAGGGAGTCCGTAATCAAATTGATCCAGAGAAGGTGCACGGGTTTGAGAATCACAAAGCCCAGCAGAGTCGCAAAAAAGATGCTCAGCACCTCGCTCATGTTGGAGGAGAGCAGGAACTGGATCGATTTGCGGATGTTGTCGTAGATGCGGCGGCCTTCCTGAACGGCGCCGACGATGGTCGCGAAGTTATCGTCCGCGAGCACCATATCCGCGACGTTCTTCGTGACGTCCGTCCCAGTGATGCCCATGCCGATGCCGATATCCGCGCTCTTGATGCTCGGCGCGTCGTTCACGCCGTCGCCGGTCATGGCGGTGATGAACCCGTTTTTGCGCCAGGCGTTGACGATGCGAACCTTGTGCTCCGGCTGCACGCGCGCGTAGACGCTGTAGTTGCCGACGGTGCGCTCAAACTCCGCGTCGTCGATTTCATCGAAAAACCCAAGGACCCGCCCGGCCTGCCCGATAA
>CAYPEV010000110.1:0-8046 GCA_964409605.1 uncultured Christensenella sp. | reverse complement strand
CTCATGGTCAGCGCCTCTTCCTGATCGTGCGTGACGTAGATAAACGTGATGCCGAGGCGCTGCTGCATGTTTTTCAGCTCAACCTGCATCTCCTTGCGAAGTTTGAGATCCAGCGCGCCGAGCGGCTCGTCGAGAAGGAGCACTTGCGGCTCGTTGACCAGCGCGCGCGCGATGGCGACGCGCTGCTGCTGCCCGCCGGAGAGCTGCTCGACATAGCGGCTGCCGTAGCCTTTGAGGTTCACGAGCTCCAGCATGGCGTCTACTTTCTGCCGGATCGTTTCCTTGTCGACATTTCGCAGTTTCAGGCCAAAGGCAATGTTGTCCGCAACGTTGAGATGCGGAAACAGCGCGTACTTCTGAAACACCGTATTAACCTTGCGAAGGTACGGCGGGGTGCCCGCGATGTCCACGCCGTCCATCTCGATGCGCCCTTCGTCCGGCATGATGAACCCCGCGATCAACCGGAGCATGGTCGTCTTGCCGCAGCCGGAGGGGCCGAGAAGCGTTAAAAACTCGCCGTCTTTGATATAGAGGTCGACATGCGAAAGCGCGACGTCTCCGCCATATGCCTTCGATACATCGATCAATTCAATGAGGTGTTTGTCCTTCATGCACTCTCTCCTTCAAAACAATGCGGTGCGGAATAGTCATCGCATTCCGCTGCTCTCTTAAATACTGTTGTGTTCCTGTAGAAATCTTAAAAACTCGGCGGGGTGCTGATCCAGAGCACGCGCGCTTCCGCCTTGCCGCTGTTGAGCAGATAGTGCACGCGCGTCGGACGAAAATAAAAGCTGCCGCCTTTTTTGATGCGGTAGCGGTTGTTTCCGACGACAAGCGTGACGTTGCCGCTGAGCACATACCCGAACTCTTCGCCTTCATGCGGGTCGTCCTCCACGCCGCTGACACCCGCGGGAATCGTCACAAGGATCGGCTCCAGCGCGTTCTTCTGCGCGTTGGTGACGAGCCATTGGATCGTATATCCGTCCGTTTCTTCCTTGACGAACATATCGTCCGCGCTGTAGACGACCGGCTCCTCCTGCGTTTCACGGAAAAAACCCGCGACGTCGGTTCCGAGCGCCGCGAGGATGTCCATCAGCGTAGCGATAGAGGGAGAGGTCAGGTCCCGTTCCAGCTGAGAAATAAATCCCTTGGTCAGCTCGGTGCGGGCCGCAAGCTCTTCCTGTGTCAAACCGCGCTGTAAGCGAAGCTGTTTGATCTTGACGCCGATCTCCATTTGTGTCTACTACCTCTAAACTTCGAGTTTACAGTCACTAAACGGAATTAAACCAAATTGCATACGAAATGTCAATGCATTTTTCGTGATTTTTTCACGAAAGAAACGATGGAATCACGGCGAGAGAAACGCCGCTGGCCCGCGCGTGCAGCCGGGCCGGAAAAAGCGCGGCAGCATTCACTTTTTCAGCATTTTCTCAACTTGTTTACATGCGTGTTTGATTGTGCTTTTCCGCGCTCTTGCGCGCGCGCTCCCTGCGTGATACACTCATAAAAAGTGTTAAAGTACGGGTAAGTGCACACAGGGGCTTTTGAAAAGGGGAGAAAAGCATGAAACCTGGGATTGCCGTCTGCTTTCCCGGCACGGGGTTTACCTGCAAAGAAGCGCTCTTTGAACGCATTGCAAGCGACTTTTCTGTGCGCGGGTATGATGTTGTTCGGCTCGACTTTTCACACATCCCGTTTCGGGAGATCGAGTCGCTGGAGGAAGCGGTTGCCGTGGCGCAGCGCGCGGTGAAGCGCCAGCTTTCACATATCTCGTTTTCGGACTATGAAGATATTGTGTTTGTTTCGAAAAGTTTAGGTACGATTCTTGCCGCTCAGTTTGAGCGGGACAACGGCCTGAAACCGCGGCACCTGTATCTGACGCCGCTGAACAAAACGTTGATGCTGATCCAACCGGAATCCCGGGTGATCGCCATGGTTCTCGGCACGCAGGATCGTTTTCTGACAGGGCGCGCGCTGGCGAGCTTCTGTGAACCGCGCAACATCGCATGCTGCCTGATCGAAGGCGTGAATCACAGCCTCAAGGATGAGCAGGATGCGGAGCGCACGCAGCAGATCATCGATCGGATCGCACTGCTGTGCAACTGAACAACGCTTCTTTTTGAGCTCTATTTCTATATTCATATGGAGAAATTATAAGGCGAAGGAAACATGGAACGACAATACGACGATTGCATCATCAGCGACGAAGTGGCTCTGCTTCAGCTGGACCGGATCTGCAGTTTCCTGGCAAAGAGTTATTGGGCGGATACGCGTTCGCGTGAAGCCATTGCGCGCTCAATCGAACATTCCCTGTGCTTTGGGGTCTATCGCGCGGGAGAGCAGATCGGCTTTGCAAGGTGTGTGACGGATTATGCGACCACATTCTGGCTTGCGGATGTGATCATCGACGAGCGTTATCGCGGAAAAGGCCTGGGTAAAGCGCTGGTTGAAACGATCCTTTCTCACGAGCGACTCCGGGGGCTGAGCGGACTGCTTGCGACGCGGGACGCGCACACGCTCTATGCACGGCACGGGTTTGCGCCCGTTGATCCGAAATATTATATGAAGAAACCGGCTGCCGAACAGCAGCCCGAACGATCCGATCCGGCAGCAGCGGAATCATAACGCATACGCAGTCAAAGGATCATCCGGCTGCATTCAATATTTTTTTCCTCACGGCGCTTCCGAACAGGGAGGCGCTTTTTTATCAACAAATTTATGACTTGTGATGATAAACAATTGTGTATCGAATGAAAACAATGAAAAACGGTGAACAAAAACCTTTGATTGTTACATTGTGAAAATTAAAAACAAAACATGGCAATTACGAAAAGATTACCAAAAGAACATCGACGTGACGGAGGGGGTATGCTATACTTTCGGCGTTACATGAAGGAGGGATATCCATGAAAAAAATCTTAGCGGCGGTGCTTGCCCTTGCGGTGGGCTTCACGCTGTTTATTCCGGCGGCGCTGGCCGACGAGGATGGTCAGGAGCGCGTCACGATGGGCGCGGACCTCACCGACCGTCAGCGCGAGGCAGTATATGCCGACTTCGGGATTGAAGAAGGTTCGGTTACAGAGCTGAAGGTTACAAACAAAGAGGAGCGCAGCTATCTGGAGGGACTCGTGCCCGACGGGAAGATCGGCAGCGTCGCACTTTCCTGCATCTATATCAAAACACTGCCCGCCGGCTCCGGCATGAGCGTGGAAATCCATAACATCAACTACTGCACCGAGGATATGTACATCAACGCCCTCACGACCGCGGGCATCTCAGATGCGCAGGTGATCGTGAGCGCCCCGTTCCCGGTCTCCGGCACGGGCGCCTTGACAGGCGCGTATAAAGCCTATGAAGACATCACGGGGAATCCCCTTTCGAGCCTCGCAAAATCCGCAGGCGCGGAGGAACTGGTGATCACCGGCGAGCTCGCGGAATACATCGGCAGCGAAGACGCAACGCAGATGATCAACGAACTCAAGAACATGCTCGACAAGACCCAGGGCATGACGGACGATGAAGTGCGCGCCGAGATCAAGAATCTTGCCGAGATGTATAACGTCTCTCTGACCAGCGCGCAGATTGAGCAGGTGCTCTCTCTCGTACGTAAGCTCGAAGGGCTGGACGCGGATCAACTGCAGGAGCAGCTGGTCGGCATCGCGAAAGCCGCGCAGACCGCCAATCAGGTCGGCGAAGTGACGAGCAAGGTATTCAACGACGTCAAAGGCTTTTTCTCCGCCGTCGGGAACTTCTTCTCGGGTGTTTTCGGGGGTAAAAAAGCCGAGTAAATCGGCGTGATCGACTATGCAGTCCACAAAGGATACCGTCGCCCGCGGTGTCCTTTTTCTCTCTTTGCCGATGCGGGGCTCAGCAGATGATTCTGTTTCTGGTGATGGGAAAGTGGTTTTTGCATGTTGAAATATCACCACATTTTGTGTCAAAAGGGTGAACTGTTTACAATATAACAACAAAATGTGACCCTATGGGTGCTATAATAATCTAGATTATAATCTCCAGACGTGCGCACCAAGCGCAGTTGCATAGAGGAGGAAGCATGGACAACGATCGATACACCGAATACCCGGGCAGCGAGCGGCGCGGCACGAACCAACCCAGATATGGGACAGGTTCTGGCGGCGCATCTTCCGGCGCGGGGCGGAGCGCCTCCTCCGGACGTAACGACGACAACAGCAGCGCGCCAAGCGGGCGCGGATCCTATGCAGGTCAATACGGCTATGAACGCGGCGGAACGCAGCAGGGCAGACCGGGCGCACCGGAAAGACCCGGCGGCTATGAACGCAGCGAGGCGCCCCGGCCGCGAAGCACTTCAGCCGGACAGTACGGCTATACGCGAAGCGGGGAACAGCAAAGGAACGCTTCTTCCGCAGGACAATATGGCGCATATGAGCGCAGCGGCGCGCCCTCCGGCCGGAGCAGTTCCGCCGGCAGCGCATATGGCCCGACTCGCTCCGGCGCATCCTCCGGTTCCGGCGGCAGCAGAGGCTATGGTTCCGGCTCGTCCGGCACACCGAAAAAAAAGAAAAAGAAACGGCGCTACCGCCTCCGCATTCAGCCGAGAGCATTCTTTATTCTATCGATCACCTTGGTGATCATCGCAATGATCATCGTCGGCATCAATGCATTCGGCAGCACCAACAAACCGCAGACGGTCGAGGCGAGCCAAAAGCCCGGCTTGTTTGAGGAACTCTTCAAAACGCCGACGCCGTCTCCGACCCCGACGCCATCTCCGACGCCGACGCCGTCTCCTACGCCGCCGTATGAAATCCCTCACGCGGTGGACAGCACGCAGCCCAGCGTATACGGGCTGAGCACTGCTGTGGAGGAAAACGGCACGAAGGTAGATACCTACCAGCGGCTGGAGAAGATCGAATTCCTGCCGGAGGCGCCGTATACAAACGCGGACGGAATTATCACCTTCCGCGGCAGCAACTATCGCGACAGTGCGGCATACGGTACGGCGAGCGTGAGCCAGAAGAAACTCTCAGAAGCATGGAAGATCGAAACGGGCGAATTGCCGCGCAGCGATGTCGGCGGCCCGACCGAACAGACCTGGACGGGAAGCGGCTGGGTCGGCCAGCCTTTGATCGTGAAGTGGCCGGATAACATCAAGCAGCTCATGAACATGTACGACTGGGCCAAGCAAAAATCAGGCCTGGTCGAGGTTATTCTGGCGACCATGGATGGCAACGTCTATTTCCTCGATCTGGAGACCGGCGCGCAGACGCGTGACAAGCTCAACATCGGTATGCCGTTTAAGGGCGCGGGCGCGCTCGATCCGCGCGGATATCCGATTCTTTATCTTGGATCGGGAGACATGTATACGTCCGATTCCATGAAGTCCCGCGCGATGGTCTATTCACTGATCGACTTCACGCGGCTCTATGAGTTCGGCAAACAGAACGACGAATTTGCGCTGCGCGACTGGCACGCATACGACAGCTCGCCACTGGTGGACGCGGAGACGGATACGCTGATCTATCCCGGTGAAAACGGGATACTCTATACGATCAAGCTAAACACCGTGTTTGACGAAACCACGGGCCAACTGAGCGTGAATCCAAGCGATGTGGTTAAGATGCGATATGTGGGCGAGCGCTCAACCTATCCGGAAAGCACCAATACGGCGAGCAACAAGTATTGGCTTGGTTATGAGACCAGCATCGCCGTGCTCGGCGAATTCGGCTATCTCGGTACGAACGACGGCTTTTTGCAGTGTATCAACCTCAACACGATGTCCCTCGTTTGGGCGCAGGATGTGCAGGACGATACGAACGGTTCACCTGTGTTGGAGACGGATTTTGCCAACCGCACCGCGTATATCTATATCGGTTCGTCCCTGCACTTCACGGCGGATACCGATATGAAGGGGAGCGTCCCGTTCTATAAAATTAATGCGATCACAGGTGAAATCGTTTGGAAGCACACTGAAAACGTCAACACCAAGGATCATGTCTCCGGGGGTGTGCAGGCGACAGCAGTGCTTGGGCAGAAGAGCATTTCTGATCTTGTGATCGTGCCCTTCTCCCGTACGCCGAACAAGGACGACGGTGTGCTGCTCGCGCTGAGCAAGGCGGATGGCTCCGTGCGCTGGACATTCCCGATGGAGAAATACACTTGGAGCTCGCCTGTTGCGGTCTATGACGAAAACGGGAACGCCTATATCGTGGTCTGCGAAGGCAGCGACACAGGCGGGAAGGTATTCTTACTCGACGGAAAGACGGGAACCCTCCTCAGCACGTTTGACGCGGAGAAGAACATTGAAGCAAGCCCTGCGGTGTATGGAAACATGATCGTCTTCGGCACCCGCGGCATGAAGATCTGGGGTGTCAAGATCAGCTAATCGATTGGAATGATTGACACAAAGGAGCGAGAAGAATGGCGAAGAGAAGAAAAAAACGTGTCCGTATGCAGCCGCGCTTCTTTCTGATCCTGTTCGGGGCGCTCGGCACGGTCATCATCGTGCTGCTGCTGGTGAATAAGGTGCAAAACGACAAGAAGGAGCTGCTTGGAGCAACGCCGGTGCCGACCGCGACGGCGGCGCCGACCGCAACGCCCAAACCCGCATTGCCGGACGACATCAGCATCACACGCGTGGACAGCGCGAATCCGTCGCAATTTGGTTTCTCGAATGCCATCAAGGTTGCGGGGGATGATGTTTCAAGCTTTTCGCGCAATGATCCGCTCGTCTTTGGGCGGGATATGGAGTATAGCGTGCTGCCGGGCATCACGACATTTGGCGGCAACAACTACCGAAACTCGTTTACCTACGGTTCCGTTACGATCTCCGACAAGCGCCTGCGCGAAAGCTGGACAAAGACCATCGGCGCGATCGACACATGGAGCGGAACGGGCTGGACCGGCCAGCCGCTGATCGTACAGTGGCCGGTGGAGACGGTTGCGGTCATGAATGTCAAGCAGAGCTTTAAGGACGCCGCGGTGCCGCTGACCGAGGTGATCTATCCCACGATGGACGGGAACATCTACTTTTTCGACCTGGAGTCGGGAAACGCCACGCGGGACCCGATTAACACCGGTATCGCGCAGGAGGGAACAGCCGTTGTGCAGAAAGGAACCGCCTGCGTCGACCCGCGCGGCTATCCGCTTCTATACGTCGGCCAGGGGATCCCCTCCAAAAACGATCAGGGCAACCCCGCCGCCTATGTGCGCGTCTATTCGCTGATCTCCGGCGAACAGATCGAGCAGTTCGGCGGGTTCGACTGGTTCTCCCGGCGCACGTGGCAGGCGTACGATGGCAGCCCCATGATCGCGAACGATACGCTGATCTATGGGGGCGAAAACGGAATCTTCTACACCGTGAAGCTCAACGCACAGTTTGACGTTGCGGCGGGCACGGTTTCGATCAAGCCCGACGGGCTCATCAAATCCCGCTATGAAGCCTCCGGTTATTCGCGGGATGATACGCCGGGCGCAAGATGGTATGGCATCGAAAGCTCCGTTTCCGCATTCCGCAACTATGCGTTCTTTACGGACAACGGCGGCAGGTTGCAATGTGTCGACCTCAACACGCTCGCGGTCAAATATGTGGTGGACGTCACCGACGAGAGCGATTCCTCCGTCGTGATTGAAGAAAGCTACGACGACAGCACGATCTATCTGTACACCGGCTCACAGACCCGCTCGAAGGGCAGCGATTTGCCGGAGGGGTTTGGCTACAGCTACCAGCGGAAGATCAACGGACTGACCGGCGCGGTCATCTGGGAAAAACGCTGGATCTGTTCTACCGGCGATACAAGCGCAAGCGGCGGCATCGTCGCAACTCCGCATGTCGGCCGGGGGCAGATCAGCAATCTCGTGATCTATTCCTTCAGTCTTGCCGCGCAGTCAAACGGGGCAGTGACGAGCGAAAGCACCGAGACGCCGAATCCAGAGGAAGCAGCCGAGGGCGAGACCACACAGGAACAAACGCAGGGAGAAACACTGCCGCAGCCCAACGCGAGCGGAACCTATACACTCGGCGGGCGGATTGTCGCCTATGACAAATCGACCGGCAACATCGTTTGGTCC
>CAYPEV010000109.1:0-8074 GCA_964409605.1 uncultured Christensenella sp. | reverse complement strand
TGAATAAAACCGATTTGATCGCGGCCGTCGCGGAGAAGAGCGAACTCTCGAAGAAAGACGCTGAGAAAGCGGTTGTCGCGTTTCTGAGCGCCGTCGAAGAGTCCCTGAAGGCTGGCGACAAGGTTTCCATCGTTGGCTTTGGCACTTTTGAGGCGAAGGTTCGCCCCGCCCGCAAAGGCCACAATCCGCAGACCCGCAAGGAGATCGATATCCCGGCGTCCAAGCTGCCCACCTTCAAGGCCGGCAAAGCGCTCAAGGATTCGCTCAACTAAAAAGAATCGTGTTTCTTACGCCGCAAGGAGACTTCCCTGCGGCGTTTCTTGTTGCCGAAAAAAGAATCTTCCCGGCGTGTAAAAAACAGCATACGTCGATATGTGCTCGTATGATCAATTATTTTCATGCAAAAACTTGATTCCTTTCGCGTTTTGCGCGATAATGAACGCATTATTTGGTACGGATGGGAGTTGGTGCAGGATGAAGCAGTTACACGATCGAATTCGCGCCGAGGGGCGCGTGCTTCCGGGAAACATCATAAAGGTAGATGGCTTTTTGAACCACCGTGTGGATACGGCGCTGATGCGCGACATGGCGAAGGAGTTCAAAAAGCTTTTTGATTTAACGGGGTTGACCGCGGTGCTGACGGTCGAGGCCTCCGGGATCGCACTGGCTACCCTCTGCGCGGAAGAGTTCGGCGTGCCGCTCGTTTTCGCGAAAAAGGCAAAGTCGGACAACATCGAAGGCGGTCTCTACAGAAGCGACATCTACTCCTATACCTACAAAAAGCATGTGACGCTGATCGTTGCAAGCCAATGGCTCAGCGCGAGCGATAAAGTCTTTATCGTGGATGACTTTCTGGCGAACGGCGAGGCGCTGCGCGGCCTGGTTGAGATTGTGGAAGAAGCGGGCGCGGAGCTGCTGGGCATCGGTGTAGCGATTGAAAAGGGCTTCCAGCCGGGCGGACAGCGCCTGCGAGACGCAGGCGTTCATCTCGAATCGCTCGCCATCATCGAGCAGGCGAATGAAAACGGCATCGTCTTTCGCGGGGAATAAGCTATGCGGGAACGTATCGTAGTCCTCGATTTTGGCGGGCAATATAATCAGCTCATTGCGCGGCGCGTGCGGGAAGCAGGCGTATACAGCGAGCTGATTCCGCACGACGCGCCGATCGAGCGCATCCAGGGAGATTCGCTCAGCGCAATCATCATGACCGGAGGGCCGGACAGCGCCTATGAAGAAGGCGCAAAGGCATGCGACAACGCCGTGTTCTCGCTCGGCGTGCCGGTGCTCGGCATTTGCTATGGCATGCAGTATATCGCAAAGGTGTTTGGCGGCGAGATCGCCTCCGCGCCGATCCGCGAATACGGCCACACGAAGATCCGTTTTTCGGATCATCCGCTGTTTGCGGGACTTGGCGATGTCGTCTGGATGAACCATAACGACTCTGTCACACGCGCGCCGGAAGGGTTTGCCGCGATCGCTTCGACGGATGCTTGTCCGGTTGCCGCGTTTGCAAACGAAGCGCGCAAGGTATACGGCATCCAGTTCCACGCGGAAGTGACCCATACGCAAAACGGACAGAAACTTTTTGAGAATTTCCTCAGGAGCGTCTGCAATCTCCGCTGCGACTACAGCGCGGCAAATCTCAAGGACGAACTGATTGCCGCCATCCGCGCACAGGTCGGCGACAGACGCGTGATCGGTGCGCTCTCCGGCGGCGTAGATTCGTCCGTTGCGAGCGTGCTGGTGCACGAGGCGGTCGGTTCGCAAATGACCTGCATCTTCGTCGACCATGGCCTCTTGCGTGAAAACGAGGCGGAGGAGGTCATGCGGGTCTATCACGATACGCTTTCGCTCAACATCATCAAGGTGGACGCGCGGGAACGCTTCCTCGGCAAGCTCGCGGGCGTGACGGAACCGGAGCAGAAACGGAAGATCATCGGCGAGGAATTCATCCGCGTGTTTGAGGAAGAATCCAAGAAGCTCGGCGGCGCGGAGTTTCTGCTACAGGGGACGATCTATCCCGACGTAATCGAGAGCGGAACAAGCAGCGCAAGCACGATCAAAAGCCACCATAACGTCGGAGGACTTCCGAAGGATATCGGATTTGTCGGCCTTGTGGAGCCGCTGCGGATGCTGTTTAAGGATGAAGTGCGCGCGCTGGGCGAATCGCTCGGCATTCCGCACGAGCTCGTCTGGCGGCAGCCGTTCCCGGGACCCGGGCTTGCGATCCGCGTGCTGGGCGACGTGACGGAGGAGAAGCTCGCGATCCTTCGCAGAAGCGACGCGATCTTCCGCGAGGAGGTCAAGACAGCGGGGCTTGCCGAGGCGATCTGGCAGTATTTCACCGTGTTTACCGGCATGCGCACGGTCGGTGTGATGGGCGATCTGCGCACGTATGACTATATCATCGGCGTGCGCGCGGTGACCTCGACAGATGCGATGACCGTGGAGTGGGCGGAGATTCCGTATTCTGTTCTCCGGCGCATCAGCGAGCGCATCATCGGCGAGGTACCGCACGTGAACCGCGTGGTCTACGACATCACCAGCAAACCGCCGGGAACGATCGAGTGGGAGTGAAGGACCAAGGGTACGTTGTGCCTTCGTCCCATCGCGAGGCGGCAGAACCGCCAAGATGATCGATCTGAACTGAAAAAAGCCGAGTCAATCAATTTAAGTAATCGCAGGAAGAAACCCGAAGGCAAAACGCTTTCGGGCTTTTTTTAAATGTTGGATTGACTTTTCGAAAAAAGATTGATACTCTAACGATGTTAGAACATTATAACAATGTTAAATATAGGAGAAAGACATGTCGGCGGAAGAACAGGCGAAATTGAAAAGCGAGCGAGTCAGAGACGGATTCATTCAGGCTGCAAAAGAGATCATACTGCGCGAGGGTGTGGAGGCCGTTTCCGCGCGGAAGATTGCGCAGCTGACCGGTTACTCCTATGCGACTATCTATCACTATTTTGCGGATCTCAACGCGCTTCTACTTGCGGTGAAAGAGCGCATGGTGGAGGATGTTGCGGCACATCTTTCAGCGGAATCAGCTCCGTTTCGTTCGGTAGAGGATCTCAAGCGGGTCAATCGCGGCTACGCACAGTATTATCTGGACAGACCGCACGTCTATCATTTCTTTTATTCCTATCGATTTTCAACTGAACCGGAGCCGAACTACGATCTGCGTTTTCAGGAAGGATGGTATTTCGCGTATGATGCTTTCGTTCAGCGTGGAATCTTACGCCGTGAAGACATCCCAATTGCGGCGAAAACAATGATCTACACGATACACGGCTTACTGGCGCTCTATTTTTCCAGCAACGGCTTGACGAGGGAGGCTTTCTTCCAGGATTTGGATCAGGCCGCGGATTACATGTTTCAAAACGGGAGGGAATTATGAACATCGGAATCATTGTATACTCAAAGACCGGAAACACACTGCTTGTTGCCGAACGTATCCGCGTATTGCTGGCACAGACGGGATTGCAATCTGTAATCCGGCGTTTCACTGCGGAGGCGGAGGAAGCGCGCCCCAACGCGACGATCAAACTGACGGACTCGCCCGATCCGAATCCATTTGACGCACTAATCCTTGGCGCTCCCGTGCAGGCGTTTTCGCTTGACCCGGCAATGTCGCTGTACCTGCGGCAGATCGGATCGATCAAAAAGATGCCGACGATGTGCTTCATCACACAGCACTTTAAACGGCCATGGCTCGGCGGAAACCGCGCCATGCGACAGATACTCGCGCTGCTGAAAGCAAGAGGTCTTGCGGCTGTTCCGCTGGGGGTTGTCAATTGGACATACGAGCAGCGGGATCAGCAGATCGAACAGATTGCAGAGCAGTGCGTAAAAACGCTGAAAAAGGAACTATTTAACTAAATGCAAATACTCATTTTGAAAAGATAGTCGGCTTGTCCGGTTGAAATGTACGCATGGTGAACATGAGCATCAGCTCTTCCAGCGCGGAGAGGCTCGCGAGCACGCAAAGAAAAAAAGTGGTTATATTGAGCCCTACATATCGCAGAAAAAATGGGAAGCAGAGCAGAAGAAATCCTGTCATCTTGTTTGCGATCGTATGCAAAAAAGCAGCTTTTTTAAAGCGCAGCAAACTCACGAGAAGCGATGCCAAACGAACCAGCGCAATCCCGACCACCCATAGAATCGCCCATCGCGGCCAATCATATGCGGGAATGAAACGCACGAGCAGTACGGCGCAGAGCAGAAAATCCGCCGCGCTGTCGAGGCGCGCGCCAAACAAGCTCTCGACGCCCCAGCGCCGCGCGAGAAAGCCATCCAGCACATCGCTCAACCCCGCGAGCAGATAGACAAACAGAAACCAATCTGAAAGAAGCGGTAGAAACAACAGCGAGACGCCAAGCGCCATTCGTAATAGCGTTAAGAGATTCGGTATCTTTTGCCTTACAAAAAGCTTGTTCAATCGTATATCCTCATATGACAGACGGTTCTTTTGTATCAGCCGGCAAACGTTTCTCAAAGCAGGCGCTTCCTGCATATTTCCCATCGTTCGGTGTTATCCCATACCCCGGTTTCTGTTGGAACAAGACAGCCCGTATCATCGATGAACCATGCTTCAATTCGCGTCGCTCTGTCGCTCCAGCATCAGCTTTGCACCCAACACCGTCGCGGGAATTCGAAAATCGGGGGGCAGATTGGTCAATATGACGACCGCAATCTGACGCGCTGGATCAAACCCCAAATAGGATGAATAGTTGCTTGTGCCGCCGTTGTGCCAGAGGATGCCGTGCTCGTCGTCTATCATCCAGGTGGCCCCCGCGGAGTCCATGCGCATGCCGAGGCTTGCGAGGCGTTCCGTCGTGGCGTCGATCTTCGCAAGAGGATCCCGCATGCGTGCGAGATACGCAGGCTGCGCGCGCAGCAGCGCACGCGCATAGATCGCCATATCGTCCGCGGTCGAAATCAATCCGCCGGCAGGCAGATATGCGTCATCCTGCGCCCACATCCAGCCATCGGAAATCTCTTCCGTTCCGTCGGAGATGTGCGTGTGCTGCATGCCGAGTTCCTGCTGGACGTAAGCGTTCACAAGCTCGGTATAGCGTGTCTGATAGAGTTCCTCCAGCAGGAGGCCCAGCACGGAGATTCCGAAGTTTGAATACTCGAACGGATATGCTTTATCCTGTAGGTGCACGCGCCCGATCCGCCGAAGCAGCATGCCGCGCGTGATACGGTAAAAACTGTTTCCGCCGGAAAAGAAGTTGCCGATCATCGGACGCTCCAGATAGAAGCTCTTGTATCCCGACTGATGCGTCAGCAAGCGCTCAATCGCCGGATAATACGCCTGCTTGGGCAGTTTGATGAAACGATCGATCGAATCGCTCAAGCGCAGGCTCCCTTCGTTTTCTGCGCGCAGAATCAATGCTGCGGTCGCTGTTTTTGTGAGCGAGCCAATCTCAAACTCATAGGAATCATAGGGGATACGTTCCGCGTTGTTTCCGTAAAACGAAATATTCGCTTCCCCGTTTTGCAGGACGACGACGCCGACTTTCGCTTCCGGCATATCCTGCGTGGTGTATGAAAGGCATTGCTCAAACGTCATGTCTAGAACCGGATTTTCTTTCTGCGCGCGCAAAAGGAGAAAGCCCAGAGCGGCAAGAATCGCGAGCAGCATTCCTCCAATGGCGATCCGGATCCAGTTGCGTTTTTTTTGTTTTTGTTCCTGCATGATTGCGCTCCTGCAATGTTCTCCATGTCATTATAACATTTATCAATCGGCATGTGAAAAACAGTACGTAATTTGATTGAACTGCATACAAGTTTTTTTTGCGATCCCGACGATAGCATCTATGCAAATTGTATAATCATGCTATAATACTGGCATGGTGTTTTCAAGCCTTACATTTTTATTATTGTTTTTACCTGTTGTGCTGGCGGTCTATTTTGCTTGCCGCGGCGTGCGTCTGCAAAACATCGTATTGCTGATCGCATCGCTGATCTTCTATGCATGGGGCGAACCGGTATTCGTACTCGTCATGGCGTTTGTGACGTTTATCGTCTACGCGGGGACGCTTGCTTTCAGTGCGGCGAAAAACAACACGGCAAGGCGCATCTTCTACTTCCTCACAATCGCGATTTCGCTCTCCGCGCTGATCTACTTTAAGTACGCGGCGTTCTTCGGCAATCAGATCCTTTCCCTTCTCGGGTCAAAAGCGGTCATGGAAACACCGCGGCTTCCCATCGGCATCTCGTTTTTTACCTTCCAAGCGATTACATATGCGGTGGATGCATATCGTGGCAATGTCCGCGTACAAAAGAACTATGCGTGGTTATTGCTGTATGTTTCGTGCTTTCCGCAGTTGATTGCAGGGCCTATCGTGCAGTATGCGGATATCGAGAACGAGTTGACCTGCCGCAACGTTTCGCTGGACGATTTCTCCGGCGGTATGCGGCGCTTTGCGGTCGGACTATGCAAGAAGGTTTTGATCGCAAATATTCTTGGCGAAATGCTCTCCTCGATACCGGATGCGGGCGCTTCCGTCTCCGCGGGCTGGATGACGAGCGTGATCTTCGCGCTGCAGATCTATTTCGATTTTTCCGCCTATTCCGATATGGCGATCGGTCTTGGCCATGTGCTCGGATTCCGTTATCAGGAGAATTTTCGATATCCCTATATCGCGCGCTCCGTCTCCGAATTCTGGCGCAGATGGCATATTTCGCTGGGACAATTCTTCCGCGAATATGTCTACTTCCCGCTGGGAGGCAGCCGCAAGGGAAAACACCGCACGACGCTGAATCTGCTGATCGTTTGGGCGTTGACCGGGCTTTGGCATGGCGCGAGCTGGAACTTTGTGCTTTGGGGCGTGTACTATGGCGTTTTGATCGCGCTGGAGCACGGTGTTTTGAAACGCACGACAGAACGCATGCCGCGTCTTTTAGGTATTTTCTTTACGCTTCTTGCGGTCTTGTTCGGTTGGGTGCTCTTTTATCAGACGGATCTGGCTGAATGCGCGCGACAACTGCTTGCGATGTTTGGCATGTCCATTCAAAGCGGCGCGCTCTCCTTCATCGGCTGGATGGACGCGGGCACCCTGCATGTGCTCAGGACATACACTGTTTTCCCGCTCGTTGCAGCCATCCTGAGTGTGCCGATTATACCCGCCGTCGAGCGGTTGATACAGAAGAACAATCGTGTACGTCGCTACGCGCAGTTGGCTTCCGTTTTGCTGCTGACGGTGGGCGTCATGTTTTGCATCGTGAATCTTGTTTCAAACAGCTACAATCCGTTTCTCTATTTCCGGTTTTAAACGCAAGCGACATGTGTTTTATAAGATCGTTTTGCGTATTTCGTAGAGCAGGAGCATCGGTATGAGCAGAAAACTCTCGTTTCTTGTCACGCTGTGGTGGTTGATTCTCTGCGGCGTGCTTGGCGTGTGCATGATGCTCTTTGCCAACCGCACGCCCATGATCTCGGAGCAGGAGAATCGCATGCTTTCCGGCATGCCGTCTTTTTCGTTCGACAGCATGCAAAAAGGCGAGATCAGCGAGCAGTTCGAGAGCTTTTTGACGGACCAGTTTTTTCTTCGCTCCGAGTTGGTTGACCGCGCGAACGCGCTGAAGCACATGTTCTCCACCATAACGGTGTCCGAGCTGCTGGAGCAGGAGGGACAGGAGGTCTATGTCCCGGAAACTTCCGCTGAAGACCAGAAGGAAGAGACTGCTGCCGCAGCGTCGAACGCGGAGGAAGATCAGCCGAGCGCCGAACAGGACAAGACCGAGCAGCTTTCCGGAATTGCACCGAGCGAAGATACCGCCTCGATTTGGCTCAATCATAAAGACGGTACGCGAACCGCTCTGCTGACCTATGACAAAAAGAATCTGCAAAAAGCAGCGGATGTCTTCAATCTATACGCTTCTTTGCTGCCTGCAGGCGGAAAGGTTCACGTGATGCTTGCGCCGCGCTCGCAGACCGCAAACAGGCTTGCGCTGCATCTGGATACGGAGAGCGGCTGGACGAGCGAAGCGGAGGCGGCATTGCAGCCGCTGGTTTCCAGCAATGTTGTGCTTTACAACGCGTATGACATTCTCGAGGACGCGATCC
>CAYPEV010000108.1:0-8143 GCA_964409605.1 uncultured Christensenella sp. | reverse complement strand
CGCCGTTCTATCCCTATCCGGCGGATGCGGCGGAAACTGCGCAGGCGGATGCGGCGGAGGCAGACGGAGCGCAAGCCGTTTCGTCCGGGTATACGGAGGAGGAGCAGGGGCAAGTCCGCTCCCGCATTGCCTGGTTTAAGGAGATCGTTCGATATTTTGAAAAGGGTATCACGAACTGGACGACAGACAATCTGCTCGCTTACAAAACATGGGTCGGGGCGGCCTCCGCCTACAATAAGGCCATGCGCTGGGACGTGACTCCCCGCGACGGTTATAACAGCGTCGTATTCCTGCCGGATGGCAGCCTGACGACCTTTCTGAGCGCGCAGGACATGACGGAAAAAGCCGACTCTATTCTGGCGCTGAAAACATCTGCGGATGCGCTCGGCATCGATTTTCTGTATGTGCAGTATCCTCATAAGATCTGCAAGGCGGATCCGGAGAGCGGCACGCTGGACTTCTCCAACCAGAATGCGGATCAAAAGCTCGATCGGCTGCGGCAAAACGGCGTGCAGACGCTGGATCTGCGCGCGGCCTGGCACGCGGATGGCGCAGATGACTCCGCGGCGTATCACCGCAGCGCGTTTTATGCGACGGACCACCATTGGCGCGTGGAGACCGGGCTTTGGGCCGCGGGAACGATTGCGTCGTTTGTCAATGAGCATTACGGTTTCTCGATCGACCTATCGCTGTTCGACCCGACGCGATATCAATATGAAGTGTTTGAAGATCGTTTCCTCGGCTCTTACGGAAGACAGGTTACGCTTTCCATCACCAAACCGGAGGATTTTACCGTAGTCACGCCAAAGTTTGAAACATCATTCGATTTTCCGCTGCTCAACGGAGTGCAGGGGCAAACGCTGAACGATGCGCTCAAGCAGAGCCTTGAGAACTTATCCGAAAAAGTTCGTGTGCGCAACGGCAGCTTTGAGATGTTTCTGGAGCGCAGCATGCTGGAAGCCGGAGATTACTATCACACCGACACCTATACTGCCTACACGGACAATGTGAACGATCTGGTTTCGATTCACAACGATCTTGTGCAGGATGGGAAAAAGGTTCTGTTCCTGCGCGATTCCTTCGGGCGCTCCTGCGTGCCGTTTTTCGCGCTCGGTGTGGAAAACACGCTGCGCCTCAGACCGGATTCGTTTGGCGGCAGCCTAGAGGCATATTTTGCGACCGAGCGGCCGGATATCGTGATTGTGCTGGAGGGATGAGCGCATCTGCGGCTGAGGATTGGTTGAAGCGCAGACCAGAACAAACTCGTTATACGAGTAAAACACTACGGAAGAAATCAAATGTGCCTCAAACAATAGGGTTTCGCAATTCACATAAAATTCATATACACATGTTTCACGTGAAACGTTAACGCGATATGAACAAAATCTGTTATTTTGGACGCAACAGATAGTGACCAATAGTCGAAAAACATAAGAATGACCACAAGATATAGAAAACCGCCCGTGTGGGCGGTTTTCGGAGTTTATAGGATTCGTTCTTAGATTTTCGCCATCAGAATGGCTTTTTTCTGCTCAAACTCTTCCTGCGAAATCACGCCGGAATCGCGGAGTTTCGCGAGTTTTTCGATTTGATCGAGCACATCTTCACGTGAGGATTTTGTCCCCGTGCTGCCGTTTGCGGCGTACGCATAGCCGTAATTCGGGTTCTTGCGCGAATCCTGCACGATCAGGCGATTGCTGTCGTCGGTGAAATTCTCGGTGGCGATCATGATGATGTCCACGAGTGCGCCGATGCCGAAGCAGCCGGCCGTGAGCAGCCAGAGGATGCCCGTGCCGATCTTGCCGACATAGAAGCGATGGATGCCGAGCGCTCCGAGGAAGATTGAGAAGAGCAGCGTGACGAGCCAGTCCTTTTCGGAATATTGGCCGCGTTGGACGCCGGCGGTGCTCTGCGCTTTTGCTGCGCATTCGCCGCAGGTGCCGTTTGCGCTGCGGAATTCTCCGGGCTGAATCGCGCGCCCGCAATTGGTACAGAATTTGGTTTCCATATGTTTTCCCCCCTTGGTTGGATCGCGCTGAGCCGACATTTCCCCTCTGCGGCGCAGGCGACTCCGCATGTAATATTTTGCGGATTTTCTATCTGAACATATGATAATGTATTTTACGCTATTTGCAAGGGTGTATCGACAAATGTTACGGAAATTACGAAATCGGGATACATTTTGGCGTTCTTGTGGACGTATGGACGGTGCGCGAAAGGGCGGGAATGTTTTTCGAACCGATTCGATTTTTTTCGTCAGAACATGGACGGAATCGGTTGACATCCGCGCGAAAGATGCTATAATACTTTTTGCCGCGGTTTGAGAATGGTTCCCACAATTCAACTCAACCTGCTGTCGATAGGGCTCTGGTGATCGATCGGAAATGATGTGTTGCCGAAGTGCCCAAATGCGCCTCCTTAGCTCAGTTGGCTAGAGCACCTGACTCTTAATCAGGGTGTCCAGGGTTCGAATCCCTGAGGGGGTACCAATTTCCCCGCCGCAGTCGCAAGCGGCAATTTGCGGGAGTAGCTCATTTGGTAGAGCGCAGCCTTGCCAAGGCTGAGGTGGCGGGTTCGAGCCCCGTTTCCCGCTCCAACGGTTCATTGGCGGCCTCAGGGCCGCTAAAATATTCCGGATCAGTTCAGAATTGCGTGTTGACGCAACGATGATGAGCAGACATGCCTCCTTAGCTCAGTTGGCTAGAGCACCTGACTCTTAATCAGGGTGTCCAGGGTTCGAATCCCTGAGGGGGTACCAGGACCCGCGCGGCAGATGCCGTGCGGGTCTTTTTCTATGCGTTCCGTGCGTGCGCTGTTTGACAGGATGCCGGAAAAAGTGTTATTCTCATTAGCGGAGAACGAAGAACGTGCAGACGACTTTACTGACAAAAGAAGACGATATCGCTTCGGCGTTCAACATTCCGAAGGGCATCACCGCGCTTGTTGGCGGCGGAGGAAAGACGACGCTGATGCTGCGCCTTGCCCGCGCGCTTTCACAAAGCGGTTCGACGGTCATCACCACCACCACGACGCACATTTTTCCGCCGGAAGGCATTGAACGGTACAACCCGGCGAACAAGGAAGACGCATACAAAGCGTTCTTGCGAAGCAACCTGGTCTGTTTCGGGAAACCCGCCGAGAACGGCAAACTTTCCGCGCCGGATCTCGCAATGGATACGATGGAGTCGATTGCAGATTATGTGATCGTCGAGAGCGACGGTGCAAAGCGGCTGCCGCTCAAAGCTCCGGCGGAGCATGAGCCCGTGATCCCGAACCGCGCAAAGCTCGTCATCGCGGTGGCTGGAGTGGACGGCGTCGGACAAGCGATTCGGGAAGCGGCATTCCGTCCCGCGCTCTATGCTGCGCTGCTCGGGAAAACGCAGGACGATATCGTAACAGCCGAGGATATCGCAAAAGTGCTCTCGCACCCCGACGGACAAAGAAAGGCTTTGCCGGACGGCGCGCGCTACATCGTGCTGCTCAATAAGGCGGACGACGAAGAGCGCCGCAATACTGCCCTTGCGATTGCATCTGCGCTGCGAGAAGACGCCGCCGAACGCGTTGTCATTGCCGCGCTTGGAATCGAATAAAAAAAGTCTCACGCACCGCGTGATGGATAAGAGGTTGTTTATGGTTATTTGGGTGCGCGGCGCGGGAGATATCGCAACCGGCGTCGCGTTTCGGCTCCATAAGAGCGGTTTTTCGGTCGTGATGAGCGATTTGCCGCAGCCGACGTCGATTCGCAGGACCATCTGCTTTTCGGAAGCGATCGTGAAAGGCGAAACCACGGTGGAGGACATCACCGCGCGGTTTGCAGAAAACGCAGCAGAAGCGAGACAGATACTGCAGCGCGGTGAGATTGCGCTTTTCGCCGACCCGACAGGAGAACTTGTGCGACAGATGCACCCCGTCGCCGTGATCGACGCGATCCTCGCCAAGCGTAATCTGGGAACAAAGATTGATGACGCTGAGATCGTGATCGGCATCGGTCCCGGCTTTACAGCGGGCGTAGACTGCCACGCGGTCGTTGAGACCATGCGCGGACATACCCTCGGGCGCGTCTATTACAGCGGTTCCGCGATGCCGGATACGGGTATTCCCGGCAGCATCGCGGGGTTTACGCTGGAGCGGCTGCTGCGCGCCCCGCGCGCGGGGATATTCCGCGGCGTGAAGCAGATCGGGGACGTGGTCGAGGCCGGTGAAATCTGCGCTTATGTACAGGACGAACCCGTTGTCTCGCGCATTCGCGGCGTACTGCGCGGGCTGCTGCCGGATGGGATCGAGGTTTTTGAGGGCATGAAGAGCGGCGACGTCGACCCGCGCTGTGAGATTTCGCATTGCTTCACAGTCTCGGACAAGGCGCTTGCCATCGGCGGCGGCGCGCTGGAAGCGCTGCTGCACGGGCTGAATCTTGGAGGATATGAATGGAAACGGAAGTAAAGCTTACAAAGCTTTCCAGCTGCGCGGGCTGCGGCGCGAAGGTCGGCGCGGGTACGCTCGCAAAGCTGCTGGGCGACATGCCGACGCATCAGGACCCGAATCTGCTGGTTGGCTTCGATCGTTCGGACGACGCATCCGTCTATCGGGTCAGCGAAGAGCTCGCTTTGGTGCAGACCGTAGATTTCTTTCCCCCGATTGTGGACGATCCGTTTACGTTCGGGCAGATCGCCGCGACCAACGCGCTCTCGGACGTATACGCCATGGGCGGCGAGCCAAAGCTCGCGCTCAATTTGCTCTGCATCCCGGAAACCATGCCGCAAAGCGCGGTTCAGGCGATTCTTGCGGGCGGCTACAGCAAGGTATATGAGGCGGGCGCAATCATCACAGGCGGACACAGCATATTTGACGATGTGCCGAAGTACGGGCTGTCCGTCACGGGGTTTGTGCACCCCGACAAGTTTTACAAAAACCTTGGCGCGCGCGAAGGCGACGTGCTGTTTTTGACAAAGCCCCTCGGCGTTGGAATTCTGACCACCGCGGAAAAAGCGGAGATGCTGGCGGCGGGCGAGATCGACCGCGCAATAACGCTTATGACCACGCTGAACAAAGGCGCGCGGGACTGCGCGGTGCGCTACCGCGTGCATGCGTGCACGGATGTAACCGGGTTTTCGTTGATGGGGCACATGCTGGAGATGATGCAGGGCTCCGACGTATCCGCGCGCATAGAGACGGGTGCGATTGAGTTTCTCCCGCGCGTGCTGGAGTTTGCGAATATGGGGCTGCTGCCGGCGGGCGTCTACCGCAACCGGAATTATGCAGAGCCGTTTGTGGATGAAGGAGGTCTGCCGCTCAAGGTGCGGGACGCGCTGTTTGACCCGCAGACATCCGGCGGGCTGCTCCTCGCGGTCGACCCGAAGGATGCGGACGCGCTGGAGCGGGACTTATGCGCAAGCGTGCCCAGCGCGCAGCGCATCGGAACCGTGATCGCGAAATCCGGCAAGTCGATCTATCTGGTCTAATCTGTCTTCCTACGCCACAGCCCGCCGCATTCGGCGGGCTTTTTTGATCGTTTTTTGATCAAACCCGCAATCAAGCGGAATGCTGACGACATCAGCACGCAGGGTTTTGTGTTGAAATTATGTGTAAAAACCGTTCAAGCAGGCATGAAATACAATAAAATGTTAAAAATCGAGTAAAATAATATCTTCTTTGCACATAAATTGATGACAATTGTTTGATACGATGATGTTAGTCAAATCAGAACGCACACATCCGAACCGATCTACAACTGAAAAGAGGGGCTGTGAAATGAACAACGCACAAGCGCATTGCACTTGCTGTCAAGCGGACGGCGCGGGACCTTTCGCCGAACTCGACCCCTTCATTGACCTCTATCGGGACAAAGAAGGGAACCTCATTCAAATTCTGCACATCGCACAGGAACTCTACGGATTTCTATCGCTCGAATTACAGCAGCATATTGCGGTAGCGCTGCAAAAACCGCTCTCGGAAGTTTCGGGTGTGGTGACGTTTTATTCCTTTTTTTCCACGGAACCGCGCGGGGAACATACCATTCGGGTGTGCCTCGGCACGGCTTGCTACGTGCGCGGTGGAAAGAAAATCGTTGAAGCGCTGCAAAAAACGCTCAATGTGGACATCGGAGGGACGACCGCGGACGGTAAGTTCACCTTTGAAGTCGCGCGCTGCATCGGCGCCTGCGGTCTTGCCCCGGCAATGATGATTGACGACGTGGTGTATAAACAGGTGAACATCAACAAGCTCAACGCGATTCTTTCGCGCTATTGAGAGGGGTGACGGATTTGAGCGAGACCATGGTGAAGACGATTCAGGATCTGGAACAGATCAAGAAGGCGTATCTGGACGAAACCGCGAAAAGTCGCTATCAGATTCTTGTCTGCAGCGGCGCGGGCTGCGTTTCCTCCAACTGCGCGGAGGTCCGCGACGCGGTTCGCAACGAACTCGGCCGTATGGGGATGAGCGAGCAGGTCATCGTTCGCGAGACGGGCTGCATCGGAACCTGTGCGGTAGGGCCGGTCATGCTGATTCTGCCGGAGCGCACCTTCTATACCAAACTCACCCCGCAGATTGCGCGCACGATTGTGCAAAAACACATCGGGCGCGGTGAGATCGCGGAAGCGTATACCTTTTACGACGAGTCGCTCAAGAAACGGATTCCGAAGATCGACGATATCGACTTTTTCAAAGAACAGGTGCGCATCGCCCTGCGCAACTGCGGCGTCATCGAATATGACAGCCTGGATGCGTATATCAGCCGGGACGGCTACCTCGCCGCGGCGAAAGCACTCAACGAACGCACCGCGCAGGACGTCATCGACGAAGTCAAGCGCAGCGGCTTGCGCGGCCGCGGCGGCGCGGGCTTCCCGACGGGCGTCAAGTGGCAGGCAGGACACGACGCAAAGGGTGAGCAGAAGTATATCGTCTGCAACGCGGATGAAGGCGATCCGGGCGCGTTCATGGATCGCAGCATTCTGGAAGGCGACCCGCATACGGTCATCGAGGGCATGATGATCGGCGCATATGCGATCGGCGCAAGCAAGGGCTATGTCTATGTGCGTGCGGAATATCCGCTCGCGATCGAGCGGCTCGAAAAAGCGCTGGAGGAGGCGCGTAAGCGCGGTGTTCTCGGCGAAAACGTATTCGGCAGCGGGTTCAGCTTCGATCTGGAGATTCGCATCGGCGCGGGCGCATTCGTCTGCGGCGAGGAGACGGCGTTGATGGCGTCCATCGAAGGCTGCCGCGGCGAGCCGCGACAAAAGCCGCCGTTCCCGTTCCAGAGCGGACTGTTTCAAAAGCCCACGATCATCAACAACGTGGAAACCTATGCCAGTATTCCCGAAATTATGCTCAAGGGCGGAGAATGGTACTCCGGCTTCGGGACGGAGAAAAGCAAGGGAACCAAGGTCTTCGCGCTTGCGGGAGATGTGGTGAACACCGGCATCATCGAGGTGCCAATTGGGAAACCGCTTGGTGACATTCTCTTTAACATCGGCGGAGGGCTCCGGGATCGCAGAAAGTTTAAAGCGGCGCAGATCGGCGGCCCCTCCGGCGGCTGCATAACCCGGGATAACCTCAACACGCCAACCGACTATGAATCCCTTCAGTCTTTGGGCGCAATCATGGGTTCCGGCGGCCTGATTGCGATGAACGAAGACGCCTGCATGGTCGATACCGCGCGGTTCTTCATGGACTTCATTCGCGACGAATCCTGCGGAAAGTGCGCGGCCTGCCGTATCGGAACCACGCGCATGCTGGAGATTCTGGAACGCATCACACGCGGAGAAGGCGAAAAGGGCGATATTGAGCTCCTGGAAGAGCTGGGCGCGACCATTCAGGACACCGCGATGTGCGGCCTGGGCCAGACCGCGCCGAACCCCGTGCTCTCCACGATCCGTTATTTCCGTGAGGAATACGAGGAGCACATCTGCGACAAATACTGCCGTTCCAGCGTCTGCTCATCGCTGTTCATCTCACCGTGTGAAAACACGTGTCCGGCGAACATCAACGTACCGGGGTATATGAGCCTTGTTGCGGCGGGACGGTTCATCGACGCATACAACCTTATCCGGCAGGAGAATCCGTTCCCGGCGGTCTGCGGCCGCATCTGCACGCATCCTTGCGAGGCGAAGTGCCGCAGACGCACGCTGGACGAGGCGGTCTCCAT
>CAYPEV010000107.1:0-8184 GCA_964409605.1 uncultured Christensenella sp. | reverse complement strand
GCAGGAAGCGGAGCGCGTCGCGACCGTTATACAGCGCGAGAGCGAAAAGGGCATCTCCGCGCGCAAAGCGGAGCTTGCCGGCCAAAAAGAAAATGCGGTCAAAAGGCTTCTCGGCGGATATCGGACGCGCGCTTCGCTGGACGGAAAGAAAGACGTGCTGCGCAAGAAACGCGCGGTGATCGATTCCGCGTTTTCGCGCGCGTATGACGCGATACAATCGCTCAAAGCGGAGCAGCGCAAAGATGTCTGCGCCCGTATGCTGCGCGAGCAGGCGGAGGGCGGAGAGACGGTTTTGCCCGCGCCGATGGACCGCGCGGCGCTTGCGGAGTTGATTGCGGCGATGCCGGAGAAGAAACTGACGCTTTCCGACAAGCATGCTGCGATTGACGGCGGTTTTATCCTGCTTGGCAGCGGATATGAGAAGAACTGCTCGTTCCGCTCGCTGTTGGATGCCGTGCGCGAATCGGAAGAGACCGCGGTCTATCAGCTGCTGTTCAACTGAGCGGAGGGAGGGTTTCATGCCACAGCCAAGCTACGCCTACGCCTGCGCGCGCATCAGCGCGCTGGAAAAGTCGCTCTTTGGCAGGGACGCCATCCGCCGCATGGCAGAGGGTTCGCTGGAAGACGCGCTTCGCATGCTCTCCGACGCGAAATACGGCAACCTGCCGGATGCGACGGGGGAGGACACGGAGCGCATGATCGAATCGGTCCGCAGGCAGACTGCGGATACGATTCGGGATCTTTCGCCTGACACGGAGCTGACGGATCTGTTTTTGCTGCAGACGGACGTGCAGAATCTCAAAGTACTGGTCAAAGCGAGGCTGCTCAACACGCCGGACATCGTCTGGCT
This sequence comes from uncultured Christensenella sp., assembly GCA_964409605.1. Classification (GTDB taxonomy): domain Bacteria; phylum Bacillota; class Clostridia; order Christensenellales; family CAG-138; genus UBA7703. The sequence goes on along the minus strand of CAYPEV010000107.1, from coordinate 7,334 downwards.
GGAAGGCGGATTATTCTCGCGCGAGCAGCTTGCGGGGATGGTCGCCGAGTCAAAGTATGACCTTCTGCCGGAAGAGATTCGCGCGGCGATGGATCGCCTGGAGGTCAAGCTGAAGATCGCACTGGAACCGCAGCTTGTCAGCGTGTATGCGGACTATGGCTATCATGCGCATTGCCTGCAGGCCTCTATGCGCATCAAGGAGCCGTTTGTGCGTCAATACTTTGCAGCGCTGTGTGACTTTAACAATGTTATCACCTTCCTGCGTATGCGCGCGATGGGCGCGCAGCAGGAAGACCTGAAGGATGTGCTGCTTCCGAACGCGGGCGTTCGAAGCGACGCGCTCATCAACGCGTATGAACTCTCGTCAGAGACGCTGACGCGGGCGATCTCCGGCAGTGTGGCAAAAAACGCACTGCTAGAGGGGCTGAACCGGATGCTCACCTCCGGCAGCATTGCCGCGCTGGAAAAAGCGCGCGACGATTATCTGCTCTCGCTTGTCAACGAGCATCGCCACGAGGCGATGACTATTTTCCCGATCGTCGGGTATTTTCTTGCGCGGGATCGTGAAGCGAAAGCCGTGCGTCTCATCCTGACCGTGAAGCGAAACGGGCTGGATGACGCAGTGATCGCAGAAAGGCTCAGGGAACTCTATGGCTAAGATAGGCGTCATCGGCGCACGGGACTCGGTACTGCTGTTTAAGGCGGTCGGGCTCGATGTGTTTTTCGAGGACGAAGGGGAGCGGGCGAACCGTACGCTCCATCGTCTCGCGCGGGAAGGATATGCGACGGTGTTTGTGACCGAAAAACTCTTTGCCGCGTGCGCGGAGACCATCGAGGAATACAAGGGACAGGCGTATCCCGCCATCATTCCGATTCCCGATAACCAGGGTTCCCGCGGACTCGGCGAGAAGATGCTCCGCCAAAACGTGGAAAAAGCGGTAGGCATGGATATCCTCTCCAACAATTGATTGTGAAAACAAGCGCGGCTCCAATCTGACGGATGCAGCGCATAGACGGAATAACTTTTTTAGAGCAACGAAAGGGCTAACAGCATGCAAGGAACGATCATCAAGGTCTCGGGGCCGCTCATCGTAGCCGGCGGCATGGCGGACGTACAGATGTACGACGTCGTCCGCGTATCCGAAAAGCAATTGATCGGTGAGGTCATTGAACTGCGCGGCGATCAGGCCTCCATTCAGGTATATGAAGAAACAGGCGGCATCGGCCCGGGCGAACCCGTCGAGACGACGGGCGCGCCGCTCTCCGTCGAACTCGCGCCGGGGCTGATCGAGTCCATCTACGACGGCATTCAGCGTCCGCTGAATCTGATCCGCGAACAGGCGGGAGACCGCATCACGCGCGGCATCATGGTCAACGCGCTGAGCCACGAGAAGCTCTGGGCGTTTTCGCCCGTCGCAAAGGTTGGCGACCAACTCACGGGCGGCGATATTCTGGGCACCGTGCAGGAGACCGAGGCGGTGCTGCACCGCGTAATGGTTCCGCCGGCGCTTTCCGGCAAGCTCGTCTGGATCTTTGAAGGCGAAACGAATATCGTCACGCCGGTCGCGAAGATTGAAACGGCGGACGGCACGCTTGCGGAAGTTACGATGCTGCAAAAGTGGCCGGTTCGCAAGGGACGCCCGTATGCGGAAAAGATCTCCCCGCGCGAGCCGATGATCACCGGCCAGCGCGTGATCGATACGTTGTTTCCCGTCGCAAAAGGCGGAACGGCGGCAGTCCCGGGCCCGTTCGGAAGCGGTAAAACGGTCGTGCAGCATCAACTTGCCAAGTGGGCGGATGCGGACATCATCGTCTACGTCGGCTGCGGCGAGCGCGGAAATGAAATGACGGACGTTTTGATGGAGTTTCCGGAACTGAAGGATCCGCGCACCGGCCTTTCGCTGATGAAGCGAACGGTGCTGATCGCGAACACCTCCGATATGCCGGTTGCCGCGCGCGAAGCTTCGATCTACACGGGAATTACGATTGCGGAATATTTCCGCGACATGGGTTATAAGGTCGCCATCATGGCGGATTCGACCTCCCGCTGGGCGGAGGCGCTGCGCGAAATGAGCGGCCGCCTCGAAGAAATGCCTGGCGAGGAAGGATACCCCGCGTATCTCTCGAGCCGCCTTGCGGAGTTTTATGAACGCGCGGGCGCGGTCAAAGCTTTGGGCAGCGACGGGCGCGAAGGCGCGGTTTCCGCCATCGGCGCGGTTTCACCTCCGGGCGGCGATATCTCGGAGCCGGTATCTCAGGCGACGCTGCGCATCGTGAAAGTCTTCTGGGGGCTCTCAAGCAAGCTTGCATATGCCCGCCATTTCCCGGCGATCGACTGGCTGCAGAGCTATTCGCTGTATCTCGACCGCCTCGAAGGCTGGTTTAACGAACATGTTTCCCCCGAATGGACGGCGCTGGTGCAAAAGACGATGGCGCTGCTGCAGGAGGAGAGCGAGCTGGACGAGATCGTCCGCCTCGTCGGCATCGACGCGCTCTCGTTCCATGATCGACTGACGCTGGAATGCACGCGCAGCATCCGCGAAGACTATCTGCACCAAAACGCGTTCCATGAAGTCGACACCTATTCCTCGCCGAAGAAACAGTATCTGCTGCTTAAGGCGATCCTTACGTTCCATGAAAAGAGCCTTGTCGCTCTGCAGGAGGATGCGCCGTTCAGCAAACTCGTTCGCCTGCCTGTGCGCGAGAAGATCGGACGGCTCAAATACGTGCCGGAGGACGAGGTGCAGGCGCAGTATGACGCGCTCATGACGAACATGAACGACCAAATCCGTGCGCTGACGGAAGGGGGCGAACAGCATGCGTAAGGAATACAAGACCATTCGCGAAGTCGTAGGCCCTCTGATGCTCGTAGAGCAGGTTTCGGGCGTTAAGTATGACGAACTCGTCGAGATCGAACAGCGGGACGGCAGTATTCGCCGCGGGCGCGTGCTGGAGATCGACCGCGACAAGGCGCTTTTGCAGCTCTTTGAAGGTTCGCAGGGGTTGCAGATCAGCACCTCGAAAGCCCGATTCCTCGGCAAGAGCATCGAGCTGGACGTGGCCCCTGATATGCTGGGCCGCATCTTCGACGGTATGGGCAAGCCCATCGACAAAGGGCCCGCTCTGATCCCCGAAAAGCACCTCAACATCAACGGCACGCCCATGAACCCCACCGCGCGCGATTACCCGAGCGAATTCATCCAGACGGGCATCTCCGCCATCGACGGGCTCAACACGCTCGTGCGCGGGCAGAAGTTGCCGGTGTTCTCCGGTTCGGGCCTGCCGCACGCAAACCTCGCCGCACAGATTGCGCGTCAGGCGAAGGTGCTTGGTTCCGACGAGAAATTCGCCGTCGTGTTCGCCGCGGTCGGCATCACGTTTGAAGAGGCGGACTTCTTCATCAACGATTTCCGAAAGACAGGCGCGATCGAAAAAACGGTCACGTTTATCAATCTTGCGAATGATCCGGCCATCGAGCGCATCGCGACGCCTCGTATGGCGATCACCGCCGCGGAATATCTGGCGTATGAGCTCGGCATGCACGTGCTGGTCATCATCACGGACATCACGAACTATGCGGAAGCACTGCGCGAAGTTTCCGCCGCGCGCAAAGAGGTTCCCGGCCGCCGCGGCTATCCCGGCTATCTGTATACCGACCTTGCGAGCATGTATGAGCGCGCCGGCAGAATCCGCGGCAATGCGGGCTCGATTACGATGATCCCGATTCTCTCCATGCCGGAGGACGACGTCACGCACCCGATTCCCGACCTTACCGGCTACATCACGGAGGGACAGATCATCCTCTCCCGCGAACTGTATCGTAAAGGCTTAACACCGCCGATCAACGTGCTTCCGTCGCTCTCGCGCCTCAAAGATAAGGGCATCGGCAAAGGCAAGACGCGCGAAGACCACGCGGATACGATGAACCAGCTGTTCTCCGCCTATTCACGCGGCAAGGACGCAAAGGAACTCGCCGTTATTCTGGGCGATGCAGCGCTCAGCGATGTCGACAAGCTCTACGCGAAGTTTGCGGATGCGTTCGAAGAGGAATATGTCTCCCAGGGCTATTATGCAAACCGCACGATTGAGGAGACGCTGGATCTCGGCTGGAAGCTTTTAGGCATTCTGCCGAAGGCAGAACTCAAGCGCATCAAGGATGTGTTCATCGAGAAGTATTACCCCGAGGAGGCGTAGCCGATGGCCGCGATCCAGGTAAAACCGACCCGCATGGAGCTCAGCAACCTCAAGAAACGCAAAAAGGTTGCCGTGCGCGGACATAAGATGATGAAGGACAAGCGGGACGAACTCGTGCGCCGCTTCATCGAATTTGCAAGGCAGAACAAGGCGCTGCGTGCGGAGGTGGAGGAAAAGCTCTCCCGCGCGATGAAGAGCTTTGTGCTTGCGCGCGCCTCCATGAGCGGCGCGGAGATTGAAGAAGCGCTGATGTATCCCGCGCGCGCGGCGGAGGTGACGGCGGGCACGCAGCAGGTGCTCTCGATTCAGGTGCCGAAGATTGCGATTTCCGCACAGGAAGGGTTTACGTATCCGTACGGATTTGCAACCACGAGCGCGGATCTGGATCTCTCCGTCCAGCTATTGGCGGAGGTTCTCCCGCTCTTAGTGCAGCTTGCGGAGATTGAAAAAGCCTGCGGAAGACTCGCGGACGAGATCGAAAAAACGCGTCGCAGGGTCAACGCGCTGGAATATGTCATGATTCCGCAGATCACGGAGACCATTCGCAGAATCCAGATGAAGCTCGACGAGAACGAGCGCGGAAACCTGACCCGCCTCATGAAGACCAAAGAGATGCTCCAGCAGCAGAAAGCATGACCTGCGGATGCCTGTTTCAAACACAGCGATTATGTGTTATAATCATAGAAAAGCTGTGTGGGGGAGTGGCTAGATGGACGTGAGAAAGCTGGCAGCAGAACACGGGTTTGCCGCATGTTTCGTGTTCACAACAGAACCGTTTGTTCACTATGAGCGCCGTTTGCAGGACGGCGCTTTGCATTGGGCGGCGAAGGAACTCACGATCGACATCACCCGCGAAACACCATGGGCGAACGCGATCCTCACGCTGATCTATCCGTATCAACCCTATGCGGACGAGATACCCGTCTCTGGGAATTATCCCGCGAGCAACGCCTCCTATCATGCGGCGGGCGCAATGATGCGTCGCATGAAGGCGCAGGGCATCCGCGTTGAGCGGGCGGAGGTTCCGATTCGCGAACTTCTGACCAGAAACGGAGCTGGCACGCCGCTGAAGAACGGCTTGACGCTGCTGCCGGAGCTTGGCACGCGATATGCGGTCCAGGCGCTGCTTGCCGCGCTGCCGGAACCGGACTATACGCCGAAGCAAACGCCGCTGACGGTGCGGTGCGAGGGCTGTCGCGCTTGCGAAAAGATCTGTCCGAGCGGCGCGATCGACCGGGACGGATATCATTTCCAAGCGTGTGCGCGTGCTTACATGGGCGGTGAGCCGATGGAAGAATGGGTGATGGACGCCATGACCTGCATCCTTGGCTGCGAACTTTGCCAGAAGGTATGTCCCTATAACGGAGAAGTTGTGCCGCTAGCCGGGTCGCCAGAAGCGTTTCGCTTGGAGGAACTGCTCAAGGGAAATGTCAAACCCGTGCTGGAAATCGTCGGAAAAAATCTGAACAAACAGGGCAGGATCTTACAGCACGCGTGCGTGGTTGCCGCGAAGCAAAATCGAAGTGATTTGGTTCCGCTGGTGGAAGCGCTGCTCGTGGATTCGCGTGCGGGCGTTCGCGCCGCCGCGGAATACGCGCTCAAAAAGCTGCAGGCGTAACGCCGCGTTTTTGCACGCAATTCGTTTGCAATGCGTTCCTATGCGCGCCTCAAAATTCGTTTGGCTTTCTCGACGCGATATGTTACAATCATCTGGTAATCCAGTTTGCCGCGCTAAGCGGGGAGTTAGCGGTGCCCTGTACCTGCAATCCGCTACAGCAGGGTGGAAATCCCGTTCCCCGGCAAGCGCCTGTGGGGTCAGATCCCGATAAGGGGCGTTGAGCGTCGGGTCCCGTGCAATCGCAGGCCGTGAACCATGTCAGGTCCTGACGGAAGCAGCATTCAGCGGAAAACGCGATGTGCCGCGGAGCAGCCTGAAAGGAGCAACCTGTCGGAGCGTCGCCCGGAGGCGTGTTTGTCAAAGTTCGGGTGCGCGGCAATTCCTTCGACCGGCGCGTCATGCGTATGATGCGCCGGTTCTTCTTATAACTGTGTTTTCTTCGGAATTTCATCATCGATCATTGGAGTGAGAAAAATGGAAGACTTTTCGGTATTTGATATCATAGGTCCCCGCATGACGGGGCCGAGCAGCTCCCATACGGCGGGCGCGGTGCGGCTTGCGCACATCGCGCGAAAGATTGCGGGCGGGGACGTCGCGGAGGCTGTGTTTACGCTTTACGGTTCATTCGCCGAGACGGGCAAGGGACACGGAACCGATAAGGCTCTGGTCGCCGGCGCGCTCGGGATGGATCCCGACGACCCGCGCATCAAGGAGGCGTTTGCCGTTGCGCGCGAGATGGGCGTGCAGGTTTCGGTGGAGTTTTCGGACGAACCGCCGAAACATCCAAATACCGCGCGTATCGTCATCACGGATTCCAACGGCGTTGTAACCGACGTCGTCGGGCAATCGGTCGGCGGCGGCAATATCCGGATCTCCGAGATCAACGGGCTTGCGGTCGAATTCTCCGGCGAATATCCGACACTGATCATTCAGCACAACGACAAGCCCGGGGTCATTGCCGAGGTTTCGCATGTGCTCGCGCAACTGAACGTCAACATCGCGTTTATGCGCGTATTCCGCCACGGAAAAGGCGAGGACGCCTATATGACCATCGAGACGGATCAGCCTGTGACACACGACATGCAGGAAATGATCGTCCGTCTGTGCGATGGCATCAACAAACTCTTTGCGGTGTAAGGGAGGAAAGTACAATGCTGTTATCCGAAGCATTTGAAAACGGCGAATCTCTGCGCCGCTATTGCCTGGAACTCGATATACCGATCTATGAGGCGATGATCCGCAGAGAAGAGAAGATCAGCGACAAGCCACGCGCGGAGATCATCGACGAGATGCAGAAAAACCTCGACGTCATGCGCGCATCGGTCGAACGGGGACTCAGCGGCAAGGTGGAGTCCGTCAGCGGCCTATCCGGCGGCGAGGCGATGAAGCTTTTCAAATACGGCAAACACAACCCGTTTTCCGGCTATACCGCCTGCCGCGCCGCGGCTTCTTCCATGGCGGTGGTGGAGGTTAACGCCTCAATGGGACGTATCGTCGCTGCCCCCACGGCGGGAGCCAGCGG
>CAYPEV010000106.1:0-8261 GCA_964409605.1 uncultured Christensenella sp. | reverse complement strand
GAAGCGGACGGTAAACAGCCAGCGCAGGCGAGCAGCAGCAGCGTGATCCACTGCACGGAGAGCGCCGCGCAAAGCGTGCCGGACAGACGGCGCCGTCTAGCGGATGACATGCAGGTTTGCTTTGATCCGTCGTTTCTCGTCATACATCTTTGCGTCTGCCTGATGCAACACATTGTCAAGAATCTGATCGAGGTTGCAGCTCAGTGTCTTGATGCCGTGGCTGACGCTGAGGATATACTTCCGCTGTTCGGTCTCGTTGATCTTCTCAAACTCGGCGACGATCCTGCTCCAGACCTCCTCTGCAAGCGCTTCGTCGATGCCCTGGAACACGATCAGAAACTCGTCTCCGCCGAGGCGAATCAGGAAGTCGTTGGTGCGGATAAGCGCGCGAATCGTCTTTGAGATGGTGATGATCAGCTCGTCGCCTGACTCGTGTCCGAGGGTATCGTTGATTTCCTTGAGCCCGTTGATGTCGATAAAACATACGCTCAGGTTGCAGGAGGCCTTGGAGAGCGACCGGAACAGGTCGTTGAGCTTATTGAGACCCGCGTGCCGATTGTAGGCGTCGGTCATCACATCGTATTCCGAAAAGAATTTAACTTCTTCGCTGCGTGTTTTGCTGCTGGTGATATATCCGGCAAGCACGGCCGCAAAAACCAGCGCGAACAGATACAGGAAGCTGTAATGTTCAAAAGACAGGCGAAGGATACTCAAAACGTCGCCGGAAGGGTACACGCTTGCGCTCGTACCCGACGGAATGTGGGACACGATGTACCATTGATTGATGGGGCTGACGATCTGCTTTCCTGCGGCGCTGGTTTCACAGATCATGTTGACCGGGATCGATGTATAGTAGAAATACCCGTTTGGGGTGATCATCGTCCCATTGCCGCCGGCAGAGATGAGAGCCCATTCCTTTTTGTAGTAGTTGGGGAATTTTGTGGGAGACTCACTGTTATATGAAAACGCCCACTCGGTATTGGGATCGGTTGAGTTGAACAGCCAGTATCCGTCTTTGTTGAGGAAGAAAACCTCTCCCGCGCTGCTTGCGGCAACCGACGCGATTTGCTTGAGAATATCCGACGCGGAGTAGTTCAGCACCACGAGGCCTTGCTTGATGCCGTAACGGTCGAAGAACGGCCGCGCCAGGCGAATCATCGGATTGATCGGAAGCTCGATCGCGCCGTTTTCGATGTTCAAATCCATGTTGGAAATATAGATCTGGCCTTCTTTCAAACCGATTGCGTCTTTGAAATAGTAACGGTCTTTCTTGTTCTGCAGCTGGTCTTGCGGGATTTTGACCGCACCCTCCGGCGTATAGTCCACGCGGACGATCTCGTCTCCGTTCAGGCTGAGAAAACGGATTTGATCGAATACTTCCCTGCTGTTGGAGTATGTGAGCCAAAGATCAGCTATATGGTCAAAATTACCGTCCGTCGGGTATTCTACCCGGAGGGACTCGCATATGAACTGCAGGTCAAACGTCAGGCGGTTGATCTTATAGTTGATGAAGAATTGTTCGGCTTCGACCAGACTCCGCTCAGTGATATCCGTCTTAACACGTGTTTCTTTGTTGAGATCCGCCTGCAGGAGTGCGGTGGAAACCAGAAGAACGAATGAGATTGCGAGAAAGACAAATATCAGCGACAGGAGGAAAGTTTTCTTGTCGCCACGGAGCATGCTCTGTATCATAAGGGGACCTCCAATGATTCTCCGAATGGTTACTGTGCGATCGATTTTTGAAAGATCAGGGGCGGGTTTTGCTTCTGTGAAATGAGAAATTGGTTTTATTGATAGAATAGTATGAGTTGTGTACAATGTCAATTATCGTCGCGGGTGAAGCAACGGAGCTTGTAATAAAAATGTGATGCAAGAACAGTGACCGCGAAAAGCAATCCGTCGCATTGTTTTCTAGCCATTTTTTATAAGAAAATTCGAATAATCGAAAAGCTTCGCTGCTCAAAAACGGGAGGCTCTGAGTCGCTTTGCATGAACAAATATGGTGATTTCAGAATATAAAAAGAACCACCCGCTATGGATGGTCTTTTTTTGTGGTCGGGGTGACTGGATTTGAACCAGCGACCTTTTGGTCCCGAACCAAACGCGCTACCAAACTGCGCTACACCCCGAAAAAATGGAGCCAATGTGGGGACTCGGACCCCAGACCTGCTGATTACGAATCAGCTGCTCTACCGACTGAGCTACATTGGCAACTCATGCTTTTCAATTATAGGTAACTGGCACTTAGGTGTCAAGACATTTGTGGCAAAAATTTCCCGCAAAAAATCGCTTGCGAATCGAACACGCGGGACGGAAGTTTCAGGTAATGAAAAGGCGCTCACGCCTTGTAAGCTGCGCGAGCGCCCGTTGCAACTTGTTCGCCGAAGAAGCTTCAGGAGAGCGGGACAGAGGGCTGTGAGCGGGCAAGATAGGCTTTCAGCTCCTTTGCGCTCTGGAACGATCCGGAGACTGCGAGAACCCCCGCGACGACGACCAGCCACCCGCCGAACTGACCGTAGCCGATCACCACGATCAGTACGCTGATTACGGAATATATCAGCAGGAGGATGGAGGCGATCCGGCTGCGCAGCAGGTGAATCAACAGGCTGAGAACCACGAGCAGGATCACATCGATCAGCGAATAGAGATTGACAAATGCCACAATATCCGTAAACGACAGAAGAAAGGTCGTGCCAGCGGAAATATACCCGAGGACGGCTGCGGCGATGCAGAGCTTTCGCCCCTGCGAATATTTCTTTAAGAACGTCGCCTGATCCAACCCTAGGGGTGCATGTTCCGCCGAACCTTTCTTTATCTGCGCGGCAGGGTCAAACGATTGTGCTGCGGTTTGGTTTGCAGTCCTTTGTTCGGGAGAAACGCTCTGCCCGCAATTCGGACAGTGCCTGGCGTTGGTTTCAGGTATCGGCGAGCCGCAATTGGAACAGTACCGCATAGAGCCTCCTAAACGATGGTTGGATACTTATATCAGTAATTTCATTACTGAAAACAGTATAAAATCAAATCGCCTGTTTTTCAAGCTCCTCTTTTTCCAATACGGTGTACGCAACCTTGCCGACGAGCGTCTTGGGCAGCTCGCTGCGGAACTCGATGTCATACGGCATGGCGTATTTGGCGACCAGCTTTGCGCAATGCGCGAGGATTTCCTCCTTGAGCACGGGCGTCGGCAGCGTGTTGGGCTTGAGCACGACGAACGCCTTGATCTTCTGGATTTTATAGGAATCCGGCACGCCGATGACGCAGCTCATGAGCACCTTCTCGTGCGCGTCGATCGCGTTCTCCACCTGCGAGGGATAGACGTTGTATCCGCTCGTGATGATCAGCCGCTTGATGCGCTGCTTGAAGAAGAGGAACCCGTCTGCGTCCATGTTGCCAAGATCGCCCGTATGCAGCCAGGTATGTCCGTCCGCATGTTTCTTCAGCACGTTTGCGGTTTCTTCCGGCTGGTTGACGTATTCCAACATCACCGAAGGCCCGCAGAGGCAGATTTCGCCGTCCTCGCCGTAGTCGACTTCGTCCGTTGTGCCGGGCTTGACGATCTTATAATATGTATCCGGGAACGGAAGGCCGATGCTGCCCTCGCGATACATGTCGTAGGGCGTCAGGCAGCTCGCGGTGACGCATTCCGTCGTGCCGTAGCCTTCGCGCACCTGAACTCTTGCGCCGTGTTCCATGAGGAACGTATCAAATTTCTTTTTCAGCTCGATGGAAAGCGTATCCCCGCCGGAGAACACGCCCATCAGCTGGCTCATGTCCACGCCGTCCATATAGGGGTTGCGCGTGATGCCTTCATACAGCGTCGGCACGCCCGCGATGTAGTTCGGCTTCTCTTTCTTGAGGAGCTTCGCGTAGCTTTCGACCGAGACGCGCGGCACGAGAATCGCCGTCACGCCCGCGACAAGCATCGTATGGATGCAGACGCCGAGGCCGAAGCCGTGGAACATCGGCATCGCGGCGAGCATGCGCGCGCCGGGCTCGACGCAGTGCCCCATGGAGCAGGTCTGCAGCGCAAGCGCGTTGAAGTTGAGGTTGCTCAAAAGGATGCCCTTTGTCGTGCCCGTCGTGCCGCCGGAAAAGAGGATTGTGGCGGGGTCGCTTCCGTGGCTTTTAACAAAGCAGCTCTCGTCCTTCTGCTTTGCGCCATCCTGAAACGCCTTCCAGTAGATAACGTCTGCATTCTTTGGAATCTTCGGTACTTTGCGGCCTTCCGTAAGCGCGAAGCCGAGCTTCATAACGGGCGAAAGCGCGTCCTTGATACTGGTGAGCACAAGGGTTTCGAAGGAGACCTGCTTGCGGACCTCCTCAAACTTGCCGTAGAACACATCCAGCGAGACCACAGCCTTGGAGCCGGAGTCCTTGATATAGAAGGCGATTTCACCGACGCTTGAGAGCGGATGGATCATGGAAGCGATCGCACCGATGCGGTTGAGCGCATAGAAGCAGAGCACGATCTGCGGGCAGTTCGGCATGCAGAGCGTCACCTTGTCGCCCTTTTGAATGCCGATTGCCGCAAAGGCACGCGCGGTCTTGCGGATCTGTTTGACGATATCCTTATATTTCGTGCCTTTCCCCATGAAGGTGATGGCATTGAATTCAGGGTAGAGATTCGCCGCGCGCTCCACCATGTCAAACATGGACGCGTCGGGATAGGAGAGCTTCGGATCGACTTCACCGTAAAAGGCAAGCCAAGGGGCTTTCACGTTGGACATATCCTCGCAAAACGGGAAGCAATTTCCGTCGATTTTGATTTTCTTAGTATTCAATGTTCAGTTCCTCCCTGGATGGAATGTCGAGCAATTCCGGCTCGGCAAAGAATTTTTTGAGCAGGCGGATCGTCTTGGAATAGTAGTATCCGTCCGCAATGCGTTCATCGAGGGTCAGCCCGAGGTTGAGGGTGGGCTTGATCGTGACCGTGCCGTCCTCGCCAAAGAACGGCTGCATGTGTTTTTCGCCGACGACGACAAACACGGAGTTGGTGCCCCAGTTGGCCAGGTGGTGGTAGCCCGCGTTGAGCTTGATGGAGCCAAGGTTGCTGATAAAGACTGTGCTGTTATACGGGTCCTCGTTCGCGAGATCCTTTGGCATATGCCCGTGCTCGTCCAGAGAACGGAGAATCGCAACGATCAGCTTGCGCATCCACATCGGCGTCTTGGCGAGCGTGTCGAGGATATCGGTCGTGCCGTCCTTCTGATTGCTTTTGCGCACGGAATACACGAAGTCGCGGATCTTGTCATGCACCATGTCGATCGCGGCCTTTTCGCTTGACGGATCGTACTTGAGGATCATGACGGATTCGTCGGCATTGTCCGAGAACGCTTTTTTGACGATGAAGGAAAACGTGATGTGGTTGCGGTCAAAATAACGATTGCCTATGATGAAGCGGTTCATGCGCGGACGTATCTCGATGGTGCGGGCAAGAGCCGCGAGGATCACATGAAAGAAGGTGTATTTGTATTCTGGGCTTTGCGCATTCTTTTTTTCGAGATACGCTTCTACTGCGCTCATGTCGATGAGCTCCTGAATGAAGGCTTCGTTGTCCGCACGGTTCGGCATCATGATCGGCATAAAGACGTGCATCGAATCGAGATCGCGAACCAATGTCGCGTCCCGGCGGTCGCCGTGACGGCGTTTTGGAGTTGATTGCATTGTGTTATCCCATTCCAATCTTGAAGTATGAGTGCAAATAATGTCTAAAATATAAACGTTTCTCAACAAATTGTCAACGAACTGTCACAATTACGAAGCCACAAATGTGGAAAACTGTAGGCTCGCGATAGCAGGCAACCCGTTTTGGATGCGCGCTTCCGTCCGGAATTTCCCCGAAACATTGACAATTTCTGTATGTGCCGGTATACTTCATACTATATATGACCACGAGAGGAAAGCTATGAGCGACGAAGAGAGCGACAGTACCGGCGACCATTACCCGAACCTTATGACCGGATATTTTTTGAAGCACATAATCTGTCTCTGCTGACGGGAAGAGTACAGGTTATGCTTTTTCTATTTCATGGCGATGAAGGCCGGAAAACAAGAAAGAGCGCTTCATTATTTTTTTACGGCGCGGCGGGAAACCGGCGCGCGCAACACAGACTTTGATTTAGATCAATACGGAGTATAAAAATGGGTAACGATCCCTTGTTCTGGCAAATCATCCTGCAGGTGGTGCTGATATCGCTCAACGCGGTGTTCGCCTGCGCGGAGATTGCCGTCATCACCATGAACGACGCGAAGCTCGCGAAACTTGCCTCCGAGGGGGACAAGCGCGCGGTGAAGCTTGCGCGCCTCACGAGCCAGCCCGCGCGATTCTTAGCGACCATTCAAGTCGCCATCACGCTCTCCGGCTTTTTAGGCAGCGCGTTTGCCGCGGACAACTTTGCAAAGCGCATTACGACCGCCCTGACCGCAGGCGGAAGCGCGATTCCTGCGGCGACGATCAACACCGTCTCCGTTTTGATCATTACGCTGATACTCACATTCTTTACGCTTGTGTTCGGTGAACTGGTGCCAAAGCGCGTCGCCATGAAAAACGCGGAGAAACTCGCGCTCGGCATGGCGGGACTGATCAACGGTGTCGCGAAGGTGTTTTCGCCGCTGGTCTGGCTTCTGACCATCTCAACCAATGGAATTCTTCGCCTGCTGGGGATTGACCCCAACGCGGAGGACGAAGAGGTCACCGAGGAAGAGATCCGCATGATGGTCGACGTCGGTTCCGAAAAGGGCACGATCGAAGCCACCGAAAAAGAGATGATCCACAATGTGTTTGAGTTTGACAACGTTGCCGCGGAGGACATCCTCACGCATCGTAAACTGGTCGACATCCTCTGGCTTGACGAAAGCGACGAGGACTGGGCGGAGATCATCCACGGTACGCGGCACTCGTTTTATCCGATCTGCCGGGATAGTTCCGACGATGTAGTCGGCATCCTCGACGCGAAGACGTATTTCCGCCTCAGGGATCGCACGCGAGAGAGCGTGATGGAACAGGCGGTGCAGCCGCCGCGCTTCGTCCCCGAGACGATCAAGGCGGACGATCTCTTTCTCGATATGAAACGCAGCCGCAACCACTTTGCGGTGGTGATGGATGAATACGGCGGCATGTGTGGCATCGTGACGATGAACGATCTCATCGAGGTGATCGTCGGCGATATCGACGAGGAAGAGGACGGCGAGGAACAGATCATCATGTCCGTGGCCGACGGTGTCTGGCGTACGCATGGTTCCGTCCCGCTGAAGGATATCTCCGAGGCGATCGGCTGTGCGTTGCCGGTGGACGAGTTTGATACGCTCAACGGGCTCGTCTTCAGCGTACTCAACGAAATTCCGGAGGATGGAACGACATTCTCCGTCGACGCGGCCTGCCTGCACATCGAGGTGCTGGAGATGAGGGACCACGGCATCGAGCGCGCGGAGATTTCGCTGTTGCCCGCGGAATCACCCGCGGAAAACGCAAAGTAAAACGATACGATATCGCATGTAAAACCAAGCAGAGAAAAAGCCCGATTCCCGTAACGGAATCGGGCTTTGTGCTTGTGGTTTTCTTCTGATTAGAATGCTAGTTCAACAATTTGATGCATGCGCGCCCAGTGCGTTTCCATCTGCCCGAGAAGACAAAACTGCGTCCTTGCGCGGTCGAGATTTTGCCCTGCGCGCGAAACATGAAAATACACGTCGCCCGCCAGATGATCCGCAAGAAAACGCATGCCGCACTCCAGCGTCATCATCTTGGCGCCCGTGGGCAGCATCGCTTTTTCCGCTTTTGTCAGGCTTGCGCCGCATGTGGAAAGATATCCCTTCACATATGTTTCAAACAGCCCTAGATCAAACTGTACGCGCGATAAGTCCCGCTCGTCCTCGGCGGCGGTCGATGCGCCGAAGCGGATTGCATCGCCAAAGTCGTTGACGGAAAGCCCGGGCATGACCGTGTCGAGATCGACCACGCAGAGCGCTTTGTTTGTCTTTTCATCAAAAAGGACGTTGTTGATCTTCGTGTCATTGTGCGTGACCCGCAGAGGCAGTTCTCCCGTCGCCTGCATGTCCGTCAGCGTGTGTGAAAAATCCTCCCGCGCGAGCACGAAGTCGATCTCCCGCTGCACATCCGATGCTCTGCCGGCGGCGTTGTCCGTCACTGCGCGGTGGAACGCCGCATAGCGATCCGGCGTGTCATGAAAGCGGGGAATCGTCTCCGCGAGCCGCTCCGCGGGGAAATCCGCAAGCTGATTTTGGAAGCGTCCGAACGCCAC
>CAYPEV010000105.1:0-8329 GCA_964409605.1 uncultured Christensenella sp. | reverse complement strand
ATCCGGAACTGATCGGGCTGATGCACGAATACGGCGCGGAAGCGGGGATCCGCATCTACGCCGCGGAACAGCGCGCGGAGCAGGCGGAAAACAGCGCTATGGAGCGGATGAAGGCCCGATTGCGCGAGCGCGGCCAACTGCCCAAGAGCACGCGCGGCGGCGGGGCGGCTCCTGCCGCAACCAATTATCACGGCATGAGCAGCGAAGCATTTCGTTCCCTCATGCAGCAGATGAAAAAGACCGCGCGCGATGGCGGCAAGACCAGACTTTAATCGACAGGAGGAAACAACATGAGCAACAGCAATACGACCATCAACACCGCGGGTACGACCTTCAGCAACAAGACGTTCTATGACCGCGCGCTGCTCGAGATCGCCAAAACGCGGCTTGTCCACGCAAGCTACGGCCAGAAGCGCAGCATCCCGCGCAACAGCGGCAAGCGCGTGGAATTCCGCCGCTACGAGCTCTTCACGCCGGACCCCAACGCGCTGGCGTTGGAGGAAGGCGTCACCCCCGCGGGCCAGAGTCTCGCGCAGAGCAAGATCGAAGCCGAGGTCAAACAGTACGGCGCATATGTCGAGGTCAGCGATCTGCTGGACCTGACCAGCTTTGATCCCGTTCTGACCGAGAGCACGGAGCTGCTCGGCGAACAGCTCGGCACCGTTGTGGAATGGATCACGCGCGACGCGATGTGCGCGGGTACCAACGTGCAGTACGCAAACGGCAGGACGAACCGCCTCTCTCTGGAAGCGGGCGACAAGCTGACGGTCACCGAGATCCGCAAGGCGGTCCGCTCGCTGAAAAAAGCGAAGGCGCGGATGTTCAACAACGTCGACGGCGGCGCGGTTCGAAAGCCGCACTTCGTCTGCATCTGCTCTCCGGACGCAACCTATGACCTCCAGAGCGATCCGCTCTGGCAGGACGTCTCGAAGTATTCCGACGTGGAGCAGATCTATTCCGGCGAGATCGGCAGGCTGTTTGGCGTGGTCTTCGTGGAAAGCACGGAGGCAAAGGTCTTCAGCCAGAGCGTATACACCACCGTCGCCGCGCACACGGCGGGCAGCGCGGTCGTAACGCTCGCCGACCTGCCCGAGGCAGCGGCGCTCTATCTCGCCGCGGGGGCAAAGATCAAGATCGGCTCGACGGAATACACCGTCGCATCCGCGGACGCCGCGGAGAAGACCGTCACCCTCAGCGCGGCGGTCGCGGGCGCGATCGGCGCCGGCACAGCAGTGTACAGCGAGGACGCGGGCAAGATCGATGCGGAAACGAAGAAGGGAACGGACATCCACGCGACGCTCGTCTTCGGCGCGGACGCGTACGGTATCATCGACGTGGACGGCGAAGGCTGCCTGCAGACAATCGTGAAGCCCGTCGGCAGCGGCGGCGCCTCCGACCCGCTCGATCAGCGTGCGACAGTCGGCGCGAAGGTTGCGGCGTACACGGCAAAGATTCTCAACAATCTCTGGATTGTGCGCGTCGAGCACGGCGTCAGCCTGTAACGCGCGAAAAAGGCAAAAGGGGAGGGCGGAAACGCTCTCCCCGGTATAGAAAAGGAGGAAACAAACATGCAGTATATGACGGAATCGCAGATCGACGGGATTTCAACCGAAACCGGCAGGGCGCTCGCCAAAGAGGACAAGGTGACGATCACCATCCAGCCGGAGAACGGGGAATCCCACTGGGAGGGCGGCATCAACGGCCACTTCTTCCGCATCCGCACCGGCGAAGCGGTGAACGTTCCGCAAAGCCTCGCCACGCTGATCTCCCAGAGCGCGCAGGTGCGCTATGAGAGCGAG
This sequence comes from uncultured Christensenella sp., assembly GCA_964409605.1. Lineage (GTDB taxonomy): Bacteria > Bacillota > Clostridia > Christensenellales > CAG-138 > UBA7703. The sequence goes on along the minus strand of CAYPEV010000105.1, from coordinate 6,530 downwards.
GCAAGGGTGCGCGCCTACCGCAAGAGCGGCGGCAAAAAGGTATCGTAAGGGAGGGCGCATGCATGACGCTCAAAGAACTGCTCACGGGCGCGCTGCTGCAGCTCGACCGCGGAACCGATGCGCAAACCCTCGAAAGCTGGCGCGACAAGCTCACGCGATATCTCAACGACGCGATGATCGACCTCACAAGCGAGCTGCAGCCGCGGCGGAGCGATATGCTGTCGCTGACAAACGGCGCGCTCGATCTCTCCGATCTTCCGAGGAGCGCGGTCAAGGTGATCGCACTCTCTCGCGCGGGCACGCGGCTGCCGTTTTATTACGGGGCGAGCACCGAGCTCTTGCGCGTGCCCGCCGTTTCGGACGGCGAGGTGCTGGTAACCTATCGCTATATGCCCGCGCCGCTCAAGGTGGACACCGACGTGCCGGATCTGCCGGAATGGTGTCACGGCGCGATGATCGGCTATGCGGTCGGCAGGGAGCGCGCGAACGGGGACGCGGCGAGCATCGCTTCCGCGCGCGCCTGCTTTGAACTCTACAACGCGGCAAAGCGCATGATGCGCGCACACCGCGGCGAACTCGACGCGTATGCGATTGAAAACCGGTAAAAGGAGGGGACGACGATGGCGCTGCGGCAATATCGCATTCCGGTGTTTTACGGAATCGCGCAGCATATAACGGAAAACCGCCAGAACGACGGGGAGAGTCCGGACGCATGCAACATGGATACGCTCGGCGGCAGGCTCAGCGTCGCAAAAGGCTATGTGCGTGAGAGCGACATGGCGTTTCCCGCGCCGTTTTCGGCGCGAAGGCTGTATGTCTGGCGGCGGGCGAGCGAACGAAAACTGCTTGCCGTGACACAAAGCGAACTCTTCGTGCTCGACGAAGCCGCGGCGGAATGGAGATCCATCTACGATTTCGGGGCGGCGGCGACCGCCGCGCAATATGATTTTCTGCCCGTCAAGATCGCCAGCACGGAATATCTGCTGATTGCAAACGGTACCGCGCGGATGGCGAAATGGGACGGCGAGAGCGTAAGCGCTGAACCGTTCGGCAGCGCGGAGGGGCTCTCCGACATCGCGGTGAACTATGTCGAGCTCTATTATGCGCGGCTCTTTGCTGCGGGCAACGCGGAGAATCCAAGCAGGCTGTACTACAGCCGGGCGCCAGGGGACACGCGCACCATCGAACACTGGACCAGCGCGGAGGAGAGCGAGAACGTCGGCGGTGGGTTTGTGGAGGTCGGAACCGATTCCGACCCCATCACGGGCTTGTTTGCGCTGAGCAATCAGCTGCTGATCTTCAAGCGCGACTCGCTCTATCGCCTCCTGGGCGATCGGCCGGGGAACTTCCGCATCCAGCCCGTCAATGGCACCATGCGACAGCCGGTGCATACCGCCTGCGTGCGCGCGGGAGACGTGCTCTACTTTCTCACGGAAGGCGGCATGTACTACTTTGACGGACAGGCCGTGCAGCGAAAGGCGGACGCGGACAAGGTGCGCCTGCTGCTGATGAACGCAAATCTCGCCGGCTGCGTCGCGGCCGCGCGCGGGGACAAGCTGTATTTTGCGTTCCGGGAAGCTCCGGGCGAAGGCGCGAACGACACGGTGCTGATCTACGACCTGGAGCGCGGAACGTATATGCTCCGGAGGGGATTTTCGGTATGCGGCTTTTTCGCCGCGGGCGGGACGCTCTATCTGATGGACAGCAGAGGATATATCTGCCGCTTCGAAGAGGGCGAAAGCTATGACGGCGCGCGGATCGACGCATACTGGAAAACGCCGATGACAGACCTCGACAGCAAGGCCGTAGGCAAGCGTCTGGAAGAGCTGTATCTGCGCGGAAGCGGCGGCATTCTCTCGGTGGAGGCCGTCACCGAGAGCGGTACCGTCTATAACGAACGCCTGATGCCCGGCGGGAGCGAGCGCATCCTCGAACTCGGCCTCAACGGCGACGGGCGCGCGTTCCAGCTCGTGTTTCGGAACGTCAACGGGTCTCATTTCACAATCGATGGCGGCATAGAGCTCATCATGGATGTGCAGCGGCGCGTGCTGTAGGAAACGAAAGGAAAGACCGATGGCATTTGAAAAGACAGGCATGCAGGCGCTGTTTCCCGTGTATTTCTCCCGTAAATCGGGAGAGAGCATATCGGCCGAAGCGTTTGACATCGCGGTTGCGCAAAACGAGAGCAACCTCAACCAAAATATGGAGACGCTTTATCAGAAGCTGCTGGAGCTGGAGGATTACCTCTCCACGGCGGAATAGAGCGAAAGGAAAGGAGAAAACATGGCAACAAGACCCGGATTAAACCCCAAGCGACCGGATCCGACCGAGCGGTTTAAAATCGAATTCGGTGCGGTCAAGCCGGTGCTGAAGTTCGCCGATCCATACGCTGGAGGCGGAAGCGGGGCGCCTAGCATGAGTGATGAGGATGTACTCAGCGGATTCATCGACGAAATGTATGAGCGGTTTGCCCCGCAGGAGGTGGCATACGACGCAAGAAGCGAGGAGGAGATACGCGCCGCTGTCTCAGCATGGCTCCGCCCAAGCTACGAGCAGGCGATCGCAAACCGGCAAGAGCAGACGCGACAGAGCAAGGCAAACCTGGACGCGGACGCAATCGCGCGCGGCATGGGCGCAAGCACCTACGTCACCGACGTCAAGAACAGGCAGCAGAACGCGGAGTCCGGCGACATCGCGTCTCTGGAAGCGGACTACGGCGCGATGCTGTCAAAGTATATGCTCGACAGCGTCAGCAGCGAGAGGGATCGCGCGCTGGAAGCTGCGACCTTCAATGCGGGCCAGCGACAGGACGCGTACGACAAGGCCTATGCTGCGGCGCTCTCCCTGTTTGAGGAGTACAAGAAAAACGCAACAAGTGGAAGAAGGGGTGGAACGCCGACCACTACGCTGCAAAACTGCGAAGCATTCCTTTCGCAGCTCAGTGGCGAAGAGCGGCGCGCGGTATATGAAGGAACGACGACGCAAGGCGCGCGCTATCGCGCGGAACTCCTCGCATCCGTCGGCTCGGCGGGCTATGTCCGGCTGATGGGCAAATATCCCAGCAAACCATAACAAATTGAGGGTGCAAAACAGCGGAAGGGCAAACATGCCATCCGCTGTTTTGTTGTGCGGGAGAATATTGATGTGTTTGGCGTGTGTCTGACACGGAACAGGCAGGGTTGATAGAAGAGCATAAATGCTTTATACTGGCGTTGGGGTATTTTCGTTTTGCATATCAAAAAAAAGAATATTGGGGGTTACGTGTATGGAGGCTCAGCTGCATTTGATCTGGAACCCTGTTGCGGGAAACGGCGCGGCAATTCACGCATATCAGCTGGTTACGGATGCGCTCGCGGAGCGGGGGATCCCGTTTTCAGCGGAGAAGAGCGAATACGCGGGGCACGCGACGGAGCTGGCGAAACAGGCTGCGCAGGAAGGCGCAAAGAGGATCGTCGTACTCGGCGGAGACGGAACCATACGCGAGGTTGCCAGCGCGCTGATGAACACGGACGTGCAGCTCGGCATTATTTCCTGCGGCACGGGCAACGACATCATCCGCCCGTTGAAGATCCCCAGAGATCCGCTCGCCGCGCTTGAAATCGTGCTGAACGGCGAGGCGAGGCACATGGATGCCGCGATGGCAAACGACCTGCTCTATTTCAACGTCGCGGGGTTCGGTTTTGACGTAGACGTGCTGCGTTATGTGGAGATCTACAAAAAACGGATGAAGAACGGCTCCATGGCGTATCTGCGCGGGCTTCTGACCGCGCTGCTGCACCTGTATTCGCGCAAGACGAAGATCAGCTGGCCGGGCGGATCGATGGAGGCGGATGTGCTGATCATCGCTGCCGGCAACGGAACGCATTTCGGCGGAGGCATGATGGTCACCCCGAAGGCGGATCCGTTTGACGGCCTTTTGGACATCTGTGTGATTACGAATATCTCAAAACTGCGCGCGTATTCGATCCTGCCGAAGTTTATGAAGGGCGAACACCTGAGTACAAAGTATGTGACGTACTTCAAAACGACGGAGTTGACTGCGGTTTGCGAACCCGCCTCGCTGCTGGACGTCGACGGAGATATCCTGCCAGGAACGCCGGTTACGTTTAAGATTTTACCCAAATCGCTTTGGGTGATTGCTCCGCAATAGGGCGAATCCGACGCCCGGCGGTACACAGAAAGTTTGCTTTACAGCGTCCGCGGGTGCTGATAGACTAAAGCGAAGCATAAAGGAACGATAGAACATGGCAACACAACAGGGCGGTCAGCGGCCGTACGCGCCGGCAAACGGCGCGGGCACGCAAACCCGCCGCAAGAAAAAGAAAAAGAGAAACAATACGCTGATTTTTTCCGTGGTGACGCTCGGTATTCTTGGCATAGGCCTCGTAATTTTCCAGTTTATTTTTAACAAACAGGAAGCGACGGTGTCGATGGACATCACGCCGATCTCCACGACGTCCACGTATATCAATACGGGCGACGGAATCCTGTATCAAACCGACGGCCAGATTCACTTTTACCACTTGACAGACGACAAGAAGAATTACACCTACGGCATGGGCGCTTCCAATATCCGCATGTCCGGCAGCGAGTCCATGACTGTCGTATTCAACGAGGCATCATTGCAGGTGGTTGGCGAAAAGACGCCGCTTACGTTTACCGGCATCGTGGAAGAGGTGGAATGCGGCACGAAACACCTCGCCGTACTGCGCGCGGCGGAGGACGGCACGGAGAGCGTGTTGGTCATCACGCGCGGCGGAGAACAGATTGCCGACCTGCCCTATGCGGATCAGTGCATCGTCGATTTCGGGTTTTATTCCAACACGAACGAAATGCTCTGGATCGAGACGATCAACGTCAACACCGGCATGCCGATGACGACGATTTCCACCTATGACCTGAGCAAGCAGGAAGTGACGGGCATGATCCACGTGCAAAACCAGCTTGTGGACGACATCTACATCACGCCCAACAGTATATTCGTGGTCTGCACGAACCAGATCATCCGGTATATCCATGAGGGAAACAAGGAAATCTACCGTACGATGATCTATGGCTATGAGGTGCTGGACTTCTCGTATTCTTCCGGCACACCCACGTTCCTGCTCACGACACGCGGAGGAGACTTCCACACCGTGCGCATCCTGACTCTCGCGGAGGACGCGGCGCCCGCACCGGTGGAAACCACGCTGCAGCTTCCGGCGGAAGGCGTCAGCGCGTTTATCATGGGAAGCAGGCTTTCGGTCGCTTCCCGCGAGCAGCTGTTTACCTATACGATCAAAGGTAAGCTCTCCGCGACCGCGACGTTTGAACAGCCGATCGATACCGCGATCAAACTCACGGATGCAAAGCTGCTGCTCTCGAGCAACGGTATGTACTATCTTGCGAATGCAGATTAACATGCACGCGCGCACCGCGCGGATGAGGAAGGCAAACGCATGAACTTCATCGACATCGCAATATTGCTGATATTGGCCATTACGATTCTCGGCGGGCTTTACCGCGGCTTTGTGAATACGGCGCTGAACGTCTGCGCGACCGCGATCTCCATCCTGTTTGGGAGAATCCTGATTCCCATCGTATCCGGCATCGTCAAAGGCAACGCGGAACTGTTTCAGATGCTGCTATACTATACGGAAGGCTCCGAATATGTCGCGATCACGGATGTGGAGCTCACGCGCGCGCCGATTTCGGCGATCTCGTCGGATCAGCTCCATACGGTTTTGACAAACGCGGGCATGCCGCTGCCGATGGATCGCTGCGTGCTGAAGAACATCGCTTCCGAAGCATTCAGCAGCAGCGGGATCACTACGCTGGGTGATTATTTCAACCAGACGATCGTGTGCGTGGTCATCAATATTCTGGCGCTGCTGATCCTGTTTGTGGTTCTGCGCCTGCTGTTCGGGTTTCTCATCCGCGGCGTGGAGTTCGGGCGCGGTGGCTATCCCGTACTCTCGCGCGGGGACGGCATCATTGGCGCGGGCGTTGGGCTTATCCACGGCGTGCTGATGCTGTTTGTCATCTTTCTCACGGTTCCTGTCATGCTGACGGTGCTTCCAAAGCTCTATGAATTTCTGAGCGAATCCTTCTTTGGCGAGTTCTTCTACAAGGCGAATTTTCTGCTTGCGATCATTCCGTCCACCTGACGATGGACGGTTTGACTTTATAGAGCGTCGATTGATTTGAAACGATTTCAACCGCCGCTTACGCTGATCACAGATCCGACGCGAAAGGCAGGTTTGGTTCTATGGTTCGTTTTCTGCGCAAATGGCTGGTGCCCCTGCTTGCGGCGCTGCTGCTGATCGGGATCGCGATCGCATTTATTCCGTTTTCCCGGCAGATGGAAACACGCGCAAAAGCGGAGCTGACGCTGCTGATGGACCGCGCGTTTGCCCGCATTGAAGCAGGAGATCAACTCGCCGACCCGATGATCGCGGCGGAGGAGGAGAGCCTTTTAAGCAAGGCGACTGCCGTTTCGCGCTTTCTGACGCATGACGATACGCTGCTGGCGAGCGACGCGCTGCTTGCAC
>CAYPEV010000104.1:0-8431 GCA_964409605.1 uncultured Christensenella sp. | reverse complement strand
CGCGACAACAGCAAGTGCATCCTCTGCCGCCGCTGCGTCGCGGTCTGCGGACACAACCAGCATGTCGCCGTCATCGGCACCAACGAGCGCGGCTTTGACACCCACGTCGGCAGCGCGTTCGATATGCCGCTGAACGAAACAAGCTGCATCAACTGCGGACAGTGCATCTCCGTCTGCCCGACGGGCGCGCTTTCCGAACGGGACGATACCCACGTCGTCTGGGACGCGCTCGCGGACAAGTCTAAGCACGTCATCGTCGCGCCCGCGCCTTCCGTGCGCGTGCAGCTCGGCGAATGCTTCGGCATGCCGATCGGCAGCAACGTCCAGGGCAAACTCGTCGCGGCGCTGCGCCGCCTCGGCTTTGAGAAGGTGTTTGACGTCGACTTCGCCGCGGACGTCACCATCATGGAAGAGGGCACTGAGCTGCTCAACCGCCTGCAAAACGGCGGCAAGCTGCCGCTGATCACTTCCTGCTCGCCGGGCTGGGTCAAGTTCTGCGAATACTACTTCCCGGATATGGTCGAGAACCTTAGTAGCTGCAAGAGCCCGCAGCAGATGTTCGGCGCGCTCGTGAAGACCTATTACGCCGAGAAGATGGGCCTCGATCCCAAGGATCTGTTCGTCGTGTCCATCATGCCCTGCACCGCAAAGAAATTCGAGTGCACGCGGGACAACGAAGCCGCGGCCGGCGTGCCGGATGTCGACGTTTCGTTGACCACGCGCGAGCTTGCGAACATGATCAAGCGCGCGGGCCTTCGCTTCACGGATCTGCCGGACGAGGAGTTCGATCCCATGCTGGGCGTTGCGTCCGGCGCGGGGCATATCTTTGGCGCGACCGGCGGCGTGATGGAAGCGGCCCTTCGCACCGTCGCTGAGATCGTCACCGGAAAACCGCTGGACAACCTCGACTTCACCGCCGTGCGCGGCGTGGAAGGCTGCAAGGAAGCGGAATATGACCTCGCGGGCACCAAGGTGCGCGTCGCGGTCACGAGCGGCACGGAAAACGCCTTCCAGCTGCTGGAGATGGTGAAAAAGGGCGAGGCGGACTATCATTTCATCGAGGTCATGGCCTGCCCGGGCGGCTGCGTCAACGGCGGCGGACAGCCCCATCAGCCGGGCGAGGTGCGTAACTTTGTCGACCTGCGCGCCGAGCGCGCCAAGGGCCTCTACGGCCAGGACAAGGAGATGAAGCTCCGCAAGAGCCACGAGAATCCCTTTGTCAAGGAGCTGTATGACAGCTATCTGGAAAAGCCCGGCTCCCACAAGGCGCACCACATCCTGCACACGACCTACGTCAAGCGCAAGGTGTATTGATTCCCCCCAACGCGTCAGGCAAACGCTCCCGAAACTTGTGTGCGGGAGCGTTTTTTTGCGCGCGCAATAGGATTTTTTGATGTTTTATGATATATCTGATACAGGGAAACTTTTTTTAGAAAACGATGCAATAAACGCACCCGTCTTCCGTCAAATGAGTAGAAAGGGCAAGCGATGGCGATGGAACAAGGCGAAAACAGCAGATGGTATGCGTTCTTCACCCGCGACGGGGAGAAGCTCGTTCGCTTTGTCAAAAGCCGCGCCCGCCGCATCAGCGAAATGGACGCGGAGGATATCGTCGCGGACGTGATGCTGAGCCTCGTCAGCCGGCTGGAGACGAACGGCCCGGTGGAGAATCTCGCAGCCTACGCCTACCGTGCGGTGCGGAACAAGATCGCGGACTATCAGCGGGCGCACGCAAAGGAGACAAGCCTCGACGGCATGGCGGACGAGGACGGCGAGCTGCCGCTCTTAAGCCTGCTTGCTGCGGAAAACGAGGAACCGTTTGCGGCGGAGGAGCGGGCGCAGCGCATGCACCGTCTCACGGATGCCATCGGCAAGCTCGAACCAAGACAGCGGGCGGTACTGATCGCAACAGAGCTGAAGGGAAAATCCTTCCGCGACCTCGCCGAGGAATGGGGGGAGCCCATCGGCACGCTGCTCTCGCGCAAGAGCCGCGCGGTGAAGACCCTCCGAAAACTGCTGGAGGAGACGGACGCGTAAAAAGCGTCCGGGACAAACGAACGAAAAATATAGCGTATTAATAGGAGAAAGAACGATGAGCAACATCAAGAAACGATGGGACGACGTCCCCAATTGGGCAAAATACACGCTCTATGCGGTGCTTGGCATCGCGGGCGCATTCCTGCTGGGATTGCTGTTTGGCAACCTCATTATGTGGCTTTGGAACTGGCTGATGCCGGGCCTCTTCGGCCTTCGGACGATCGGCTTCTGGGAAGGGCTCGGCCTCTTCCTGCTGGCGAAGATCCTGTTTGGCTTCGGCGGCAGCTCCAGCTCCAATGAAGGAGACAAGAAGCACCACAAGCACGGCAAACCGCACCACCGCCACAATGGAGAAGACGAAAAGCGCGACTGGAAGGACTGGGAGTATTATGACGACTGGTGGGAAGCCGACGGCAAGAGCGCGTTTCACGCCTATGCCGAGCGCATGAAGAAGGAACCGGAGCAGAAGAAAGCAGAGAATTCGTCGAAAGACGAACACGAATAACGCAGAGCTGACACAGGCGAAACGATCATAAACGCATAGAAAAAGCGGGGGAGTTCCCCGCTTTTTTCGTGTTGCGGCTATCGCTGCCTGCGGTTGGCGTTCCGTGCCGCGAAGAAGGCGATCAGCCCAAGTGCGGCGAGACCACCGAACACCCACCCCCAGGGGAACGAAGCACCGTCACTCTTGTCCGCAAGCGATGGCACGACGGTGTCCACATCGCTGGTAAATGTTACCTTTGTGCCGGAGGATGCCGTGCGCGTTCTGCGCGTGCTCTGTTGCTGGGTTTCCGCCTGATCCTGCTGCGCCGCGTCCTCCTGCTGAGACGCCGCATCCTCCTCTGCCGTACCTGCCGCGCTGCTGCTGCCGCCGGTCTTGACGCCGCCCGCGGGCGCTTCCACCCACATAGCGATCAGGGTCAGCGCGCCCGTCGTTCCTTCGGGGATCACCATCTTGTCCTGCGGAACGGTGACGCCCAGCGCCTCGCACGTCCAGCCCGCGAAGACGAAGCCATCCTTTGTCGGGTTGTTGAGCGAGATCGCGGCGTCGCTTGCGGTATAGTTCGTCGGGTTCAGCGCGGATAGCTGCGCGCCTGTGAGCCCGCCATAGGTGAGCGCGTAGGTCAGCGAGAGCGTATCGGTATACCGCGTGCCGAGGCGGAAGAGATTGCCCGCGTCGGTCGAGACGGTTTCGATCGTCTGATAAGAGGAATAGTTGGAGCCGGTCATCCGCACATAGAGCACCGCCGTCGCCGCGCGGACGACATATGCGCTCGTGTCCGCGCTCGACTGCCCGGCATACGTGATTGCGGTGATAGATTCCCCGCTTGCCGCGCTGAGGTTTTCCAGCGAGAGCACGCGCGCGCCGCGCACGACTCCACCGTTGCTCGCCGTAATCGTTGCGGTGATACTGCTGCCGTATTCGCGCAGAAGCGTACCGCCGGAGATTTCCACAGCGCCGCCGGAGATCACGCCGCCGACCGCCAGCACGCAGCCGGAGCCCACGCGCAGCGTGCCCCCGCTCGTACTCAGATCCAGCGTCACATTTGAGGGAATTGAAAGGGAGCCGGTCAGCTCGATGGCGGACGTACCCGCGGCAAAGTAGATTATGGTGCTATCTGCGCTGCTTGCCGCATCGCTCAGCGCGGCGGCAAGCTCGTCCGCCGTTGCGACCGTGACCGTATCCGCGGATGATCCCGCAAAGCAGAGGCTCATCAGGAGAGCGGCGAGCAACAGCGCGGCGAGCGCGCGTGGGACGGGACGGAATCGTTTTGTTTTCATGCTTGAATGCTCCATAAGAAATAGGATGCGCAACGCGCGCCGAATCATTGTTTCCTTCATAGTATCCGGTGATCTTGGCACAATCTTGGCAGAATGTCGACGCTTTATCATCGAACCGTAACTCAATCAACAAAGGCCGCTTGTGTCGCAAAGGTACATATTTTCAGCAAGCAGATGCCATGTTTGCGCCACAACCAGACCATATGATCAAAGGCGAATGAATTTGGAGGCGATAAAACCGTATGGAATCTTTCGACACTTCGTTTACCGCTGCAAAGCAAAAGAAAGTGAAGCAGAAGCGCACGCGCAATATCATCATCCTCTGCGCGGCGGCTGTTCTGGTTGCGGTCGGCGCGATCGTGATCATCAACGTGACCAAGCAGAGCGCGGACAAGACCAGCACGCTCACGTATCGCGCAAGCGCGGTCAGCAGCGGCGAAATCAGCGCGACCATCGACGGAAGCGGAACACTCGCCGCGCTGGAGAGCCAGAGCGTGACCACCACGGCGGAAGCCACCGTAACCGCGGTCAACTTTGCGCCGGGGGATTTGATCCAGGCGGGGGAAGTCGTCATGACCATGACCTCGCCGGATGTGGAAGATCAGCTGAGCGAACTCAAGGATGAGTTGAGCGACACGCGCGCCTCGCTGGCCACCGCAAAACAACTGCTCACGAACCTGAACATCACTGCGAGTAAGGGCGGCATCGTAAAGGACATCCAGGCTCAGGTCGGCAGCATCGTGGACGATATGGACTATCTGTGCCTGATTGCGACCGACGGGAAAATGCGGCTGACCATACCCGTAACCGATGGTATGGAACGATATGACGCGGTCAGCGTGCAAATCGGCGAGGACGAACAGGAAGGCTTTGTCACCAAGATGGAAGATGGCCTCGCGACGGTCGTGTTCACGGACGATCATTATCCGCTTGGCACGAACGCGACGGTGCTCAGCGAGAGCGGCGCCGTGCTCGGCTCCGGCAGCATCACCGTCAATGAGTTTGTCGAGGTTACGGCGGGCTCCGGTAAAATCGCGGCGGTGAAGGTAAAGGATAATCAGAAGGTCAGCAAGGGCACAACCGTGTTTACACTCGCGGAAGGCGCAATGACGACAAACTATACCACGCTGAAGAACACGGAAGCGGAGCTCGAGACGCAGATTTCGGAGCTGGAAGCGCTGCTGAGCGTCAAGGCGGAGACGGACTGCACGCTCACCGCGCTCTCCGTCCAGGCGGGGGACACGATTGCTGCCGGCACAGCGGTCTGCACGCTCACCGGAACGGGCGGATTCACCATCGCACTTTCGATTGATGAGCTGGATATCGCAAGCGTCAAACTCGGACAGAGCGCGACGGTCACGCTGGACGCGCTGGAAGGCGAATTTGCGGGCACCGTCACCAATATCTCCTATTCCGGCAGCGGCAGCTATGTGACCAGCTATACCGCGACGATCTCCACCGAGCCGATCGAGGGCGCATACCCCGGCATGAGCGCGTCCGCGCAGATCATCACCGACACGAGCGGAGAGACGCTGATCGTGCCCGTCTCCGCGGTGCAGTATGAGGGCGACACGGCGTTTGTCTACCTTGCGGACGAAGGAACGCAGGCGGGCGAGACGCAGGCGGATGGCGCGCTGAATCTCGACAAACTCACGAAGCTGACCGTGACGACCGGCATGTCGGATGGATCGTACATCGCGATCACGGCGGAAGGCCTCGCTGCGGGCGATGTCATCTGGGTGCCGGAGCGCACGAGCACCGCCACGTACAGCGCGGACGACGCCTCGACGGTGACCTCCTTCAGCTTTGGCGGGCAGAGCGGTATGACGATGCCCGGCAGCGACAGCGGCTTCCAGCCGCCGAGCGGTATGGGCGGCGACAGTTCCTTCCAGCCCAGAAGCGGGAACTGAGGGGCACGCCATGCTGCAACAACAGACAAGAACATGCTTTTGTGGGAAAGGAGCGCGCCATGCTGCTGCTGGAACACATCTTTAAGACCTACTATGTCGGCGACGAAGCGGTGCATGCGCTGGACGACGCCTCGCTGCACGTGCGGCCCAAGGAATTTGTGGCGATCTGCGGGCCCTCTGGCTCCGGAAAAACGACGCTGATGAACGTGATGGGCTGCCTCGACCTGCCGGATAGCGGGCGATACATTCTCGACGGCGTGAACATCGCGGAATGCACGGACAAAGAACTCTCACTCATCCGCAGCGAGAAGATCGGATTCGTGTTCCAGCAGTTCAACCTGCTCGATTCGATGAGCGCGCTGGAAAACGTAGAGCTCCCGCTGATCTATCAAAAGCTTTCGCAAAAAGAACGCCTGGAGCGCGCGAAAGCCGCGCTGGATCAGGTGGGACTGGCGAACCGGATGCAGCACCGCCCGAGCCAGCTTTCCGGGGGTCAGCAGCAGCGCGTGGCAATCGCCCGCGCGCTGGCCAGCAACGCCCGCGTGATCCTCGCGGATGAACCGACGGGAAATCTCGACAGCAAGAGCGGGACGGATATTATGCGCCTGATTCGGAGGCTCTCTGAGCAGGGCTATACCATCGTGCTGATCACGCACAACGAAGAAATCGCGAGACAGGCGCAGCGCACGGTCTATGTGCGCGACGGGCGGTTGTTCCGCTCGCTGGAGGAGGCGGAGCTGGTATGACGATGTTTCTCAATTCGCTGCGCCTTGCCGTACGCTCCACGCTCGCCAACAAGATGCGTTCGTTTCTGACCATGCTCGGCATCATCATTGGCGTGATGAGCGTGATCATACTCGTCTCCATCGCGCAGAGCACAACAAGCAGCATCACGAGCGCGATCGCCTCAATGGGGTCGGATCTTCTGACCGTCACCGTCACGGACGAGGACGTCACGCTAGATGCGGACGACTTCATGGAGATGGAGCAATATGACGCGATCGGGGGCGTCGCGCCCTATCTCACCGTGAGCAGCACCGCGCGCAGCGGCAGCAACTACACCGGCGTCTCGGCCATAGGCGTCACCGGGGCATATATGGATATCGCCGGACGAGACATGGAGGCGGGGCGCGCGATTGCACAGTCCGATCTGGAATGGCGCACGTATACCGCCGTGATCGGCACCGAGGTTGCGGGCGAGCTGTTTGAAAACTACGACGTGCTCGGAAAAACGTTCACCATGAACGGGCACACTTTCACGATCGTCGGACTGCTTGCAGAGAGCGGCTCAAGCTCCGATTCACAGATTCTGATTCCGCTGACCACGGCGCAGCGCATCGCCGACAGCACCGCGATCACCACCGCGTATGTCAAAGCCTCTTCGACCAATACGGTGGACATCGCGCAAGCGCAGGCGGAATATCAGATGCTGCTGCTCACGCGGGATGAGGAAAGCTATACCGTCTACAACATGAGCGAGATTCTCGATACACTGGACAGCGTCATGAGCACTCTCTCGCTGATGCTCGGCGGAATCGCCGCAATCTCGCTTCTGGTCGGCGGCATCGGCATCATGAACATCATGCTCGTCTCCGTCGCGGAGCGAACGCGCGAAATCGGCATCCGGAAAGCCATCGGCGCGCGCAGGAGCCATATCATGATGCAGTTTCTGATCGAGGCATGCGTGCTGTCCATCCTCGGCGGGCTCATCGGGCTTGGGCTTTCCGCACTGGGGCTTCGGATCTTCGCGATGATCTCGGATATGACAATCGCCATCGAATGGCGCGCGGCGGTCGTCGCCCTGCTCTTCTGCGTGGTCATCGGCGTAGCGTTCGGCAGCTATCCTGCCGCAAAGGCGAGCAAGATGACGCCCATCGAGGCGCTGCAGCGCAACTAAAAAAAGACGAACTGGAGAAGATCCCCGCGGGCGGCATGCCTGCGGGGATCGCTGCATTCCGTCCCGATGGCGCTGGGGAAGCCCAGCGTTTTTTCCCTCTTTTGACAGCGTAATCCGGCGAGCGTATAATAAATGCGTTGCGATGCGTTGACAGCGCGGTATTCGGGCGGTATCATAAGCGCATTCGCGCAAAGGAGCAGAGTTCCATGACGTATTCCGGCAGATTCACCATAACCAAACAGGACAATATTCAATACAACTATTTTCGCATGAAACGCAAACTGACCGGGCTTGCGATCATGACGTTTCTTGTGATTGGCGTACTGGTCACGCTGATTCGCTACGGGCAGGGCATCTCGGTCGCGAATGCGGGCGGCGTTGGCTTGATCGCGGCTTTTTCCGGCGCGGCGCTGATGGTCGCGTTCAACCTTGTCTCCGTCGTGACGCGCGTCAACAATCTCTATAAAAAAGGGAAGATGAGCGATTTTTCGGTGCAGTACAGCATCGATAAAAACGGCGTGCACGCAAAGAGCGAGCGCGGGGACACAGACTTCATCTGGAAGCAGATCTACCTTGCGCGCGAGACCAAGAACGCGATCTATCTCGTTGCCGGCGAAAACCGCGCCGTGGTGATCCCTAAAGGGCAGATCGCAAACGAGAGCGAGCTTGTCACCCTCCGCGCGCTGCTGCGCAAATACGTTTTCGCGGGCAGGGCGAAGGTCGCGTAAAAAAATAAACCGTACTGTCCAACAAACCTGACATGGAACCTGTCAGGTTTTTGCTTTATACTGGGTATATCGGAAGA
>CAYPEV010000103.1:3433-8462 GCA_964409605.1 uncultured Christensenella sp. | reverse complement strand
CGTTTCATTCGGTACACATCCTTTCTTGCATGAAAGACATTCTGTCGGGAAAATTATACATGAGTGGTATATATATGTAAACATACCCGCGAAAGATGTTACGGATATTTCACACATCCGGGTGAAAACAAGGGGATTAGGATCGTATTAACGGCACAAACATACCACGAATACGGCAAGACCGCACCCCTTTTCACAATTCGTTTGATATTGATTGACATTTTGATTCACTTTCAGGCCGAATTTTGCCTGAAAAATGTGGTTGCATCCGTTTCAGCCACCCTAGGTGCGCGGAAAAAGCGAGCCGGAAGTGCCATGCATGCAGAAATGTATAAAATTCGACACAATCGCATGGTTATGCAATTCAACCTGGTTGGAAAACGGATGCCGGACCGAAATTGCATAGCTGAAATGGAAAGACGGTTCACCAATGGTTGACCGCGTGCTCGGCAAAGCCGACAACATCGGAAAACGCGACGCGCGCGCCATCCGTTGCGAGAAACGAACCGGAGAATGTGCCGAACATCTGATGACAGCGGTTATCGACAAACAGCATGCGGGTAATCGTGTCCCGGTCATAGCGCGGGGTGAGCCGCGCGGAGAAGGCGCCGTCTTCCGCTTCCAGCTGCCAGGGGCGCATCACGTCCTCTTCGTGCGTGATCAAGACGTGGCCGAGCTTGATCGCCCGTCCTTCGTGATAGACGACGTTTTCCGTGCCGCGCGCTTTCGCCTCGTCGCCAAAGCCGCAGCCGAGGTTAAAACCAAGCGGCTTGCCGGATAGCAGAGTGCTCGCGCTGCTCCAATACCACTCGTGCGAAAAAGGCCAGACGCCGCGTCCCCAGTCGAGCAGGGAGAATGTGCGGGCGGAATCGAACGCGTATCCCTCGCCGCCCAGCGAAACGGAGACTTCCGCGCGCATCAGATTGATTTTTTCGTTGAGATAAAATTCCTGCTTTTTTGAAAACGGCGTACAGACGGTGATGCTTTCCGCGACCCCGGGGGACAGGCGTACATCTGCGGAGAAACCATCACAGGAGGCGGCCAATCTTCGCGCGCCGTCCGCCGTCTCAAACCGCAGGCTTACGCCGCCATGCGCAAAGGAAAGTACGCTGTCCTCATGCGCGCTCTGCGGCATATGCATGCTCCGAAACGGCAGGGGAATCGTCACGCCGCGCTCGAAGATCCGCTTGCCGCTTTGATGATCAAACAGCGCAATATTACAGTTGCCCGCGTAGGAAACATGACCGATCACGAGCTGAAGGCAAAGGCGATCATCCGAAATCTGATAAAAATCCCATTCCTTGAGGCGCCACGGGGCGGCGCAAACGCGGCTTCTATCATAGAGCGCGTCTCCGGCGAGCGTGTATCCGGCGTTTGCGCTTCCGCCGCGATGGAGTGCGTGTTCGCCGGGCGAAAAGAGATGCTCCTGTGCCGGTGTGCTCATAGCGCCTCGAGCCGCGCGACCTGCTCCGCTTTGCGCCGTTTGTGCAGGCGATTGGCTGCGATCAGCGGAAGAATCGCTAGCGCGGTAACCGCTGCGGAAACGAGGAAAAGCGAAGGACCGGGCACCATGCCTGAAACGCCGTTGACGATCTTCTCCACGCCCCATGCGTTGATGACGGGCGCCGCAATCATAGGCCCGAACACCATAGGCATCGCGACATAAAACACTTGCTTGATGCCCTCAAACTGCCCGCGCTGATCCTCCGGATAAAGGTTCTTCATCCAGGCCGTGAGCGATTGCAGCGTCAGGATATAACCGCAGCCCGCGAGGAACATGCCGACGCAGAGGAACGCGATACCGCTTCCAAACGCGATGCAGAGCAGTCCAATCGTGTTGGCGATCAGAGCGATCAGGATGACCTGCGCGAGACGTCCTTTCTCGATGAGCCGCGCGGTCGGAATCGTCATAAATGAGGCGATCACCAGCGCGCCGCCCTGGAGTGCGCCGGCTATCGTGAAGCTATAGCCGAGATAATTGACAAAATAGATCGTGATATACGAAAAATACACGTTGAACCCGACGAAATAGACCAAGATCACGACAAAGATCCAAAACAGTTCGCGGTTTTCTTTCACCGTTTTCCAGTTGAACACCTTGATCAGCTGCCGCCAATAGGTTTTTTCCTCGCGGCGGGGGATCAGATCGGGCGCGTCCTGCATCGCGAACAGCGAAACGAGGCCGATGACGATCACCAAGCCGCCCATGAGGATGAAGAAATCGAAGAAACCGAGCGCGTCCACAATCATACCGGAGACGACCGTGCCGAAGATCGTCGCGATGACGGGCATCACGGCGAGCGCGCCGCCGAGCCTGCCGCGGTTGTGCTCGTTGGATATATCCGTCGTCCAGATCGAGAATCCCGCGTCGTAACCGAACGAACCGAAGAAACTCATTACCGCATCCGCCAGCACCACAAACAGCGCGACAAGCGTGACGGGCGATTTCGGCAGAAACTCGCCGACGCCGAAGACGATCGTAAACACACCCCAGAAGATATAGCCGATACTCACGAACGGCTTGCGTTTTCCGATGCGGTCGCTCCATGTGCCCACGAGGAAAGTACAGAACGTCGTCACCACGGCGCTGAGTCCGACCATCCAGCTGATGATGCTGGGATCGGGCGCGACTTTGTTGTAGACAAATGTGGAGAACCAGGCGTTTTCCACGTTCCAGCAAAGCTGGCCCGCGAGGCCGAGCACCCAGATGAGAATCCAATTCTTCTTGCTGATGTCGTTTTGCATGATGCGCTTCTCCTCAAAAAAGTACGTTTCTAAACGCGCATGGACTGCGCGGGGGAAAGACTGGATTGAAACGGGGAGAGATTCGTTTAGGATCGGAAATGCGTTGTTGCATCCAGTATAGCCCAACACGCAGCCGCGTGCAATGCATTCTGCGGCGGGTGCGCCAGCGGGATTTTTGCGCACGTCCCGGACAGGATAATCACACCGCAGCGAACGCATCGTGTGATATAATCACAGAAAGGGAGGATATGATTCCGTACCATCAACATATATTCTGCCGATCCACCAACCCTTTATGCTCCATTCCGATCCATCGAGAGCAACACCCTTCTATCCGGAATTCTTGGGCAGAATATGGAAAGGAACCATCCACATGAAAAAGATCGCACGGATTCTCACGGGACTCATCGCCATGACGTTCCTTTTGACCGCCTGCGCACCCGCGCCCGCGCAGCCGGAGACAACGCCGGAAGCGACCGCGGCACAAGACGCCGCGCCTGCGCAAGGCGGAAGCGAAGCAACCAGCGAGGCACTGGAGTTTTCCCTGACCACGCTGACGGGGGACACGCTCGATCAGTCCGTCTTTTCTGAGAACAAACTCATCATGGTCAACTACTGGGCGACCTGGTGCGGACCCTGCGTTGCGGAGATTCCCGATCTGGTCAAGATCAGCAAGGACTACGCGGATCAGGGGTTCGCGCTCATCGGCGTACTGACGGGTGACAACGACATCGACGGTGCGAAGCAATTCATCGCGGATGAGGGCGTGACCTATCCTATCGTTCTGCCGGAGAATCTGTTTCTGGACTATTCCGCCGGCATCTACGCCATCCCGACCACACTATTCTTTGATTCCACCGGAAGACAGATTGGCGAGGCAGTGGTTGGCTCCAAGAGCTATGACGACTGGGCGGGTCTGATCGATCTGCTGTTGGGGCAAGTCTCCTGATGAAAGCGGCAAAGCGCGCGCTGCCATTCGTTTTACTCGCGCTCGGCGCGGGATTTCTTGTGCTGGGAATCATGGACGGCGAGATTGCCGTCGTACTCTCGCGTGCGGCAAATATCTGTCTGGAGTGTATCGGCATTGGCTAAGCAATTTCAGCGAAACAAACTGCGTAACTGGATACAGGGCGCCTGGACGGTCGTTACAAACGGCTATCTCGTCGGCTTCGTCAAAGGGCGCATCTGGCAGGGGGACAGCAAAGCCGTCTGCGTACCGGGGCTGAACTGCTATTCGTGCCCCGGGGCGCTCGGCGCCTGTCCGATCGGTTCTCTGCAGGCGGAGCTTGCGGCGCGCGAGGTTCGCTTTCCGTTTTATGTAACGGGCTTTCTGCTCGCGTTCGGCGCGTTGCTCGGGCGGTTTGTCTGCGGGTTTCTCTGCCCGTTTGGCTGGGTGCAGGATCTTCTGTACAAAATCCCGTCCAGAAAGATCGGTACATTCAAGTATGATCGTCTGCTGCGCTATCTCAAGTTTGTCGTATTGGCCGTGCTGGTTATATTGCTGCCGGCACTGGTTAAAAATGCGGCCGGCGTCGGCGCGCCGTGGTTTTGCAAATGGGTCTGTCCTTCCGGCACGCTGTTTGCCGGCATACCGCTGCTACTGATGAATCCAACCCTGCGCGCGGTTGCGGGCTTTCTCTTCAGCTGGAAGATGGCGGTGCTGATTCTGATTCTCGGGCTTTCCGTGTTTCTCTACCGCCCGTTTTGCAAATACCTCTGTCCGCTGGGCGCGGCGTATGCGCTGTTCAACAAGGCGTCATTCTATCGCCTCAAGCTGGACGAAAGCGCGTGCACGCATTGCGGCGTCTGCAAACGCGCGTGCAACATGGGCGTCGACCCATCGAAAACGCCGGACGACATGGAGTGCATCCGCTGCGGCGACTGCGTAAAAAACTGTCCGACCAAGGCGCTCAGCGCGGGGTTTTTGACGGGCAGACGGAGGATTGCACCGGAGGAAGCCGAAGGCAAAATGGAGGCCGGAGCATAGGCCGGCGGAGAATCATCCGGTGAACAGACAAGCGGCGCGTGCAGGAAGTGCACGCGCCGCTTTTACGTTGAAAGTGTGGCTATTGTTCGAGCTTGCTGACGAGCGCGCCGAGGCGGTCGTAGAGGATCACCGTATTGTCCTTCTTCTTGTTCAGCGGTTTATCCTCGTCCGGGAACGGAAGCGCGCCGCTTTCGCCGACGACGAGCGTCTCTCCCGCGCCGAGCAGCGTCCCTTCGGGGAAGCGAAGCGCCGCGTCCGAGCGGACGGAGAAGAGGATCATGCCCGAAAGATCGACGG
>CAYPEV010000103.1:0-3423 GCA_964409605.1 uncultured Christensenella sp. | reverse complement strand
GACGGGCGCGGTTCCGCCGTTGGTGAGCGATACCGTCTGCGCCTCTACGTCAAAATCGCTGACCACGAGCGTGCTTTGCGCCGCCTCTCGCGCGGGGTTTGCGAGCACGATCCCGCCGGACGCATCCAGCGTCAGCAGCACGCCGATGGGATAATGCTGCGTGACGGCGATCTGCGCCGCCGGCAGAGCGGCGAACACGCGTGGATTCGCGCTGTCTGTGTCCTCCGCCGTATTGGTGGAGATCACGGCAAAGGCGGGGGAAACCAGCGCGCCGAATTCATTGCCCGTCGCGTCCGGGTTGCCGTGGTTGCCGACCTTGAGCACATCGCTTTTGAGCGAGGCGCCGGAACCGATGATGGCTTCCTCCTCGATAAACTGCATGTCGCCGGTGAAGAGGAACGTCTTGCCGCCATAGGAAAATTGCAGCACCAGCGAATTGTCGTTGTCGTCCTCTTCGTTGAGCGAGAGCGGGCCGAGCACCGAAAACGACACGCTGTCTGTAATCGGCACACGATCGCCCGCGAGCAGCTCCCGATGCGGCAGATTGAGCTTTTCCGCGCGCTTGACGATCTTGCCGACGCCATTCTTGTCCGCTTCGGAATAATAGGGCGAATAGACCATGGGAATCTCAAAGTTCGCGCTGAGCGCGGCGAGACCGCCGAGATGGTCGCTGTGGCTGTGTGTGATGAATACGGCGCTGATCCGGGAGACGCCGAGCGCGTTGAGCCCGGCGAGCAGCTGCGGCGCGGACTCCGCCGATCCGGTGTCGATGAGTATCGTGGTCTCGCCGAAGCAGAGAATCACCGCGTCCGCCTTGCCGACGTTGACGAAGAGGATCACAAATCCATCGTCCGGAATAAGTGAATCGATCGGCTGGGCGGTGACATCCATCATCCGCTCCGGGGGGACCGTTTCGAGCGTCCCGACGGAGACGGATTCCGAACCCGCGTCTTCATCCGTAAGCGGATCGCTCTCTGTTGCTTCCGAAAAAACAGAGCACGCCGCGAGCAGCGCGAAGCAGAGCGCCAGGGCAGCCGCACGCGATAACCACTTTGTCAAATCCATGTAAAACCTTCGTTTCATAGTTCGATTATAGTAGAAACACAATCGCGTTTGCAAACGCAAATCGGCACACAGCATGGCAAGCATGCAAAGCGCCTGTGAACATTGCGCAATCGGGACGATTTTTCATCTGCGCGCACAGGAAAATTCACGCGCCGGCCGCGGGGGAAATGTGCTATACTCTTGCATGAGTCGCAAAAGAACAGCCGCGCGGAGGGAAACGAAGATGCGCTATAACTTTATGAATGATTATAACGAGTGCGCGCACGAGCGCATTCTGGAGGCAATCACACGCGCCAACCGGGAGCAGGACGACGCGTACGGGCTGGACAGCCGCTGTGAACACGCGCGTACACTGATTCAGGCGCGGCTTGACGGAGCAAAGAGCGACGTGCATTTCCTCGTCGGCGGCACCCAGGCCAACCTGACGATCATCGCCGCGAGCCTCAAGCCGTATCAGGGCGTGGTCTGCGCCGAGAGCGGACACATCAACGTGCATGAAACGGGCGCGATCGAGGCGACGGGGCACAAGGTGCTTTCGTTGCCAACGACGAACGGAAAGATCACGGCGGAGCAGATTGCAAGCTATGTCGCCATGCATTACGCGGACGCAACGGCGGAGCACATGGTGCAGCCGGGGATGGTCTATCTATCGCAGCCCACAGAGGTCGGCACGGTGTATTCCAGGGATGAACTGCGGGCGATCTCGCGTGTGTGCCTGCTGTATGGTATGCCGCTGTATGCCGACGGCGCGCGGCTTGGCAACTCATTTGCGGCAGAGGGAGCGGATGTGTTCCTGCCGGAGCTTGCGGTTTTCACGAGCGCGTTCTCCATCGGCGGGACGAAGATGGGCGCACTGTTCGGCGAGGCGCTGGTGATCAACGACCCGCTGCTGAAAAAGGATTTTCGCTATCACATCAAACAGCGCGGCGGCATGCTCGCCAAAGGGCGGCTGCTCGGGATTCAGTTTGAAGCGCTGTTTGCGGATGGACTCTATGACGAGATCGGCCGGCACGCGGTGCGCGAAGCACAGCGGATTGCCGCGGGGATTCAGGCCAAAGGGTACGCGCTCTTTGTCGACTCGCCCACAAATCAGGTGTTTCCGATTCTGCCGCGCGAGCTATTGAAGACGCTGGCTCTTGATTATGGCTACGCGTTCTGGCAGATGTTTGACGCGGAGAACGACGTGGTTCGATTCTGCACCTCCTGGGCGACGCCGCCGGAGATGGTGGACGAGCTGCTCTCGCACATCCCGGCAAAGTGATCGCAGGATATCCCCGGATCAGGAATTTCTCGGGCAAACAAAAAAGAGGCTTCGGCCTCTTTTATGTTGTAAGCGCAATCTTCTTTTGCAATCGCTTGCCGAAGATACGCCAGCAGAGCAGCGAAAGAATCGTCAGCCCCAAGATTAGTTTGATCGCGATGCTGACCGGGCGATAGTCCTCCCAGAAGGCCTTCAGGATCGCATCCGCCGCCGAAAGCAGCAGCGAACCCGCCGCGAGCAGGAGGATGTTTCTTTTTGTCAGCAAATCCCGCAGGCGGAGATTTGGAAAAAGAAGCTTGAACGCGACCAAAAAGAGCCCGAAAAGCAGAATCGCGTTGAGCAGAACGCCGAGTATGATCTGTAACGCAGGGTTGAGCACGGCAAACAGCAGCGAAAGCAACCCGATCAGAACCTTTCCGATCGCCCAGAACGGCAGCAACATAATGCCGCGTACCACGGAGGGCTGGGAGAGGAACAGCCTGCGGAGCTTGTCGCGCAGGCGTTCTTTTTTCACGGGTCCGGCGTAGGCATGTGCTTTCGACGTACAATCGTCCTCTTGCGTCGCGGCAAGTACCACCTGCGCGGCCTGCGGCGTGCCGGAAAATAATTCATCGGGCGTGTCGACCACCGAGCCAAGCGCCAGGGCGGCGGCGGCGAAAAGCCCCGCCGCGGTTGCGGCTGCCTTTTTCACGAGCTTTTTCAGCTGTTGCGCTGTCATCTTCATGCGTGCATTATAACCTGTCAATCACAATACAGCAAACCGACCATAAAAAAGCATCCCGCATACAGTGAAGCGGGATGCTGATTTTTCTTGCTTTCGTTCGGGCAAAAGAGATTATCTCTTGCTGAACTGGGGCGCTCTGCGGGCCGCGTGCAGACCGTACTTTTTACGTTCCTTCATGCGTGGGTCGCGCGTGAGGTAGCCGGCCTTCTTGAGGGCGGGGCGGAGAGCGGGTTCCGCAACGAGCAGCGCGCGGGCGATGCCGTGGCGGATTGCGCCTGCCTGACCCGTGTAACCGCCGCCATAAACGTTGACGAACACGTCGAACTTCGAGAGCGTATCGGTGAGGGTAAGCGGTGCGCGGACGATCATTTTC